>NZ_JBEXRA010000100.1:0-16300 GCF_040612855.1 Streptomyces sp. NPDC006332
CGCGGATCGTGCGGCGGATGACCGACTCGCCGGCTTGCGGAGCGAGGGCACGGGCGAGGAGCCGGGCGTCGTCGTCGCCCAGTTCCCTGACCTCCATCGCCGGCAGTTTCTCCCAGGGGCCCTCGACGGGGTCGTCGTGTCCGGTGAGGAGCATGACCACGGGCTCGTTGCGCAGTCGGCGCGCGGCGAAGGTCAGGCACTGCGCGGGTTCGAGCAGGGCGGTCTTACCGATGCCGGAGTCGCCCCACAGCATCAGGGCTGCCCTGTCGCCCTGACAGGCACCGTCAAGGATCCGGTCAAGGGCGCCCTGCTCCTGGCGCCGTCCGTACAGGTCCCTTCGCTTGCAAGCCTCATGGCTGCTGCCGCCGGAGCGCTCGTGCTACCTGCGTTCCGAACTTCGCCATCCCCGTGACCGATCCGATGACAGATTCGATGACAGATCCGCTTGCAGCTCGCTGTCCGTAGCGTCGGGCGTGGTCAGCGCACTCGCGCGCGCACCGCGGAAGACGACATGTCCACCGCGATCATCGAAACCGGAAGCAAGGACAGGACGTTGGCGGATCTGGTGGTGCGGGCGTCAAAAGCACCGCTCTTCAGCATCACATATCTCCGCGATCGGTCCAGGGCCTCGTACCATCGCCATCCAGCCGGCGAAGCATCTCGGTGCGAGCGTGGCCACGACCGCGAGCGCGACGAAGACCGACCTGAAGAACCTCGGCGCGGACGTCGTCATCGGCTACCAGAAGCAGGCGTACGAGACGGTCCTGCACGACTACGACGTCGTCATCGACACGGTCGGGGGCGAAACCCTCGACAAGTCACTGCGGGTGCTGAAGCCGGGCGTGAACGTCATCAGCATCACCGGGCCACCCGGCCCCACCTTCGCCCGGAAGATCGGCGCCATTCCCGTCGTCCGGCCGGCCATGGCCGCCCTGAGCTACTGGATCCGCCGACGTGCCCGGTGACACCAGGTGACGTACTGTCGTACCTGTTCATGAAGGCCAGCGGCGACCAGCTCCGCGAACTCGCCACCCTCGTCGACGCCGAGATCATCCGGCCGGTCGTGGACTCCGTTTTCGACGTCGGCCAGACCCATGAAGCCATGGCCCACCTCGAGCAAGGACGCACCAAGGCCGGCAAGGTCGTCATCCGCGTGACATGACCGCGCCCGACCTGTCGCCCCCGTCGCCGGGTCGGCACGCCCCCTGCGCACAGAATGCGTCGCCGTCTCAGGTGGAGCGCGACCCGCGCGAGCGCCGGAAACCATCGACCACAGCCAACTCACCGGAGGACCACATGGACACATCGAGAAGCAGCTCGCAGCCAGCAGGACACATTGCCGTCGAGGGCGACGCCGGGGTGCTTGTCGCTCGTATCGACGGAGGCCCGCATGCGTTGTTCGATCCCGAGATCGCCAAGCAGCTGAAAGAGTTGGTCGATCGTGCGGACCGCGATCCGGACATCCGAGCGGTCGTCTTCACCGGTACGCATCCTGACCGCTTCCTGAGTCATTCTGATGTGCGCTGGCTACAAGAAGGCGGCACTGGATTCCCGCCGATCAACACGCGCCTCGCCAAGCTCGTAGCGCGCACGGCGAGGCTCATCAACAGAGTGCCGGTTGTCAGAACGCTCGCGGGGATGACCCGGCTCAAGACACTTCTGCAGCTCGACAGCTTTCATGCCACCTTCCTGAAGATGAATGCAAGCGGCACCATCTTCGTTGCGGCACTCAACGGTTCGGCACTTGCCGTCGGCTCGGAACTGGCATTTGCCTGTGATCTGCGCATCATGGCAGACGGGGAGTATGTCATCGGCCTGACAGAAGTCCTGCTCGCACTGACACCGGGTGGCGGCGGCTCTCAGCGACTGCCTCGTCTGATCGGTACTCAGCAGACGTTGCTCGCCGTTCTCGAGGGCAGGCCGTTCACGCCTGCAGAGGCTCTCTCGCTCGGTGCGGTCGACGAAGTGGTGCCAAAGGAAAAGGTCCTCGCACGGTCGATCGAGCGCGCAGAGTATCTGAGCCTACGCTCGAAGAAATCTCTCGGAGCCATCAAGCGATCCATCTACTTCGGCAGCTCCCTGTCACTCGAGGACGGCTTGCAGTTCGAGCACGCCGAGTTCCTGGTCAGAGATCAATCGAAGGAAGCTCAGAGGCGGATGCTTGAATACATCGCCACCACGGACGCCACTGGCGAGCTTCCACTGTTGAATCGTGAGACGTACGCGCGAGCACTCGGCGCCGGGCGATTCGGAAGTAGCTGAAGCGAGTAGATCGGGTCGATGTGGTGACCTCGTCTTGGTACCGAGCGCCCCGTTCAAGGACTGGGCCTGCGGCCACAGCAATTCGTGCAGCGCGGCGAAGGCCGGCTCCATCTCCGGCTCCGGACGAGTACCACGACATCTCAGGATGGTGAAGTCAGCCACGGCGGATCCGGCCACGCGTATGAGCTAAGCGTTTTGCCGAACATATCTCCGCGACCGGTCCATGACCTCCGTGAACGAGCAGACGTCGACCTTCGATCAGCGCTGAGCCCGCCGCGAGTACGCAGCGTCCGGTCAGCCTGGTGACCGCTTTTGAGCCCCCTCTGCCGCCCATACCACTGACCGCCCGCTACGAAACGGAGCCCTCCCATGAGTCAGCCCAGCACGATCCGCCTCGAGCGCACCACCCCCCAGACCGCCAGGATCACGTTCGCGAATCCTCCTGTGAACCTCATGGTTCCCGAGGCCGTGGTGAGGCTGCACGAAATCGTCTGCGGGTTCGACGAGGACCCGGACATTCAGGTCGTCGTCTTCTCCAGTGAAGTCCCCGACTACTTCATCAACCACTTCGACGGCGCCGCGACGGGCGACCTGCCCGTACCCCAGCACGAGGACGACCCGCCGGTCTGGACCGACATGGTCCTGCGGTTGAGCAAGGCTTCGTACGTCAGCATCGCGGCCATCCGTGGTCGCACCCGTGGCGCCGGCAACGAGCTGGCCCTCGCCTGCGACCTGCGGTACGCCAGTCGCGAGAAGGCGGTCTTCGGCCAGCCCGAGGTCGGCATCGGGATCGTCCCCGGCGGAGGCGGAACCGAGCGACTCCCCCGATCCATCGGCCGCGACCGGGCGCTCGAGGCCATTCTCAGCAGCGTCGACTACGACGCCGACGTGGCCGAGCGCTGGGGGTGGGTCACAAGAGCCCTGCCCGACGCGGAACTCGACGCCTTCGTCGACGCGACGGTCGCCCGCCTCGCCTCCTTCGACCGGCAGGCACTGACGACAGCGAAGTCGATGGTCAACCGAGCGACGCTGCCGCCGGACGCCGACCTGATCGCCAGCTACGGCGGGTTCGTGGACTCGCTGACAAACCCGGGATTCCCGGCTCGTGCTGTGGCGCTCGGCACGCTGATCGCCGACAAGGGTCTCGATGTCGAATACCACTTGGGTGAGTACGTCGGCCTGGCCAACCAGACCTCCTGATCGTTTCACGCCACGGGAGAGTCTGCCGCGATGCTCGACGAGGCCAACTCAACCCGCGGCGTTCTGCCACATCGGCAGATTCCATTGCTGGTCAGGCACGCGTCGCGGCGGAGTCCGGCCACATGGAATCTCTGGTCGATTGGGACTGTGACCTGCGCAGTGTCGGCAACGGTTGATCGTTTCACCCGTTTGCTGAGACGCAGGGTGCGGTAGCGCCTGCGGCGACACCGACCTTCGGGCGGGTGCACGGAATTCCCGAACTCGCCGGCTACGGCGTCTTCCGGACGCCCAACTCACCATCGGTCCCCTACAGGGAGACCTTTCTGTTCAGTAGCCAGACCTTTGGCCGATCCGAACCGCCCCGCTGAAGGGACTCGATCAACATGTCCGAGCAGACCCTGCCCACCACCGCCCTCGCCTGGTATCTGGACACCCGCCCGGCGGGCCGGCCGACCGCTTCCCACTTCTCGCTGCGCGAGGTGGGCCTCCCCACGCCCGGCGCCGGGCAGCTCCTGATCGCCAACGAATACCTCTCGGTCGACCCCTACATGCGTGGCCGGATGAGCGACAAGAAGTCCTACATCGAGCCCTACGACGTGGACGCGCCGATGGACGGCCCGGCGGTCGGCCGTGTCCTGGTGTCCAACGCGCAGGGTTTCGCTCCCGGTGACTTTGTGGTGCACGTCCTCGGCTGGCGCGACTACGCGGTCCTCGACGCGGCGGGCGCTCAGAAGGTGGACCCGAATCTCGCACCGCTTCCCGCTTACCTGGGCGTGCTCGGTGTTCCCGGCCTCACCGCGTACATAGGACTGGAGCGGTTCGCGAAGATCAAGGAGGGTGACACGGTCTTCGTCTCCGGTGCGGCAGGCGCCGTCGGCACCCAGGCCGGCCAGATCGCCAAGCTGAAGGGCGCAGGACGGGTGATCGGCAGCGCGGGCTCGGACGAGAAGGTCAAGCTGCTCGTCGAGGAGTACGGCTACGACGCGGCGTTCAACTACAAGAACGGGCCGGTCGCCGAGCAGCTGGCCAAGGCGGCCCCGGAGGGCATCGACGTCTTCTTCGACAACGTCGGCGGTGAGCACCTGGAGGCGGCGATCGGCGCCCTCAAGCTGCACGCACGGATCGTCCTGTGCGGGATGGTCTCCCAGTACAACGACGAGAAGGTCGTCGGCCCGCGCAACCTGTGGAACCTGTCCGTGACGCGTTCGGACATCCTGGCGTTCATGGTCAGCGAAGAGCTGGACCTCCAGCCGGACTTCGTCCGCGAGGTCGGCGGGTGGCTCGCCGAGGGCAGGCTCCGCTACCGCGAAACCATGCGGGACGGCCTGGAGAACACCCTGGACGCCTTCCTCGCCATGATGCGGGGCGAGAACATCGGAAAGATGATCGTCAAGCTCTGAGTCCACCTCCGTCGCGCCCTGACGAGGAACCTGCCGTGCGCGCGGCGGGGCCCTCGCGCGTCGGTCGCACCGCAAGCCCGAAACCCCCTGGCGTCGCAGGGATCCCGACCTCGACGGCATCACAGAAGCATGGATCGGTTGCGATCACCGACTCACCCCGCTTAGTATTATGGTTATAATTTAATGAGCTGGCCCTCTTGGCCACTCCATTGGTGCTCTGAACTTCACTCCTCTCCACTTCATCAGGAACTCTCCATGGACCTCTCCACGAGCACCGCCCTCGTCACCGGAGCCAACCGGGGCTTCGGCCGAGCCCTCGCCGCCGAACTCCTCGCCCGCGGCGCCACCGTCTACGCCGGCGCCCGTAACCCCGACCAGGTCGACCTGCCCGGCGCCAGGCCGATCGCACTCGACATCACCGACGCCGCCTCCATCGCGGCCGCCGCCAAAGCCACCGGCAACGTGACCATCCTGGTCAACAACGCCGGATCCTCCACCGGCGCCGACCTGCTCAACGCCGACCTGGACGACGTCCGCCTCGAGATGGACACCCACTACTTCGGCACCCTCTCCGTGGTCCGCGCCTTCGCGCCCCAGATCGCGGCGGGCGGCGGCGGGGCGATCCTGAACGTCCTGTCCGGCCTC
This sequence comes from Streptomyces sp. NPDC006332, assembly GCF_040612855.1. Lineage (NCBI taxonomy): Bacteria > Bacillati > Actinomycetota > Actinomycetes > Kitasatosporales > Streptomycetaceae > Streptomyces > Streptomyces sp. NPDC006332. Next base: position 5,508 of record NZ_JBEXRA010000100.1, read on the forward strand.
TCCTGGGTCAGCTTCCCGGAATTCGGTGCCTACTGCGCCGCCAAGTCCGCGGAGTGGTCGCTCACCAACGCCCTGCGCCTGCAACTCGCCGACCAGCACATCCGCGTCGCCGGACTCCACGTCGGCTACATGGACACCGACATGGTCCGCACCGTCGACGCGGCCAAGTCCGACCCGGTCGACATCGCGCGGATCGCCGTCGACGGCATCGCCGCCGGCGCCTACGAGATCGTCGCGGACAACGGCTCCCGCCAGGCACAGGCCGCCCTGGCCGGAGGCGTCTCCGCGCTCTACCCCCAGCTCCCCTGAGAAGCGGCCGCCCAGAAATCCGCACCGCGCCGAGCCCGCTCGATGCCGATACCCGCTGTCGCACGCCATGCCGTCACCCGCGGCCTCCACGTCCATTGATCCGTCAACCAAGTACGTCTTTCCAGGGAATGCAGGGAACGCCATGAAACAGCAACGCAAACAGCGGGTCCGGGGCGGCAGCGCCTTCTGGGCGGTGGCCATCACCAGCGCGGCCGGGTTCATCACCGCGCTCGACAACCTGATCGTCACCACCGCCCTCCCCTCCATCCGCGAGGACCTCGGCGGCGGTCTGGAGGACCTCGAATGGACGGTGAGCGCCTACACCCTCACCTTCGCGGTCCTGCTCATGTTCGGCGCTTCGCTGGGTGATCGCTTCGGCCGCCGGAGGCTGTTCGCCATCGGGCTCGGGATCTTCACCACTGCCTCGGCCGCGGCCGCCCTCGCACCGGGGATGGGTGAACTGATCGCCGCACGTGCGGCGCAGGGCGTCGGGTCGGCGATCGTGACGCCGCTGACGCTCACCCTGCTGTCGGCCGCCGTTCCCGCCGAGCGGCGCGGCGCCGCCCTGGGCGTCTGGGGTGCGGCCAGCGGCATCGCCGTGGCCACCGGTCCGCTCATCGGCGGCGCACTGACCGAGAACCTCTCCTGGCAGTGGATCTTCTGGGTGAACGTCCCCCTCGGTCTGGCGCTGATCCCGCTCGCCGTGCTGCGGCTGGACGAGAGCCGCGGCCCGAACCCGACCCTCGACCTCGTGGGCACGATTCTGGCCAGCGGCGGTCTGTTCGGCATCGTCTACGCCCTGGTGCGCGGCAACACCGACGGCTGGACCAGCACCACGGTGCTGGGCGGCTTCTTCGCGGGTACGGCACTGCTGGTCGGCTTCGTCTTCTACGAACTGCGCGCCAAGCATCCGATGCTGCCGATGCGTCTCTTCCGTCACCGCTCCTTCAGCGCCATCAACGCCGCCAGCCTGCTGATGTTGTTGGGCATGTTCGGGTCGATCTTCCTGCTCAGTCAGTACCTGCAGACCGTCGGCGGCTACTCGCCGATGCAAGCCGGCGTGCGGATGCTGCCCTGGACCGCCATGCCCATGATCGCCGGGCCGCTGGCCGGGGCACTGTCCGACCGCATCGGCGGCGCACCCGTCGTCACGGCGGGCATGACCCTGAACGCCGTCGGCCTCGGACTGTGGGCCATCACAGTCGAGCCCCACGAGACCTACACCCACATGCTGCCCGCACTGATCGTCTGCGGCATCGGCCTGGGCATGTTCTTCGCCCCCAGCGCGAACCTCGTCCTGAGCACGGTCCGCCCGGAGGAGCAGGGCATCGCCTCCGGCGCCAACAACGCCATCCGTGAGGTCGGCGGCGCCATCGGCGTGGCGACGCTGGCCGCGGTCTTCTCCGCCCAGGGCGGCTACGGATCCGCCTCCCTGTTCGTGGACGGACTGATCCCCGCCCTCTGGGTCGGAGCCGGCGCCGTCGCCCTGGCAGCGGCCGTGGCGCTGCTCATGCCCCGGCAGCGCAAGGCCGACGGCCAGGCTGCCGGCCTCGCCGCAGGGAACGCTCCGGCGGGCGCCCCGGTCGCGACCTGAAGCCCGGGCCGAGGGGCGGCCCAGCCGGTTACGGCGGGGCCGCCCCTCAGCCCTGCAGGTGCGTTCGCCATGCGGGGTCATCACACCGTGGTCGAGGCCCCTCGCACAGCGCACCTTTCGGGTCGGCGCTCGATCGGCCAAGTGGCAGTGCTTCCCTCACCGCGGGGGTCACCGGTTCGTCTTGCCGACCAGGAAAGGCCGCAGATCCGCCAACAGTGCCTCCGGTTACTCCTCCCAGATGAAGTGGCCGCACTCCGGGATCTCGGCACCGGTGACGTCATCCGCAGCTGAGCCCAAGTGGGACGGCTACCGGGCACTCGCGGGCCGATGGACGCGTGCTGATCCGCTCCCACGCCGGCGGCGACCTGACCGGGGCCTTTCCCGAGATCCTTCTCGAACCGCCGGACGCGACCACTTGCCATCGACCGAGGACCACCGTATGGTCGTACGAACGTAAGACATACGGGCGTAATTCAAAACTGAGGGAGCTTGTGATGGCGACAACAACTCGGCCGGTGGCACTCGTGACAGGTGCGTCCACCGGTATCGGAAAGGCGGCCGCCCTCGCGCTCGTCGCAGCGGGTTTCGAGACGGTGGGAACGAGCCGGAAGACGTCGGCAGCCGACCGTCGCGACGGCGTGACGTTCCTCGCCCTCGATGTGGGCAGTGACGATTCGGTCGCTGCCGCGGTCGAGCAGGTGATCGAGCGGTTCGGGCGGATCGACGTCCTGGTCAACAACGCGGGCATCGGCTCCTCGGGCGCGTGGGAGGAAAACTCTCTCGCGCAGGCCCAGCGTCTCTTCAACATCAACGTCTTCGGTGTGATGCGCATGACCAGGGCCGTCCTCCCGCACATGCGCGCCCGGGGAAGCGGGCGCATCATCAACATCTCGTCCGTCCTCGGGTTCCTCCCCGCGCCCTACATGGCCAACTACTCGGCGTCCAAGCACGCGCTCGAGGGGTACACCGAGTCCCTGGACCACGAGATCCGCGAACACGGGGTCCGGGCACTCATCGTCCAGCCGGGCGGTACCAAATCCTCATTCGAGGCGAACACCGTCGCACCCGACATGCCCATGCAGATCTATGCGGAGCAGCGGCGTATCGCCGACCAGGTGGCGTTGGCGGTCAACGAGGACGGTGACGACCCCGCCATCGTCGCGAAGGCGATCGTCGCGGCCGCCACCGACTCCAAGCCGCAGGTGCGCTACACCGCCGGCCGGCAAGCCCGGCTCGTCAGCGCGGCGCACCGCATCCTCCCCGCCGGGGTCTTCGACGGACAGATCCGCAAGAGCAACAAGCTCCCCGGCTGAGATCTGCAGACAGTGACCGCTCCGATATCGGTGCAGGCTCCGGACTGCCCCGAGGTGGGTGGAGCCGAGTAGCCGTGGACGCCACCAGGAGACGCGTGGTCGGGCACTGAGCGGCTTCGGGCACATGGCGGCGGACGAGCGGATCGGCGCCCTGTGTCCGGTGCTCGCGAAGAACAGTGGGCGCGCTCCGCGTGGACGCCCTTCGCCACCACCGGCACCCTCGGCCGGCCCGAGTACGACACCGAACAGCGCCCCACCCAGCTCATCGACACCGAACCCCGCGTTGCGCCCTACCCGGCCGAAACCACCCGCCGCATCTGGGCGGACCACACCTTCAACGCCCTCCCGCTACGCCAGGCCTGAGTATCCGCCGACGCGAGAGCGAGGCCTGGCCGGCTCCGCCCTTCAGCCGACGGCTCTCCGCCAGGGTTCCGGCACGGGGCCCTTCGCCTTGCCGATGAAACCGCCACCATCACAACGCCCGTTTCTGAACCGGTGGGAACGGCAGCGGCCGTTCCCACTCGGCATCAACAAGATCACCTCGCCCACACCCACAACAGTGCCCGGGACACGAGGCAGTCGCATGACCGCGGCTCATCGCTTGCCGCCCCCGTATTCCCGGACCGATCGACGGTCCCTTCTTCCTCCGGAGTTCTCCGTGTTCATCGCCTATGTCGTCCTCGCTGTCGTGGTGTCCCTGGTGCTGGTCTTCTCGTCCGTTCCCGACTTCACCGGCGATCCGAAGGTCACAGACGGGCTCAAGGCGCTCGGGGTGCCCGACAGCTGGTTCTTGCCGCTCGGCCTGGTCAAGATCGCGGGCGCTCTGGGGCTGCTCGCCGGCATCGCCTTCCGACCGTTGGGCATCGCGGCGGCGATCGGCGTCGTCCTGTACTTCCTGGGCGCCGTGATCACGCACCTCCGTGGAGGCGACAAGAAGGGAGTCGGCATCCCGGCCGCCATCATGCTCGTTGCCGTGGCACCGCTGGTGCTGGGGTTCGCGACGGTCTGATCATGCTCCACGATCGCGAATCAGACCAGCTCAAGACAATGAGGTCGTCGGTCAGCGGGCGGAACAGCCATGCGCGGTGGACCGAGGCGGGCCGGTGGTGAGGATGCCGAACGGCTCATCGCGTACCTCCCAGCCGTGGGGGGCAATACACCACTCCGTGGCCCCATTGCTCGGCGAGGCCCGGGCCCCGCGGGCAGCACGTCACGCAGGCGGGTGGCCACCAGCACCCGGCGCGCCGTCACCGTGCGGCCATCCATCAGGCTGACGGTGAACCGCAGAATCGGGCAGGAACAGGACCTTCTCGCCGTGCTCGAAGGCCCACTCCAGGGCCCGTCCGAGGGGGACGGGGCGGCCGGTTCGGCCGAGGCCACCTCTCCTCATGCGATCTGGCCGCCGTACTGACGTACCCGCTGCCGTCCCCGCTGGAGGATCTCGACCAGCGGCGCCGCCGCCGACCATCACCACTTTCACCGTCTCAGCGGGCAGTCCGTCGCTCTCGTAGCGGGCAGTCTGCGCAGAGATAGCGCGCCTTTCGTCGTGCGTGGCCCTCGTTCCGGACCACCTGTACCAAAGGTTGAGGAGGCCTTGCAGTAAAGGCATACGACGTTGCCCTGACGCAAGAAGACGGATGCGCAAACGGATCCGCGGACCGCCTGGCTGCCACTGAAGGCTGACGCGCGCCAGATCGTGGATCTGGGCTGTGGCACGGGGGCGGGCACCTTCGCACGCCTCCTCAGGGGCTCGGCGGTCTGCCTCCGTTGGCCCTGCCAGTCGTCCGGCGCAGTCGACTCATGTCAAGGGCTGCAGCTGACCGGTGAGGCGGACTGCGGCGGCATCTGCACCAGGAGCCGCAGAGGGAAGAACAGCTCAGTGGGTGGGGGACAGGGCGCCGCGGAAGGTGCGCCGGTAGGCGAGCGGTGAGACGCCGATGAGGGCATGCAGGTGTTCGCGCAGCGATGTGCCGCCGGCGAAGCCGACCTGGCCGGCGATGTCGTCGACCGCCAGGTCGGTGGTTTCCAGGAGGTGCCGTGCCCGGTCGACGCGCTGCTGGATCAGCCAGCGTCCCGGGCTCATGCCCACCTCTTCGGTGAAGCGGCGGGCGAAGGTGCGCAGACTCATGTGGGAGTGCGCGGCGAGGTCCATCAAGGTCATGGGCTCGTGGAGGTTCTCCAGGGCCCACTGGCGGGCGGTGGCCGTTCCGCTGGCCGTGGCCTCGGGCACCGGGTGCTGGATGTACTGTGCCTGTCCTCCCTCGCGCCACGGGGGGACGACGCACCTGCGGGCCACCTGGTTGGCGACTTCGCTGCCGTGGTCCTTGCGGATGATGTGCAGGCAGACGTCGAGTCCGGAGGCGGCACCAGCCGAGGTCAGCACATCTCCGTCGTCGATGAAAAGGACGTCGGGATCGAGTGCGACGTGTGGGAAGCGTGCGCGGAAGAGGTCGGCGACCATCCAGTGGGTGGTGGCCGGCCGGCCGTCGAGGAGGCCGGCGGCGGCCAGGACGAAGGCGCCGGTGCAGATCGATACGAGGCGGGCGCCTGGTGCCACGGAGGCGAGCGCCTGGACCATGGCGTGCGGCACTTCCGCCGTGACGTCGGTGGCGGTGAAGGGCGGGATGACGACGGTGTCGGCGGTGCGCAGCGCCTCGGGGCCGTGCTCGACGGTGATCGAGAAGTCGGAGTTGGTGCGTACCGGTAGGCCGTCGACGCTGCAGGTGAGCACCTCGTAGCGGCCGTCCGCGGCCTCGAAGACCCGGCTGGGAATACCCAGTTCGAAGGGGTAAACGCCGTCCACGGCCAGGACGACGACTCGGTGAAGGGAGGCCATGGCGTGATCCCGTCGAAAGTGGTAATTCATGCCAGGCTACCGGACCCGCACCCCTGCCGCCGCGATCACGGCCGACGTGATGAATCGACGAACGTAGGCCATGGCGCGATCCCGTTGAAAGTTGGCATTCATGCCGTGGCGCCGGGGGTGGCAGGCCGCGACGCTGGACGGATGACGAACTCCGATACCCCCACCATGCGCGCCATCCGGCAGGACTCCCACGGCTCCCCCGAGGTACTCAAGGAGGTCGAACTTCCCCGGCCCGAGCCAGGGTTGAGTGAGATCCTGATCGCCGTCCGCGCGGCCGGCGTCAACCCGACCGACTGGTGGAACCGGGCCCAGCCCATGAGCGTCAACGGCCTGCCCCTCATCCTGGGCTGGGACGTCTCCGGAGTGGTCGAGTCCGTCGGCACCGGCGTCACCCTGTTCAAGCCGGGCGACGAGGTCTTCGGCATGCTGCCCTACCCCCACGGGGTCGGCTCCCACGCCGAGTACGTGACCGGCCCGGCCCGCGCCTTCGTCCACAAGCCCGCCGGTATCGACCACGTCCAGGCCGGTGCCCTGCCGCTCGCGGCCCTGACCGCGTACCAGGCACTCGTCGAGACGGCTGATGTCCAGCCCGGGCAACGCGTCTTCATCCACGCGGCCGCCGGCGGGGTCGGCCATCTCGCCGTCCAGATCGCCAAGTCCCGCGGCGCGTACGTCATCGGCACCGCCAGTGCCGCCAAGCACGACTTCCTGCGTTCCCTGGGAGTGGACGAGGCCATCGACTACCACGAGGTCGACTTCACCGAGGCCGTCAAGGACGTCGACGTGGTCCTCGACTCGATCTCGCTGGACGCTTCCGCCCGCGCCCGCTCCCTGGCCGTCCTGCGCCCGGGCGGCACACTCGTCTCGATCCTTCCGGTACCCGTCGACCCCACCGAGCTGGCCGACATCGCCGAGCGGGGCATCCGCTTCGAGTCCCTCCTCGTCGAGGCCGACCGCGCAGGTATGCAGGCCATCGCCAACTTGGTCGAAACCGGCGCCCTGCGTGCCCACATCGACGCCACCTTCCCGCTCGCCGAGGCGGCCAGGGCCCACGCACTGGGCGAGACCGGTCGCACCACCGGCAAGATCGTGCTGACCGTGGAAAACCGTTGACGACGTAGATCGCCGTCCAAGCCCTCAGGACCGTCTCCGACGGAGGCGACACGACCCGTCGTCGTGGATCGGTGAGTTCGCGTTGGACTCAGCGGGGTGCGGGCAACAAGCATGCGCCGCTGTCGGAGCCGACGGCGAGATGCTCCGTCGGGTGGCGCAGCCTGTCCCGAGGGGCTCAGCGCGGGCTCCGACCGTTGAAGCCGCAGGGGTTGGCGGCTGCTCGCTGGGGAGTGTGCACGAGGGTGGTTCAACTCCTCGATGAGGTCGACGCCTTCGTGGGGCGAGCGTGGCCAGCACGGCCTGGGACTCGTCCTCGGTGAATCCGGCCCGCTGGAAGTCCGCCGAGTTGAGTTTGACGCCTACCGCGACGCCGGGCCCGACGCGGCCGCGGATGCGGCGGACGACCTCGAGACCGAAACGCATCCGCCGCTCGAGATCGCCGCCCCAGCCGTCGTCGCGCCGGTTCGACAGCGGTGACAGGAACTGCGAGATGAGATACCCGTGGGCTGCTTGCACCTGTACGCCGTTGAAGCCGGCTGTCTCGCACACGGCCGCGGCCGTGGCGAAGCGCTCGATGATCGCCTCGATCTCGGCCGGTCGCAGTTCGCGCGACGTCGTGGCTCCGGGCAGTTTCGTCGGGATCGGGCTGGGGGCCACTGGCGTGTGTAGCGAACCCCGGTGCAAGTGAGGCGCGGCCGGCGATGTGAGGCCCGCTCCAGCGACATCCGATCAAGATCAGGACCCGAGGAAGCCAAGCGCCCTTGCAACGAAGTCCTCGTGGTACTGGAAGATCCCCCCGTGGCCGGAGTCACGGTAGAGAGGGACAAGTTCGCTGTTGGGTAGACGAGCGGCCAGGTCGATTGTGTTCTGGCTGGGCACCATCCGGTCGTTCTCACCGTGGGCCACGAGGACCGGTTGGCGGATTGACGACAGATTTGACGGCGTCTGGCGGCCCCATCGTCTGACGGCTTTCAATTGGGCGCGGAGTGACGGCGGCGAGACGTTCTCGTCGCGATTGTCCGTGCGCTCCTTCAGTCGTTGCAGGAGGGCGTGCCCGGCCTGCCGGCCGCCTGCGGTGTCGGTGAAGAAGATGGAGAGCAGCGGGTCCTGGCGTGTCAAGGCCCCCTTGATCGTGGCCTGGATGGCCAGCGCCGGGACCTTGTCGATGCCGGGCCCTCCGGCGGGGCCGGTGCCCGCGAGGATGACCTTGCGGACAAGGCGCGGTTCTTCTTCCGCGATGACCTGTGCGATGAAGCCGCCCATCGACAGGCCGAGCAGATCGACCTGGTCGAAGCCGAGGGCACGGATGAACCGCACCGCGTCGCCGGCCATCCCTTCGATCGTGTCCGGCGTGGAGCCGCCCGACCCGCCCACCCCGCGGTTTCCGAAGGTGATCACCCGGCGTCGTGCGGCGAGTCCGTCGACGACGCGCGGATCCCAGTTGTCCAGGTTTCCGCCCATGTGAATCAGGAGGATCAGCGGCACGCCGTCCTCGGGGCCGAGCTGCCGATGGATGAAGTCCACCCCGTCGACGGGTACGGAGCGCGTCGGCGCGAACTTGTTTGACGTTCGTGAGGGGGGTGGGGAGTTTCGCGATGCGCTCATGTCCGGGTCCTTCTGGTAGGTGTGTCAGGCCGGTCTCGTCACCGGATGAAAGGGGTCCCCCACGTCATCAACTGGAGGAGTTGATGACGTTGCTCGCGGCCTGGATCCGGGTGAAGGCCCTCGTGGTTGTTTCCGATGTCTGCACGTGGATTGCGCGTGCTGTTCGTCCCGGGCTTCCCGACGCTGAAAAGTGCTCTGTTTCGGTAGGGCTGCCGACAGGCGGCGGCCCCGGTGACGAGTGCGCGCCAGGCACGTTGGCGTGGCGCTTGTCGCTCACCTCGTAGGCAGCAGTCTCCGGACTGTCCTTACCTCGCGTCATGGGTGTCGGCGTGACCGGCGCTAGTCTTTCGGCATTTAAATTACGTTCGTAATTCTAAGGGGTTGGTCGACGGCCCGCAAGAGGACCCTTCTACGACACCGCCGCCGGCCTCACCGGCCCCGGGACGCCGACCGCGTGGCCGCCAGGAAGGCCGCCCGTGCAATGGTCCGCGCGGCCGCCCGTCCCGTTCAACGTGGACGAGGAGTGGTACGAGGCGGCAGGGATCATGGCTGAGGTGATCCGGCATGCGGGCGAGGCCGCCGGGTTGCCGCCGCTGGAAGGGCGCCAAACTGCCAGGACGACCTTCGGGACTTCATGGGCGGTGCGATTCCCCGCCGGTGGCAGGGCGGCGGGGCGGCCGAACTGACCAGTCCAACAGGCCCGTGGCAGCATGTAGAAGACCTCGTCACCCGGCTTGACCGGGGTGGCTTTGGTGCCGACGGCCTCGACGACTCCGCAGACGTCGTCCGAGTACCACTTGCCGCCCGATCCCGTTGCCGGCGCCGTGAGAAGTCGGTCTGCCTTGATGTTCGGTCGGTCTCACAGTGCGTCCTTCAGCGCTCGTGCCTGCCGGCGCCAGAACTCCCGCGAGATCTCGGCCTTGGGAAACACCAGGTCGAAGCCATGGAAGGCGCCGGGGATGACGTCGAGATCGCAGGGGACGCCGCTGGCATTCAGCCGGCGCGCGTACTCGACGTCTTCGTCGTGGAAGAGATCGAGGGTGCCGACGCCGATCCAGGCCGGGGGAAGGCCGGTGAGATCCTCGCGGCGGGCGGCGGCCGCGTACGGGGAGACGTGGGGGCCCGCGACGGCGTCGCCGAGGTAGGACGACCAGGCGTACCGGTTGCTCTTGGATGTCCAGACGCGCACCTTCAGGGTGTTGAGGTCGGTTCTCGTCGTCGTGCGGTCGTCCAGCATGGGGTAGAGGAGCAGTTGGAACGCCGGGCGGATCTCGGCCCGGTCGTGGGCGAGCAGGGCGAGGGCGGCGGCGAGTCCGCCGCCTGCGCTGGCACCGCCGATCGCGATGCGGTCGATGTCGATGTGCAGGTCGTCCGCTCGCTCGGCCAGCCCGCGCAGCCCGGCGTAGGCGTCCTCGACTGCGGCGGGCGCGGGATGGTCCGGCCCCAGCCGGTAGCGGATCGCGGCGACGGTGATGCCGAGCTCGCGGGCGAAGGCGATGTTCGTACGGTCGTCCTGCTCGGGAGCGCCGAAGATCAGCCCGCCTCCGTGGATCCAGAGCAGGGCCGGAGCCGCTGCCTTCAGGCCGGTCGGCTGGAAGACACGAAGCGAGACGGGCGGTGCGCCCTTGGGCCCGGGCACGACGATCTCCTGAACGGTGACGTCCGGCCCTGGATCGATCGCGCGCCACTTCACTCTCCGCACGACGCGCGACGACAGACGGCCGTAGGACACATTGGGGATGAAGCGACCTCGTTTGAGATCGGGGTGGAAGGCACTCATCGGGTCCTCGTTCTTTCCCCTCATCGAGGGGTGTGGGATCGTCTGGCCACCCGGCGGGTGGCCGGCGCCGAGAGTGACGCGGATGCGGTCGTCGAGGAGCCGCTGACCTTGTTCGACTGGACCAGCTTCTGATCGGTACGCGGATGGCGTCTCAGCTGTGCTGCTCGGCGTCCAGGAGTGCGAGGGCGTTGCGGATGCCCTGTTCGAGGAGTT
>NZ_JBEXRA010000101.1:0-15977 GCF_040612855.1 Streptomyces sp. NPDC006332
GTCTGTGCCGGTCCGGTTGGTACCGCGCCGCCCGCACCGGGGCCGGGGAGGTGATCACCTCCCGGGCCCCGGTGCGTGCGGTCTCCTATCGGGGTGAGCGCGCGAACCGTGCGAGGTTGGTGGAGGTGGGCTCGGGCTGTCCGTTGTTCTGGACGGGCGCCGCGGTCAGCACGTCGAGGTGCTGGTAGCCGTCGGCGATCACCGGGTGCAGGTCGGCCGGGACCCGGCCCGCCAGCAGCCCGTCGCCCGCGAGCACGGTGAGCGTCGGGTTGGCGGTGAGCCCCTCGGGATGCACGACCAGTCCCTTCACCTGCGGCGAGGTCGACAGTTGGAGGTCGGTGACCAGTTTGGTCGGGAAGTACTGCTCGGTGAAGTCCAGCGGCTGCTGCGCGAGACTGCGGGCCAGCTCCCGGATGTCGGTGACCTCCTTGCCCGCGCCGGTGAAGGGGGTGCCGTCCGCCGACCGGTGTCCGGGGTCGTCGGGGTCGCCTATCCGGTCGTAGTTCCGCCAGGTGTACAGCGGGCCGTGCGGCCGGTCGGGGATGGCCTTGTACTCGGTACCGAACAGGGCAGGTTGTGCGTCGCCGCCGTTGGCGACGGGGAAGTTCTTGTCGGCGACCGGCCCGCCGTCGAAAAGTCCGACGCTGCTCTGCAGGAACGCCAGGGGGACGGAGTTGTCGTCCATCAGCGCTCCCAGGACGGCCGCGTTGGTGAGCCTGAAGTCCTTCACTGCGGGCGTGCCGCTGAGGAAGGTGGCGGTGTCCTTGGAGAACAGGAAGCGGTTGGTGGCCTCGATGTTGACGTTGGCTGGCAGATAGCGGGGCAGGTCGGCCTCACCGTCGGGGGCGTCGACCGCGCCGAGTCCCGCGATGGCGAGCAGGGTCATGGTCTCGGGGTTGAGCAGGACCGGCGCGGACAGGGTGCGGGAGAGCACCCCGCTGTCCAGGCCGGCCTGCACCACGCCGTAGCCGAGGCCGATGTCGGGCAGGTTGGTGTCGTCGGGGATGCTGCCGCTGAGGTCGCCGAGGGAGGTGGAGACGGTGGTGTCGAGGGCGAAGTAGCCGGCGCACTGGTTGTGTCCGGCGTCGGCGGTGGTGGTCCGGTCGCCGTCGAAGTCGGCGGTCGCGAAGTACCCGGTGATCACTCCGCCCAGCGAGTGCCCGCCGCACAGCACCTTGTTCCTGCGTACTTCCTGGTCGGGGAGTTCGGCGGCCAGCAGGTCGTACTCGTCACGGACGGTCTGTGCGATGCCGAGCTTCGCCATCCAGCCGAGGCGGTCGTTGCCGACGTAGCCGTCGAAGGTGCGGCCGGCGACCTGTTTGCCGCGGTAGTAGTAGTCGACGGAGGTGTGCTGGTCGCCGGAGGCGATGCCGGTGCGGTCCTCCAGGCAGTTGGAGCGCCGGTCCAGGGCCCAGAACTCGATGTGGCTGCCCTGCTCGGCGGCGCGTGCCACGGTGTTGCGGGCGACGCTGTCGAACGCTCCGGCGCCTTCCAGGATGCCCGGCTGGGCGAGGAGGACCCGGTCGGCGTCGGCGGAGGCGGCCGGTCCGGCCAAGGAGCGGTAGCGCAGGTACGACAGCCAGTCGCACGCCGCCGGTCGCGCCCCGAAGGACGCCGGAAGCGGCACCTTGACCCGTACCACCGACTCGACCACGCCGTCCGCCGGCGCCGAGGTCGTCACCGGCGACTCGGTCCGCGCGGCCTGCGCGTGGGCCCCGGGAGCGACGGCTGTCAGCGTTCCCGCGGTCAGCAGTACCGCCAGCGCGGCACGTCGCCACGTTCTTTCTCTGCTGCGACTCGTCTTCATAGCGGGACGGTAGGGCCGGGGCCGTGGCCCGCTCAGGCGGTGCTCACAGGAATTCAGCTCATCCGATCGCTCTTTGTCACCGGATTACACACAAAGGGCGGGACCCGCCCGATGAGCGCGGATCCCGCCGCTGGCTTCCTGATGTTCGGTTGCCGACATCGCGGTGCTCGCAAAGCTCAGTGCTTGAAGACGTCCTTCGCCTTCTCCTTGGCCTGACGTGCGTCGCCCTTCGACTGGTCGGCGCGGCCCTCGGCCTCCATCCGCTCATTGCCCACCGCGCGGCCGATCGCCTCCTTGGCCTTTCCCTTGGCCTGTTCCTTCTTACCCTTGGCCTTCTGGTCTCCGGTCACGTTGCCTCACTCCAAGCCATCTCGACTTCGGTGTCGTGCTTCGGGTAGCCGCCTCGGCAATTCCCAAACCGTGCGGAGAATTGCGTTCGGCTTTCCGATGTGCCGTGTTTATCGGTCAGGGTGATGTGCCGTGTTACCGGTCAGGGTCAGGACAACACCCGCAGCGCTCCGGGCAGCACTCTGGCCGTCACCGGCAGCTGGGCCTCGACCTCGCCGTCGGCGCCGTAGGGCACGGTGCGGTCGGCCTCGACGCGGATCTCCCGGCCACGCAGGACGCGTACCTCGGGGCGGTGGACGTGGGCACCGGACCTGAGCTCGTTCATCAGGGCGAAGAACAGCAGGCGCGGTGCCTCGCGGATCATCACGACGTCCAGCAGGCCGTCGTCGAGGCGGGCGTCGGGGGCGATGAGGCGCCCCGACCCGTAGTAGCCGGAGTTGGCGGCCACGACCGTGTAGCCGGTGTGCGAATGTTCTTCCCCGTCGACGGTGACCCGGTAGCGCACCGGCCGCCAGGTGGCGACCGCTCTCAGCCCGCCCGCGTAGTAGGAGGCGGTGCCGCGCAGGAGTCTGGCCTGGTTGGCGCGCCGGTTGGCCAGCGCGTCCACTCCCGCGTACACACTGCCGAGCACCACTGTGCGGTCGTGGAGGGCCGAGCTGACCTCGATGGCGTCGACCGGGCGTGGCTCGTGGTGCAGCAGGACCCGGGCCAGGCCGACCGGGTCGGCGGGCAGTCCCAGCGCCCGCGCGAAGTCGTTGCCCCGGCCGGCCGGAACAAGCCCGAACAGCGCACCGGTGCCGCTGAGGGCTCCGCCGACGCGGCCGGTGATGCCGTCACCGCCGACGGCCAGGACCACTCGCCCCCGCTCGCCCGCCTGCCGGGCGATGTCGTGGGCGTGGGCGAGGCTGCGGCTGTACTCGGTCTCCAGTTCCGCCCCCGCCTCCCGCAGCAGCCGCGCCACCGCGAGCAGGGCCGCCGCGCCGGTGGATCCGCCCGCGGTGGGGTTGACGACGGCGGTGAACTGTCGCATCGGGGTACCTCCGGGGCTGACGGCGAGAGGGGGGCGAGAGGGACAGACGGCAAAGCGGCGGGACGGGTATCAGGATGAGACCCGAGGTTGGGGTGTCGGCGAGCGGGGTGGGGGACGGGCGGCGCCGGTCGTCAGTGTCCCGCGCGATGGATCCGCCACACGTTGTCGTAGCGGAAGCCTTCGATCCCCTCGGGGGAGACGCTCGGCTTGCGCACCGTGTCCAGGGTCGTGAAAGTCCACTCCCCCTCCGGGAGCGCGAGCGCCGCCCGCACGCTCGCCAGTGTCGGGAACTCCACGTCGAAGGGCGGTTCGTCCTGCCACGACGGCCAGCCCGCGTGCATGACGATCAGGAGTGTGCCGCCGGGCGCCACCGCGTCGGCGGCCCGCCGCAGCACTCGGTCCTGGTCGAGGGGCACCGGGGACTGCAGGAACTGCGCGCTGACCAGGTCGAAGGACCCTTCCGGGAACGTCACGCCCAACTCGTGCCGCTCCCACCGGACGCGGTCGGCCACGTTGGCCTCGGCGGCGTGCCCGGCCGCGCGCTCCAGGGCCGTACGGGAGATGTCGGCTCCGGTGACCCGCCAGCCGCGCGAGGCCAGCCACACCGCGTCCGCTCCCTCGCCGCACCCCAGGTCGAGCGCGGTGCCCGGCGTCAGGCCCGTCACCTCGCGCACGAGCAGCGCGTTGGGCCGACCGCTCCAGATGCGGTCGCCGCCCTGATAGCGGGCCTCCCAGAACTCGGCGGCCGGTGTCGGGTGGATGTGGGTCATGGCGCCTCCTGGGCGGAACACTGATGGTCGTCGTCGCCAGGAAGCCTCCGCCGTAACGGCCCCTATGGCAAAACAAGTTGCCGGTTCGGCAACGAGGACGGGGCGGCAGTTCCCGGTCGGCTCATGTGCCGTCCGAGGGCTGCCGCCCCGTCCTCGTGCCGCCCGGCTATTCGCCGTCCCGGCTGCGCACCGTCGTCTCCACGTCCGCCTGCACCTCCTGTCGCGACCGGCCCCGTTCCGTGGCGTACTCGGCCAGCGTGGACTGGGCTTCACGGTCGAGGTCGCGCCAGGCGCGCCAGGCGGTCTCGTAGGTGACGGTCTGTTCCTTGGTCCACTTGTGTTCGGTGGGCGGACCGAGGGAGTGCCGCAGCTCTTCGACCCGGTTGTGTGCCTGGTTTGCCGCACGCTGTTTCTCCACCACCTCGTCGAAGGTGGGGGCTGGGTGATCAGCCATGGGCGAGCGCCCGCAGCTTGTCGGCCGAGCCGTTGAACCTGTCGTGGTCGCCGACCGTCGGCCCGCTGGAGGTGTACTGCCACATCGTGTACTTGGTCCAGCCGGCCGGCAGGGTGCCCGCGGTCGAGGCGTAGCGGGCGATCCACAGCGGGTTGGCGGCGAATCCGCCGTAGTTGCCGGTGCATTGGCTCCACCAGGTGGTGGCCGTGTAGATCACGGCGGCCCGGCCGGTTCGTGCCTTGTACCGGTCCAGGAAGTTGCGGATCCAGGTGACCATCGCGCTCGGTGTCTTGCCGTAGCAGGCGTCGCCGTACGGGTTCCACTCGATGTCGAGTGCGCCGGGCAGGGTCTTGTCGTCCTGGGACCAGTTGCCGCCGTGGTCGACGAAGTAGTCGGCCTGGGTGGCGCCGCCGGTGGTGTCCGGGGTCGCGAAGTGGTACGCCCCGTGGATCATGCCCTGGTTGTACGAGCCGCCGTACTGCTGGCTGAAGTAGGGGTTGCGGTAATACGTCCCCTCAGTCGCCTTGGCGTAGGCCCAGCGCACTCCGCTGGTCCAGAGGGTCGGCCAGGACACGTTGCCCTGGTAGCTGGCCACGTCCACACCCTCTGTCTGGGTGGCGCGGGTACCTAGGGGCAGACCGTCGCGGCCGTCGTGGGCCGCGACCCCCATGCCCATGAAGGCGGAGCCGCGGACGGGCGAGGGATCCGGGGCCGCGGAGACCGCGGCCGGGGCGAGTTGGACGCACGCGGCGGCGAGCAGAGTGGCGGCCACGAGCAGACGTGAGCGGCTCAGGGCCGCGGTGATGGATATTCGCACGCTCTCCATCTGACCCGCAGAAGGGCCCCGGTGCCTCGGCCGACTGATCCGTGGGAGTGAACGAACTCGGACGGCCGCACCCGTCAGTGGGTATGTCGCCGACTGTCGGGGGCGGCCGTTCGGTGGCGTCGCGCGCCTGGAATCACCCGGTGTTCCGCCTGGTGCGCAGGAGCAGGAGGAAGCCGCAGACCAGGAGGACCGCTCCGGCCGCGGCCGGCCACAGCTGCGTCCCGGTCTCGGCGAGGCCTCCGCTACATGAACGTCCTGGCTTCTCGGGACGAGAGCGCGGGTCATCCGGCCTTCCGCATGGCCTAGTTGGTCCAAATCAGTCGGTTCGGCCAGAGCTGGATCCGTCGTCTGCCGCACATGGACCGAGCACGCGAGGACGAGCGACGAGCCTCCCGGCTAGTCTCTCCCGGTCGGCGGAGACGGGAGGGGCCGTGGGTTGGTTCGGGAGCGGTGACGAGAGCGGCGGGGAACGCCTGTGGCGCGCCTATCTCGAAGCGGATCACCTCCGGTTCGTCGCCGAGGAGAGACTGCGCGACGTGGAACAGGACCGCGCGGCGGCCAGGGAGCGGCTCCTCGGATCCGACGTCGTCCCCGTGCTCCGGGAGTCCCTGCGCTCCGGCCGGGGGTCCCTGGCGGTCCTGGACCTGCTGCGTGACGTGGGCACGGATCGTCCCGACGTGGTCCGCGGCCTGCTCCCCGAGGTGTACGAGTGCTGCCTGAGCGTCGACAAGCCCGGCGTCTGGGGCCGTGAGGTTCTCAGCACGCTCGCCGGGTCGGTCGCCGTGCACGACGATCTGGCCCCGTTGGTGGAACGGACCCTGGTCGACAAGGTGACCGACGTCCTCGCGATGCGCGCCCTCGTGATGCTCCTGGACGACCTCGGGGACGCCCCGCTCACGGCACGGTGGCGACGCGCCGCCCTCGCCTCCACGGACCTCGGTGTCCGGGAGCTCGCGGAGGAGTACCGTTCCTAATCAGTGAGCAGGAGTGAGTCTTGGACCCATTCCTGGTGACTGCGGACATCCCGAACGGTTTTGGGTGTCCTGGTCGCCCGCGTTCGCTCCGCGTCCGGCGGCACGGATCGTGTCCGTGGTCCGGGAGTGCGGGGGCGGGGTTCCTCACGCCCCGGGGTGCCTGGTCGGGCCTGAACGGTCCGATGCCCCACACGATCACTCTGGTCGTGTGGGGGCGGTGCCGTCCGACGCCGGATCGGGTGCCCCAGGGCGCGCCTGCCGATCGCCACGGCGGCTGCGTCGTGGCGGGTGATCTTTCTGTTCCTTGAGGTGAGGGGCTTCTGCCAGTGCTGGACACCCCACCGGGATGTGTAGGCCGGGTCCACCGCGACGATGGCGAGGTCCTGCTCGGCAGCCATCGACACCAGCCGCGCCTTCAGCTTCGCGGTGGGAAAGCGGGAGAGCAGCCGGCGGAAACGCTTGTTGCGGCCGTGCTTCTCCCGGCTCGCGCCCTCGGTGAAGTCGAGGTCCTCGATCGCGATCGCCGCGACTCCACAACGCCGGGCGTGGTGCAGCAGGCGGGTCAGGGCGTGCCGGATCTGCGCGTCCCGATGCGCTGTGGTCCCGGACAGGTCGTAGAAGAAGCGTCGTGGTTCGCCGACCGGGTTGCCATGCACATCCAGATGCCAGGCGGCGAGATGGTCGTCGTTCATATCGACGGCGACCACGCCCCGGGCCAGGGCCGCCTCCAGGGGCAGGACGGGGATGGGGGCGCGTTGCCAGGAAGCGGTCACATACCAGCGGTCCCGGGCGGGGTCGTGGTGGATGCGGTAGGCCACCGCCCGATCATTCGTGATCCGGTCCAGCCACTCCTGCCCGCGGTGCTGGAACGCCACGCGCGCGTCCAGGACGTACCGGCCGTGCGGTGTGTTCGCCAGGTGCGCCAGGGCAGCGGGGAGTTTGATCGAGAGCTGTCCGGTGTCGGTGACGCGGATGGTTTCGTTGCCGAAGCGCTTGCCGGACTCCCCGTCCGCGGACAGGAACATCCGCGCCGCCTGCCACCGCCGACGCCACTCGTTCACGTCCAACCCGGCCCCGTCCAGGTGGTGGCGCAGATGCGCGAGGCGTTTGCCGCCGCGCACGACATGCACTCGGCCCTCCGTCCAGTCCGCCTCCACCCCAGCCAGCCGGACCTTCAGCGCGTGCAGGCGGCGGGACTTGGCATGCCACTGGGCCCGCGACCCATAACCACGATGCAGGCCCTCACGTTTGTTCGCCTTGGCACCCAGCGGACGGGCCAGCCGCGCCTCGATCTGCGTGATCTGCCCGCGCAGCCACACCATCTCCGCCAGCTGACCGCGCCGCGCCAGCGCCCACTGATCATGCGTGGCCCTGGTGATGCTCCCTGCCCACCGCGCCGACGAACACCCCGTCAGCTCCCGCTTGCGCACCGCCCACGACGCCGCATCATGGTCCAACCCCTGCCGGGACCGTAGGGCGAGATCCCCCAAGGCCAGCGAACCGAGGAAAAGCCCCACCTCACACAGAACCGCCGCATCCACCTGCGACACCCGCAGCCGGTCCCGGATCGCCACCCCCGCAGGGCCGGGCACCACGAACGACGCCGCCACCTGACGCAGCCCGCCCACCCCACACCCCCTGCCACGCTGCCGAAAACCCGATCACCACACCCAACGAGCCACACCCCCATGAGGTCACGCATTCGACACACGAACCCCCATTCCCCAGCCGATGACGACCCCCAGCAGGCCGCCAACACTCACCCCTGCTCACTCATACATGCTCGCGCTCACCCAGCGCCAGCAGTTCACAACCCCTCCGGGGAGGACACCCAGCGGCCCGTTCCTCCCGACGGCGGATGATCGGCGCGGCGAGGTTCGGTCGACGGCGGGCGGTGCGTCGAATGAGCGCTGCCGGGGTGGGGAACCCGGGCCCCATACCCGTCTGTCCTTGTTTTCCGAATCTCCGAGGAGGGCTCATGAGTCTCCTACGCCTGGCCGGCCGCCCCCTGCTCGCTTCCATGTTCGTCGCCGGCGGTCTGAACTCCGTTCGCGACCCCAAGGAGGTGGCCGAGGCCGCCGAGCCCGTCGTACGCCCTCTCACCGAACGTGTCTCCGCTCTGCCCGACCGCACGGACCAGGCGGTACGGCTCAGCGGTGCCGTTCAGGTGGTGGCGGGCGTCCTGCTCGGCATGGGACGTGTCCCCCGGCCGGCGGCCCTGGCCATCGCCGCCACGCTCGTGCCCACCACGCTGGCGGGCCACCGCTTCTGGGAGACGGAGGATCCCGAGGAGCGCGCCCAGCAGCGCATCCACTTCCTGAAGAACCTCTCGATGCTCGGCGGTCTGCTGATCGCGGCCGACGACACGGCCGGCCGGCCCTCCCTGTGGTGGCGGGGCCGTCACTCCGCCCACGACCTGCGCCGTGAGGCCCACCTGGTGCGCCGCTCGCTCCGCGC
The DNA here is from genome assembly GCF_040612855.1 of Streptomyces sp. NPDC006332. Classification (NCBI taxonomy): domain Bacteria; kingdom Bacillati; phylum Actinomycetota; class Actinomycetes; order Kitasatosporales; family Streptomycetaceae; genus Streptomyces; species Streptomyces sp. NPDC006332. Next base: position 8,667 of record NZ_JBEXRA010000101.1, read on the forward strand.
CACGACGGGGCCCGCCGCCGCGGCCGGGCGGGTGCGCGCCAAACTGCCCGTCTGATCCACCGGCGCGGGAGCCGGCACCCGCGGGGCGCGACCGGATGGCCGCGCCCCGCACGCTTGTGCTGCTACGACCGGAAAGGGTTCACCGGCCCGCGACACCCGCCACGGCGTGCCGAGAGGCCGGCTCCGGTATCCCGCGCACGGCGTGCCGAGAGGCCGGCCCCGGTATCCCGCACACGGGCTCGTGTCGAAGACGGCGCCCCGGGTACCCGGGGCTCGCCGTCACGGTCCTCGCCTGCGGCCCCCCGGAGCGGGGCCGGGCACCAGGACGACCAGGAAAGGGGGCAGCGATGGCGCCGCACGCCGACGACAACGCTCTCGACCAGCGCGCCGGCGTCGCCGAGCTGCGGCTGGCGACAGGGGATCCCGAGCTCGTCCCTCAGAACAGGGTGCTCACGGGCGATCTGCCCCTGGACCGCAACCAGGCGATCCTGCAGGCCGCCAAACAGGTCGGCACGATCCTGAAACGGAAGGGTCATCCGTTCGCGCTGGCGGGGAGTGTCGCCGTGTACGCTCACGGCGGCGCCCAGAACCTGCAGCACGACGTCGACTTCGCCATCCGGCCCGAGGACGCCCAGGCCGTCGCCGAGAGCCTGCGCGAGTCCGGGCTCCAGGTGTTCACCCCGCCGGAGGACTGGCTGCTGAAGGCCGACTGCCTGGGCCAGCAGGTGGACCTGATCTTCGAGTTGGCGCATCAGCCGGTCACCACGGAGCTGCTGGAGCGGACGCAGGAGTTGTCGGTGGACTCGGTCTTCATGCCGGTGCTGTCGCCGACCGACCTGGTGCACAGTCTGCTGGCCGCCTTCTCCGAGCACCACTGCGACTTCGGGGCGGTCCTCCCGATCGCCCGCACCCTGCGCGAGAAGGTCGAATGGGACGTGGTCCGCGAGGCGTGCGGCGACGCCCCGATGCCCGACGCGTTCTTCTACTTCCTGGAACGGCTGGAGGTCATCGAACCCGGGCCGAAGAAGGAGCAGCGATGAGCGAGCCCGCCGCATCCCGCCCCGGCGACCCGGGCGGGAGCGCCGAGAACGTCGAATACCGGGTCGCCCACCTGCACGACCGTCTCGCCGCCGAGGAACTCGGCGAGCTGGGCGTACGGGCGGAGGTGCGGGCCGGGTCGGTCGTGGTCACCGGCACGGTGCCCTCCGCGCAGTGCCGCGAGACGCTGCTGCGGACCGTCCACGAGGAGCTGGCCGGGCTCGCCGTGCACACGGACGTCGTGGTGGCCGAGGCCGCCTCCCCCGACCATGCGGAGGAACTGTCATGATCCGCGTCGCCGCCGTGGGGGACATCCACATGGGGCCCGACACCCAGGGTCTGCTGCGTCCCGCCTTCGAGACCCTGCCCGACTGCGCCGACCTGCTGCTGCTGGCCGGGGACCTCACCCGGCACGGCACCGCGGAGGAGGCGCGGGTGGTGGCCCAGGAGGTACGGGGACTGCCGGTCCCGGTCGTCGCCGTCCTCGGCAACCACGACCACCACGACGAGCAGCCCGAGAAGGTCATGGGCATCCTCCAGGAGGCCGGCGTGCGGGTGCTGGAGGGCGAGGGCACGGTCGTGGAGTGCGGCCCGGCGCGTGTGGGGATCGCCGGGACGAAGGGCTTCGGGGGCGGGTTCGTGGGGCGCTGCGCCGGGGAGTTCGGTGAGCCGCTGATGAAGGAGTTCGTCCGCACCACCCGGCGCAGCGCCGACAGTCTGCGCGGCGCCCTGGAGGAGCTCGGGGAACAGGAGTGCGAGGTGCGGGTGGCGCTCACCCACTTCTCCCCCGTCGCCGACACACTCGCCGGGGAGCCCCCGGAGATCTTTCCGTTCCTCGGCAGTTACCTGCTGGCCGAGGCGATCGACACGGCCGGCGCCGACCTCGCCGTCCACGGCCACGCCCACGCGGGCACCGAGCACGGGATGACGGCGGGCGGCGTACGGGTGCGGAACGTGGCGCAGCCGGTCATCCAGCGGGCGTTCAACGTGTACCAGCTGCACACCACCTCTGACGGCGCAGCGGTCCCGGCGCGTGACCAGGCACCCACGGTCGGTTGACGGCCGCCCGGCCCGGCCGCCCGGCCCGGCCGCCCGCGCACCGGGGCGCAGAAGCCTGGGGTCGGCGGTTCCGCCGGGGTCCCGCGACATCGCGGCAGCCGTCGCCGTCTTGCGCCACCTGCCCGGTCACAGACGGGAAGCCGAGGCCGCGATGCCCGACGAGCTGGGGCGGGCGACGTCGTTGATCGGGCCGAGGGGCTATGTGGCCGAACGGGTCGCCGAGTTCGCCGCCTGCGGGGTGACCACGCTGAGGGTGGGCGCCTTGGCGGACGGCGTCGCCGAGCGCGTCGCGGCGGTGGAGGCGCTGCGGGACCTCATCTGAGAGGTCGAGATGCCCCCTTCGGCACCTCCGCGACGGACGGCTGGGCGGTCGCCGGCCCCGACCCTGACGTCCGGGACGAGAACCCGCGCCCTCCGCGGCGTCAGCGCGCCCCGGGGTGGCCCGGCGGCGGCGCCGTGCTCGCCCGCTGCACCAGCCGCGTCGGCACCAGCGTCGTACCCCGCTCCGGCCCGTCCTGGCGCATCTTCCGCAGCACCGCCTCCACACAGAGGCGGCCCACCTCGGCGAAGTCCTGGTGGAGGGTGGTCAGCGGCGGCAGGAACGAACTCGCCTCGGCGATGTCGTCGAAGCCGATCACACTGACGTCCTCGGGCACCCGCCGCCCGCGTTCGTGGAGGGCGCGCAGCAGTCCGAGGGCCATCTGGTCGTTGGCCGCGAAGACGGCGGTGCACTCCTCGCGCGCGGCCAGGCCGAGTCCGACCTCGTAGCCGGACGCCGCCGACCAGTCGCCCCGCACCAGCGGCGGCGCGCTGCGTCCGGCCTCGGCGAGGGCCGCCCGCCAGGCGTCGGCGCGCCGCTGGGCGGCGAACGAGCCCTCGGGACCGCCCAGATGCCATACGGTCCGGTGCCCGAGGTCCAGGAGATGGCGTACGGCCGCTCGGCTGCCGCCGGCCTGATCGGTGTCGACCACCGTGTAGCGGTCGCCGGCGTCGGAGTCCGCCACGACGACCTGGACGTGCGGCGGCAGCGTGACGGTCGCCGCGTCCAGCAGATGGACCTCCATGATCACGATCACCGCGTCGACGGCGAGCTCCTCCAGCCGGCTGAAGGCACCCCGTACCTCGTCCTCGGTGGGGACGGCGACCGGGAGGAGCGTCACCGCGTACCCCTGGTGCGCCGCGGAGTTGGCGATCGCCTCCAGAGTGCGCACGTTGCCGGTGGTGGACAGCGAGAAGGTGATGACGCCGATGGTGCGGAACTCACCGCGTTTGAGGGCTCGGGCCGCGCTGTTGGGCCGGTAGCCGAGTTCCTTCATCGCGGCGAGGACCTGCCCGCGGGTCTCCTCGTTCACTCCCGCGTAGCCGTTGGACACCCGGGACACGGTCTGCGACGAGACACCCGCCAGCCGGGCCACGTCCGCCATGGAAGCGCTGGCCCGCCCGCCGCCCCGGGTGCGGCCGGGGGCGCGCCTGGGACCGTCGCCGGTCATGTCCACGGGCCCGTCGGCCGCATGTGGCCCGGGCCCCTCCGCCGGGTTTCTGTCAGCCGTGTCCACTCGCCGTCCGCCACCTCTCCACCGCTGCTCACAACACCGTTTCACCAGGGAACCTTGACCCCCGTCAACGGGGCAGTGTAGACATGCCGCCATCGGATGTTTACGTAAACATAACAGCACACCGCATCCTCGTGATGGCCGATGTTTGCGTAAACATCGCGGTGGGAGCGCCACCGGCGACGGATGTCCCGGCCGCACCACCGGGCTCCAGGACGTGAACGAGCGAGGAACGACATGACGACGCTGCAACCGCCGGCGGCCGCAGAACCGCGGTCGGCACCACCTCCGGCGAAGAGGGACCGCCGCTCCTGGACGGGATGGGGTTTCATCGGTCCCTTCGTAGCCGTGTTCGCGCTGGTCTTCCTGGCCCCGATCGCCTACTCGATCTACCTGAGCCTCTACCGCAACCAGCTCATCGGCGGAAACAGCTTCGTCGGCCTGGACAACTACACGCAGGCCCTGCAGGACGACCAGTTCTGGCAGTCGCTCGCCCGCGTCGCGCTCTTCCTGTGCGTGCAGGTCCCGATCATGCTCGGCATCGCGCTGCTGGTGGCCCTGGCGCTGGACAGCGGACGGCTCTACGGCAAGAACTTCTTCCGTATCTCGATCTTCCTGCCGTACGCGGTGCCCGCCGTCGTCGCCACCCTGATGTGGGGCTTCATGTACGGCAACCAGTTCGGTCTGATCGGCGACCTCAACGACGCCCTGGGCACCTCGATCCCCGACCCGCTCTCCGCGGACTGGGTACTGGCCTCGATCGGCAACATCGTGACCTGGGAGTTCATGGGTTACAACATGCTGATCTTCTACTCGGCGCTGAGGGTGATTCCGAGCTCCCTGTACGAGGCGGCGGAGATCGACGGTGCCGGGCAGTTCCGCGTCATCACGGCGATCAAGCTCCCGGCGATCCGCGGAGCCCTGGTCATCGCGACCATCTTCTCGATCATCGGCAGCTTCCAGCTGTTCAACGAGCCGAGCATCCTGCGCAACCTCGCGAAGAACACCATCACCACCGACTACACGCCGAACTTCTACACGTACGCGCTGTCGTTCAACGGGCAGCAGCACAACTACTCCGCGGCGGTCGCCATCATCATGGGGCTGATCACCATGGTCATCGCCTATGTCGTCCAGCTGCGCGGCATGCGCAAGGGAGCGTGACCCGATGACCAGCCCTGCCTCCACCGCCTCCCGGCCGCGGCCCGCGGCCGACACCTCGAGGCCCGTGACCCGGCTGCGCACGTCACGCAAGAAGCACACCCCCGGCCGTCCTCGGCGCAGTGTGCTGCTGACCCTGCTGACCGGACTGGTCCTGCTCTACACCCTGGTCCCCCTGGCCTGGCTGCTCATCAGCGCCACCAAGACCCAGGAGGGCCTGGCCAGTTCGTTCGGGCTCTGGTTCGACAACGGCCACTTCGCCCTGTGGGACAACGTCAAGGAAACGTTCACCTACGACGACGGCGTCTTCACCCGCTGGCTGCTCAACACCCTGTTGTACGTGGTGCTCGGGGCCGGCGGCGCCACCTTCCTGGCCATCCTGGGCGGTTACGCCCTGGCCAAGTTCAAGTTCCCCGGCCGGAACGCCGTGTTCGCGGTCGTCATCGGCGCGGTCGCCGTGCCGGGCACCGCGCTCGCGGTGCCGACCTTCCTGATGTTCAGCAAGATGGGTCTGACGAACACCCCGTGGGCGGTGATCATCCCCTCGCTCATCTCGCCGTTCGGGCTCTACCTGATGTGGGTCTTCGCCACCGAGGCCATCCCCACCGAACTCCTCGAGGCCGCCCGGATGGACGGCGCCGGCGAGGTGCGGACCTTCTTCACGATCAGTCTGCCGCTGCTGGCGCCCGGCATCGTGACCGTCCTGCTGTTCACGACGGTCGCCACCTGGAACAACTACTTCCTGCCGCTGATCATGCTCAAGGATCCGGACTGGTATCCCCTGACGCTGGGCCTGAACGCCTGGAACGCGCAGGCCGCGACGGCCGGCGGCCAGCCCGTCTTCAACCTCGTGATCACCGGCTCGGTGCTCACCATCGTGCCGCTGATCGCCGCGTTCCTGCTGCTGCAGAAGTACTGGCAGTCCGGACTCGCCGCAGGAAGCGTCAAGGAGTGACCGCCACGGTCGTCCCGCCGCCCCATAGCCCCACGTTGTCCCGAACCCCCCTCACCCTGTCCCACCCACGAAGAAGTGGAAGCATTTCCATGCGCGGAAAGACCGGCCGCCTGCTGCGCGGCATCGCCCTCCTGTCCAGCCTCGCTCTGGGCGCGACCGCCTGCGGTGGCTCCGACGACGGGGACTCCGGCCCGAAGGCGGTGTCCCAGTCGGACATCGACGCGGCTCTGAAGAAGGGCGGCACCGTCACCGTCTGGGCCTGGGAGCCCACCCTCAAGCAGGTCGTCACCGACTTCGAGAAGGCGAACCCCAAGGTCAAGATCAATCTTGTCAACCCGGGTACCGGCGCCGAGGCGTACACCGCCCTGTCGAACGCCATCTCGGCGAAGAAGGGCGTTCCCGACGTCGCGCAGATCGAGTACTACGCGCTCGGCCAGTACGCGCTGACGAAGGAGCTCACCGATCTGAAGGGCTTCGGCGCGGACAAGCTCGCCAACGACTACTCCCCCGGCCCGTGGAACGCCGTGCAGTCCGGCGGCGGCATCTACGGCCTGCCGATGGACTCGGGCCCGATGGCGCTGTTCTACAACAAGAAGGTCTTCGACAAGTACAAGATCGCGGTACCGACCACCTGGGACCAGTACGTCGAGGCGGCGCGCAAGCTGCACAAGGCCAACCCCAAGGCCTACATCACCAGCGACATGGGTGACCCGGGCATGACCACCAGCCTTCTGTGGCAGGCCGGTTCGCGCCCGTACAAGGTCGACGGCACCAAGGTGAAGATCGACTTCTCGGACGCGGGTGCCGCGAAGTACACCAGCACCTGGCAGAAGCTGCTGGACGACAAGCTGGTCGCGCCCATCCCCGGCTGGACCGACGCCTGGTACAAGGGCCTGGGTGACGGCACCATAGCCACCCTCGCCACCGGCGCCTGGATGCCTGCCAACTTCACCTCCGGCGTGAAGAACGCCTCCGGCGACTGGCGCGCCGCGCCGCTGCCCCAGTGGACCGCGGGTGACAAGGCGAGCGCCGAGAACGGCGGCAGCTCGCTGGTCCTGCCCGAGGCGGGCAAGAACGAGGCGCTCGCCTACGCCTTCGTCGAATACGCCAACGCGGGCAAGGGTGTGCAGGCCCGCATCAAGGGGGGCGCCTTCCCGGCGACCACCGCGGACCTGAACGACAAGGCGTTCCAGGACACCAAGTTCCCGTACTTCGGCGGGCAGGAGGCCAACAAGGTCTTCGCCGAGTCGGCCGCGAACGTCGCCGACGACTGGTCCTACCTGCCGTACCAGGTGTACGCGAACTCCATCTTCAACGACACCGTCGGCAAGGCCTACGTCTCCGGCACCAAGCTGAACAACGGCCTGAAGACCTGGCAGGACGCCTCGGTCAAGTACGGCAACGAGCAGGGCTTCACCGTCGAGAAGTAGTCGGGAAGCAGTAAGCGTCGGGCGACCTCGATCTGTTCCGGCCGGATCCCGTCCCCGCGCCCTTGGAATCGCTCACCTAGCGGGCGATACCGTCGTACCCCTCAATCTCCCGTGG
>NZ_JBEXRA010000102.1:0-15840 GCF_040612855.1 Streptomyces sp. NPDC006332
GGTCTGCTGGGTGTCTGGTACGGCAACTTCCATGACGCGCAGTCGCACGCGGTGCTGCCCTACAGCCACTATCTGTCGAAGTTCACGGCGTATCTGCAGCAGCTGGACATGGAGTCCAACGGCAAGTCGGTGGACCGGGAGGGCCGCCGGGTCGAGTGGGAGACCGGGCCGGTGGTGTGGGGCACGCCCGGCACCAACGGGCAGCACGCCTACTACCAGCTGATCCACCAGGGCACCAAGCTGATCCCGGCGGACTTCATCGGCTTCGCCCGCCCCGTCGAGGAACTCAGCGAGGGGCTGCGGGCGCAGCACGACCTGCTGATGGCGAACTTCTTCGCCCAGACGCAGGCGCTGGCGTTCGGCAAGACCCCCGACGAGGTCCGCGCGGAGGGTGTGCCGGAGGAACTGGTGGCGCACAAGACGTTCCAGGGCAACCACCCCACCACCACCATCCTGGCCGGGGAACTCACGCCGTCGGTGCTGGGCCAGCTCATCGCGCTGTACGAGCACAAGGTGTTCGTGCAGGGCGCGGTGTGGAACATCGACTCCTTCGACCAGTGGGGCGTCGAACTCGGCAAGGTCCTCGCCAAGCGCGTCGAACCCGCCCTCACCCAAGGCACCGACGTACCCGGCCTGGACGATTCCACCAAGGCCCTGGTCGCCGCATACCGGGAGCTGCGCGGCCGGGACTGAGCGGGGAGGCCACCCCTCCCGTACGTGCCGCCCCCGCCTTACCCGCGGGGGCGGCGCTCAGGCCACCGCGCTCAGCGTGTCCGCGAGCCGACGCCGTGCCGCCCGAGAGGCCGGCAGCGCGGCGAGCGCGACCGCCCCCAGTACCGCGGCCGCTCCGAACAGCGCCAGCAGGACAGGGGACGGCGCCTGAGCGATCCCGGCGCCGATCCCGCTGGACCTGCCCTGGGCGTCGATCAGCCAGTGGGCGAGCGGGGCGCCCAGGACCGTACCGATGAGGACCGCGGCCAGCGCCGTACAGCCGGTGGCGGTGACGGTGACCGCGGTGATCTGCCGTGGTGACAGGCCGATGGCCTTGAGCGCCAGCAGATCCCGCTCGCCCTCACGCACGGTGCCGCCGATCGCGGTCAGCAGTTCGATCAGCCCGATGAGAGCGAGGACGGCGATCAGGCCCACCACGACCCCGCGCAGCGGCGAGAGTCCGTCGGCCGGATTCGACACGGCGTGCACGTCGAGGTGACCGCGCCCGGCGGCGGACAGCCGACTGGCGACCACCTGCGGGTCCGTGCCGGGGTGCAGGCGGAGCTGGTAGAAGGTGGGACCGAGGCCCGGGTCGTTCTCACGGAGGGTGTCCAGGGAGGTGGAGATGACCCGGCCGGCGTTCTCCGGTTCGATGCTGCGGCCCACGATGTGCAGGATCTGCGGCCGGTCGCCCACCGTCATCCGCACCCAGTCGCCCACCCGCACATCGAGCAGGTCCAGCAGCCCCTGCCCGGCCACCGCCTCGTCGGGACCTCGCGCGGCGCGGCCCTCGGCCAGGGCGTACGGGTACGGCTCCCGGGGGCTGCCGAGGCCACGCAGCGCGATGGTGGCCGTCTGGCCCGGTACCAGGGCCGCCACCTCCACGCCCGGGTAGACGGCGGCGACGCCCGGATCCCGCTCCAGCAGGGTACGGGTGGCCCGCTCGCCGAGACCGGAGTCCGTGCGGGCGGTGAGCGCGGCCGGGACCCCGATCTGCTCGGGCCTGTTGTGGAAGCGGTCGATGGTGGTCCAGGCGCTCATCGCGACCACGATCAGCAGCAGCGGCAACGCGAGCCGGGCCACCGTGGCCAGCGACCGCGGACGCCTCGCGAACGCCTTGTGCCAGCCGAGGACCAGCGCGGGCGGCAGCCGCAGCCCGAGCGCCCGGCGCGCCACGGACGAGAGCCGCCCGCCGGCCGGTGCCGCGGGCCGTGGCACCGGGACCGGAGGCACCCGCCCGGCCCGCCAGGCGGCGAGACCGGTGGTCGCGCCGATCAGCAGCACCGCCGCCACCGGCACCACGAACAGCGCCACCGGATGCCCGGGCAGCCCCTGCCACACGCCGACCGCGTCCCCGAGACGGCCGGGGAGGCGGCTGCCCAGCGCCTGGGTGAGCGCCGCCGCGGCCACCGCGCCGAGCAGCGCGTAGGCGACGTGCTGGAACAGGAAGACGCGAACCACCTGGCCCGGCGTGAAGCCGATCGCCTTCAGCACCGAGATGTCCCGCAGATGGCCCCGGATGCGGGTGGCGATCGCCCCGTGCACCGCGAGCCCGGCGGCGACCAGCGCACCGAGGCCGAACAGTCCCAGCACCTGCCCCAGCAGGCGGCTGTCGCCCTGCGCCTCGGCACGGGCCTGCTGCCAGGTGGAGACCTCGCTGACGGCACCGGAGCCGAGTACCGTGACGGCGCGCTGGACGATGTAGTCCGTGTCGCCGGGCTCCGACAGACGCAGCCCGATGACCTGGCCGCCGGGGTCGCGCACGGCGGACGGGAGCGCCCAGACGAGCCCCGGCTGCTCGCCCGGCCGGTAGCGGGGTTCGGCGCTGTCGGCGATGCCGAGGACGGTCAGTCTCCGCTCGGTGCCGGGCACGCTGAGGCTGTCGCCAGGCTCGGCCAGCAGGGCGCGGGCCAGACGGCTCTCCAGGACGACGCCGTTCGGGGTGCCGGCGTCCAGCCAGTGGCCGGAGGTGACCAGCGGGCGGCCGACGGTGGGCCGCCCCGAGGTGCCGCGCAGTTCGACGGAGGCGCGGGCGCCGCGTGAGGCGAGGGTGGTGGACTCGGTCGGGTAGGGGCCGGAGACCGATGCGACGCCGTCCAGCTCCGCCGCCTTGCGTACATCCGCCGACGGGCCGGTGTGCAGCCACACATGAGCGCCGTGCGCCTGGGTGAAGACCCGCTGCCAGGGATTGGTGGCGTACCCGAAAAGGGCCGTGGCCAGCAGCAGCGAGACGACGATGCCGGCGGTGGCGAGGACGAGGAACAGGGCCTCGCCGCGGTGGGTGCGCAGATCGGAGTGCGCCCAGCGCAGGGTGGCTCGCACGGGCTCAGTCCCTCGTCCCGCTCATCGCGAAGGCACCGTCGTACGCCGGCAAGGCGCCGTCGCGCATCACGAAGGCACGGTCGTGGATCGTGAACTCACCGTCGTACACCCGCATGTCAGCCCGTCACCCGCCTGTCACTCCTTGAGTTCCAGCACGCCGGATATGCCGGTGCCGCGCGACGGCGTGCCGTGGAGTTCCGCGTCGTCGGCTATCCGTCCGTCGAAGAAGCTGATCACCCGGTCCGCGGCGCTCGCCAGCCGCGCGTCATGGGTGACCAGCACGATCGTCTGGCCGCGCTGGTGGAAGCGGGACAGCAGCCGGGTCACCTCGCGGGTGCCCTTGCTGTCCAGGCTGCCCGCGGGCTCGTCGGCCAGCAGCAGCGGCGGATGGTTGACCAGGGCCCGGGCGAGCGCGACCCGCTGCTGCTCACCGCCGGACAGCTCGCCGGGCATGCTCTTCTCCTTGCCCGTCAGGCCCAGCTCGGCCAGCAGGCCCTCCCGCTCGGCGCGTGCCCGCTTCGGGGACGCCCCGGCGAGCAGGGCCGGCAGTTCCACGTTGTCGGCGACCGAGAGATCGGAGACCAGGTTGAAGAACTGGAACACGATCCCGATGCGCTTCCTGCGCTCCACGGCCCAGCGTGCCTCGCCCCACGTGTCGGAGCGCTCGCCGTCCAGCCAGATGCTGCCGCCGTCGGGTCGTTGCAGGCCGCCCAGCAGGTGCAGCAGCGTGGACTTGCCGGCGCCGGACGGCCCGGTGATCGCCACGAACTCGCCCTGCCGTACACGCAGATCGACCCCGCGCACGGCATGCGCCGGGGCGCCCTCGCCGTGGTGCGTCTTGACCAGGCCCTCGGCGCGCAGCACGGGAGCGGGGCTGTCGTTCACTCCAGCTCCTCCAGCTCTTCCAGTTCTTCCTGGCACCGCTCCAGCCAGTCGAGGTCGGCCTGCAGGTGCAGCATCGCGCCCTCGATCAGCAGCTGGGCGATGCGGTTGTCCCGGTTCTCGGCGGCGGCCAGTTTCGACAGGTCACGCATGGTGTTGAGGTACTGGCGCCGCTGCTTGTTGATGAGGGCGATCTGGTCGGCGAGACCGGTCTGCGGGGCGAGGGCCAGCTTCATGAAGAACTCGTCGCGCACCCGCGGCTCGTCGGCGGTCTCCTCGTACCAGGCGCGCAGCTCTTCCCGCCCGGCGTCGGTGAGGTGGTAGATCTTCTTGTTGGGCCGGCTCGACTGCTCGACCTCTTCGCCCTCGATCAGTCCTGTCTTCTCGAGGCGGCCGAGGGTGACGTAGATCTGGCCGACGTTCGGCTGAGGGTACGCGGAGCCCAGCAGTTGCTCAAGGTCGTGCTTGAGCTCGTAGCCGTGGGCCGGTCCGCGCGCGAGGAGAGCCAGCAGGGGCAGGCGCACTCGTGCTGTCCTCTCCGTCGCGTAATGTGCTCCGGGCCCTAGTATCGCCCATACCTAACAGGTATACATGGCGTCTGACTCGCGCGAGGCGCCCTGCGCCCCGCGGCAGGTGTCAGATGCCAGGTGTCAGGTGTACAGGGAGGAACCTATGCGGTGGATTCACGCCGCCGGTAGGGGCCTTCTCGTTCTCGCGGTGGTCCTGACCGGATACGTCACCTCCGGCGCGCACGCCGAGGACGGGACCGCGGGTGGCCGTGGGCCGCTCACCGTGGCCACCGCCGGAGACCTCACCGGCTATCTCGGCCCCCTGCTGGAGGGCTGGAACCGCACCCACCCCGGCGAGAGGGTCACCCTCGTCGAACTCCCGGACTCCGCCGACGAGACCCACGCGCAGATGGCCACCGACCTGCGCGACGGTGACCGCAGCCGGTTCGACGTCCTCAACATCGACGTCAACTGGACCTCGGAGTTCGCGGCGGCGGGCTGGATACGGCCGCTGCCCCGCGACCGCTTCCCGCTGAAGACCTTCCTGAAGCCGGTCGTCGACACGGCGACCTACGAGGACCGTCTGTACGCCGTCCCGTACGTCACCAACGCCGGACTGCTCCTCTACCGCAAGGACGTCCTCGCCAAGGAGGGCGTCGGGCCGCCGCGCACCTGGGCCGAACTGGAACGGGACGCGAAGACCATCGCCCCGAAATACGGACTCGACGGCTACGCCGGCCAGTTCCTGCCGTACGAGGGGCTCACCGTCAACGCGGCCGAGGCCGTCTACTCGGCGGGCGGCACGATCCTCGGCGACGAGGGCGAACGCGTCACCGTGAACTCCGCCGCCGCCCGCGAGGGCATCGGCTTCCTCGCCCGGGGTGTGCGGGAGGGCTGGATCCCGAAGCGGGCGCTGACGTACAAGGAGGAGGAGTCGAAGCAGGCCTTCGAGGACGGGCGGTTGCTCTTCCTGCGTAACTGGCCGTACGCGTACGTCGCTGCCTCAGCCAGGGGGTCGAAGGTCGCCGGGAAGATCGGCGCCGTGCCGCTGCCCGGGCCCGACGGGCCGGGCAGGAGCGTCCTCGGTGGCTCCAACCTGGCCGTCAGCACGCACGCGCGGCATCCCGACTCGGCCGCGCGGCTGATCACGTACCTCACCAGCGAGCCCGTCCAGCGGCAGGTCCTCACGCGCGGCGCGCTGCCGCCGGTACGTGCCGCGCTGTACGAAGATCCCGCGCTGGTGCGGGAGTTCCCGTACCTGCCGACCCTGCGCGCGAGCGTCGTCCGGGCCGCCCCGCGGCCCAAGAGCCCCCGCTACGACCAGGTCAGTCTGGTGGTGCAGGCGGTGGTGCAGGACGCGATGACAGGGCGCGAGACGCCCGAGGCGGCCGTGCGACGGCTGGCCCGGGAACTCGCGGCCATCTCCAGTCGCTAGTTACCTGTTAGGTAACGCGGATATCTCATCTGACTGAGAAATGCCCCTTTAACGCCGGGTTTGTCGTGCCAACTCGGCAGGAGGCCTGTTCTTTTCATTGACACCCTCACGACACACCTACCTAACATGCATGCATGTCGAGCAAGTACCGCCGCTGGTGGCGCGACGCAGTGATCTACCAGGTGTACGTCCGCAGCTTCCTGGACAGCACCGGCGACGGCATCGGCGATCTCGCCGGGGTCAGGGCCGGACTGCCGTACCTGAAGAAGCTGGGCGTCGACGGGATCTGGCTGAGCCCCTTCTACCCCTCGCCGCAGCACGACCACGGTTACGACGTGGCCGACTACCGCGACGTGGACCCGACCTTCGGTGACCTCGCCGAGTTCGACCTGCTCATGGCGGCCGGCCGGCGGCTCGGCATCAAGGTGCTGCTCGACATCGTCCCGAACCACTGCTCCAGCGAGCACCCGTGGTTCCAGGAGGCGCTCGCCGCCACCGCGGGCAGCGCGGCCCGGGCCCGTTTCCACTTCGCCGACGGCCGCGGCCCGGACGGTGCCGAACCGCCCAACAACTGGCACGCCATGTTCGGCGGCCCCGCCTGGACCCGGGTCACCGAGGCCGACGGCCGCCCCGGCCAGTGGTACCTGCACATGTTCACCTCCGACCAGCCGGACTGGAACTGGCGCGACCCCGAGGTCGCCGACGAGTTCGACCGGACACTGCGCTTCTGGCTCGACCGGGGCGTCGACGGTTTCCGTATCGACGTGGCCGCCGGGCTCTTCAAGCACCCTGACCTGCCCGACTCCCCGGACCCGGAGGCGGACGCCCGCACCCGGGACTCCGTCAACCCGCTCGCCTGGAACCAGCCCGAGGTGCACGAGGTCTGGCGGCACTGGCGCGCGGTGTGCGAGGAGTACACGGCACGCGACGGCCGCGAGCGGCTCCTGGTCGGTGAGGTGTCCGTTCCCACCGCGCGTGAACACGCCCAGTACGTCCGCCCGGACGAACTCCACCAGGCCTTCTTCTTCGACCTGCTCGGCGCACCCTGGAACCCCGACGCCTTCCGCAAGGTCATCTCCGAGGCCATGCAGGACATCGCCGGGACCGGGTCCACGGTCACCTGGGTCCTCAACAACCACGACCAGGTCCGCACCGTCACCCGCTACGGCGAATTCACGACCGAGGGCAGCGGCCTCGGTGCCGCCCGCGCCCGCGCCGCCGCGCTGCTGATGCTGGCGCTGCCCGGAGCCGCGTACATCTACCAGGGCGAGGAACTGGGCCTGCCGGAGGTCGTCGACCTGCCCGACGACGTGCTCACCGACCCGATCTTCCGCCGGACCGGAAGCCGCGCCCGGATCCGCGACGGCTGCCGGGTGCCGCTGCCGTGGTCCGGGCAGGTGTCCCCGTTCGGTTTCACCTCCGGGACGGAGGGCGCCAAGCCGTGGCTGCCGCAGCCGGAGTACTTCGCCGACCACGCCACCGACCGGGCCCTCGCCGACACCCGTTCGTTCTGGCACCTGTACCGCGACGGCCTGCAACTGCGCGCCGCGCTGCCCCAGTTGGGTGAAGGGCCGCTGCGCTGGCTGGACACCCCGCCCGGCGTCCTCGCCTTCGCCCGCGGCGACGACGGTGACGGCTTCGTCTGCGCCGTCAACTTCGGTACGGCACCGACGCCCGCACCGGTCTCCGGCACCCCGCTGCTGTCCAGCGGCCCCTGCCCGGCCGGGGTGCTCCCCGGTTCGACGGCCGCCTGGTGGATCAGCGACCCCCTCTGACCTTCTTCTCCCGCTTCTCCCGATCCCCTGATCAGCCGTCAACTTCCCACCCCTCGAAGGGACATCAACGATGATGCGACGACGCACGACCCTGCTCACGAGCTGCACCGCCCTCGCCCTGGCGCTCGGCGCGACCGCCTGCTCGGGCGGCGGCCCGGTCTCCGCCGCCGGCGGCGACAAGGCGCTCAGCGGTCAGACGGTCACCGTGGCCGGTGTCTGGTCCGGCAGCGAGCAGAAGAACTTCCAGAAGGTGCTGGACGCCTTCGGTGAGAAGACCGGCGCCACGACACAGTTCGTGTCCACCGGCGACAACGTCTCCACCGTCGTCGGCAGCAAGATCGAGGGCGGCAACGCGCCCGACGTGGTGATGGTCCCGCAGGTCGGCGTCCTGCAGCAGTTCGCGAAGCAGGGCTGGCTCAAGCCGCTGTCCAAGGCCACCGAGCAGTCCGTGGACGCGGGGTACGCGCCCGTCTGGAAGAAGTACGGCAGCGTCGACGGCGCCCTCTACGGCCTCTACTTCAAGGCCGCCCACAAGTCGACGGTCTGGTACAGCCCCGACGCCCTCGACCAGGCCGGGGTCAAGCCGCCGACCACCTACGACGCGATGCTGAAGGCCGGGCGCACCGTCTCCGACTCCGGTCTCGCCGCGTTCTCGGTGGCCGGTCAGGACGGCTGGACCCTCACCGACTGGTTCGAGAACATCTACCTCTCCCAGGCCGGACCCGAGAAGTACGACGCCCTCGCCGCCCACAAGCTGAAGTGGACCGACGCGTCGGTGGTCAAGGCGCTCGGCACGCTCGGCAAGCTCTTCAAGGACAAGCAGCTGATGGCGGGCGGGCAGAAGGGGGCACTCAACACCGACTTCCCGGGCTCGGTGGAGAAGGTGTTCGGGCCGAAGCCCGAGGCCGGCATGGTCTACGAGGGCGACTTCGTCGCCGGCGTCGCCAAGGACCAGTTCGGCAAGGCGATCGGGCAGGACGCGAACTTCTTCCCCTTCCCGGCGGTCGACGGCGGCAAGGCCCCGGTGGTCAGCGGCGGTGACGCGGCCGTGGTGCTGAAGGACGGCAAGAACGCCAAGGCCGGCATGCAACTCCTGGAGTACTTGGCCACCCCCGAGGCCGCGGCCGTGTGGGCGAAGGCGGGCGGGTTCCTGTCCCCGAACAAGAAGCTCGACCTCGCCTCGTACGGCGACGACGTCACCCGCGCCACCGCCAAGTCCCTGGTCGGGGCCGGGGATTCGGTCCGCTTCGACATGTCCGACCAGGCCCCGGCCGCCTTCGGCGGTACCAAGGGCGCCGGTGAGTGGAAGCTGCTGCAGGACTTCCTGCGCGACCCGTCCGACCCGAAGGGGACCGCGGCGCAGCTGGAAGCCGCGGCCGCCAAGGCGTACAAGGGCTGACCGGCCATGACCGCGACCCTTGTGAAAGAGGCGGGCACCGGGCCCGCCTCTCCCGCCTTCCGCGCCCGGCGCACCCGGCGGCGCGGACGGATCATCGCCGTCCTGTTCGCCTTCCCCGCCCTGCTGCTGCTCGGCGCGCTCGTCGTCTATCCGGTGCTGTTCTCGATCGGCCGCAGCTTCTTCGACGCGTCCGGCACCCGTTTCGTGGGCGGCGATAACTACAGCGAGATGTTCCGTGACCCGGCGACCGTCAAAGCCGTCCGGAACACGGCGATCTGGGTGGTGGTGGCGCCCGCCCTGCTGACCGGCCTCGGCCTGATCCTCGCCGTGCTGGTGGAGAAGGTCCGCTGGGCGACCGCCTTCAAGCTGCTCCTTTTCATGCCGATGGCGGTGTCCTTCCTCGCCGCCGGCATCATCTTCCGGCTGGCCTACGACGAGGACCCGAACAAGGGCGTGCTGAACGCGGCCGTCGTCTCGGTGCACGACGCCTTCACCGGCACCTCGCCGTACCCGACGGCCCGGGCCCGCGACGGCCAGGGACTGAAGGGGGAGCCGGACGGCTCGTACCGGACGACCGCCACCGTCTCCCCGGGGGACTCCGTGACCCTCGGCCTGGTCGGCGTCCCGCCGAAGGAACTGCCCGCGGGGGCCGAGCCCGCATACCCGGCCGCCGCCCGCAAGGCCGCTGCGGACGAGCTGCGCGGGGTGGTCTACCTCGACTTCACACCCGGTGGCGGAGGGGAGCAGGGCAAGGTCGACCGGCGGGAGAGCGGGCTGCCCGAGACCGAGGTCGAGGCGGTCGGCGCCGACGGGAAGACGGTCGCCAGTACGACGACGGCGTCCGACGGCTCCTTCGACTTCACCGGCCTCGACTCCGGCTCGTACACGGTGAAGCTGCCCGCCTCCAACTTCGCCCAGCCCTACGGAGGGGTCTCCTGGCTCGGGCCGACGCTGGTCACGCCGGCGATCATCGGGGCGTACCTGTGGATCTGGACCGGCTTCGCGATGGTGCTGATCGGCGCCGGGCTCGCGGCGCTGCCACGGGACGCGCTGGAGGCGGCGCGGATGGACGGGGCGAACGAGTGGCAGATCTTCCGGCGGATCACGGTGCCGCTGCTGGCACCCGTGCTCACCGTGGTCTTCGTGACCCTCGTGATCAACGTGATGAAGGTCTTCGACCTCGTCTACATCATCGCGCCCGGGCCGGTGCAGGAGGACGCGACCGTGCTCGCCACGCAGATGTGGCTGGTGTCGTTCGGCGGCGGCAACAACCAGGGACTGGGCAGCGCCCTCGGGGTTCTGCTCCTGCTCCTGGTGGTCCCGGCCATGGTCTTCAACGTCCGTCGTTTCCGAAGGAGTCAGCGATGAACGCGATACGGCGCGGCCTGGGCAACGGTGCCGTGCAGGCCTTCCTCGTGGTGATCGGCCTGGTCTGGGTGACGCCGCTCGCCGGGCTGTTCCTCTCCTCGCTGCGCTCCGCCCAGGACACGGCGCAGGGCGGCTGGTGGACCGTGTTCACCAGCCCCGGGCAGCTGTCCTTCGACAACTACTCGGCGCTGCTGAAGAACTCAGGGATGACCCAGGCGTTCTGGAACACGGTGCTGATATCGGTGCCGACGACCGTCCTGGTGGTGGCCCTGGCGGCGCTCGCCGGATACGCCTTCGCCTGGCTCGACTTCCCCGGCCGGGAGACCGTCTTCCTGCTGGTGGTGGCGCTGCTGGTGGTGCCGGTGCAGATCGGGCTGCTGCCGGTCGCCAAACTCTTCGGGCAGTTGGGCCTGTTCGGGACGATTCCGGGTGTGGTGCTGTTCCACGTGGCGTACGGGCTGCCGTTCGCGGTGTTCCTGTTGCGCAACTACTTCGCCGAGATGCCGAAGGAGATGCTGGAGGCGGCCCGGATGGACGGCGGCAGCGAGTGGCGGATCTTCACCCGCCTGGTCCTGCCGGTGGGCCGGCCGGCGATCGCCAGCCTCGCCATCTTCCAGTTCCTGTGGGTGTGGAACGACATGCTGGTGGCGCTGCTGTTCGCGGACGGCTCCGCGCAGCCGCTGACCGTGGAACTCCAGTCCCAGATACGGCAGTTCGGCAGCAACATCGACGTGCTGGCGCCGGGGGCGTTCCTGTCCCTGGTGGTGCCGGTGGTGGTGTTCTTCGCGTTCCAGCGGCACTTCGTGCAGGGCGTGATGGCGGGGTCGGTGAAGTAGGCGGCCGACCCGCGCGGTCGGGCGGCGGGGCGAAGAGCCCGCGCGGGTGAGGGCGGCGGGGCGAAGAGCCTCGCCGCCCTCAGCTCACGACAACGCCGGAGGGTACAGCGACCGCGGCAGCTGCGAGGCTGCCGCCGAGTCCAGCAGCCACAGGGTGCGCTGCCTGCCCTGCGCACCCGCCACCGGCGCCTGGATCTCGCCGGCGCCCGAGAGGCCGATCGCCACCGCCTCGGCCTTGTCCTCGCCGGCTGCCAGCAGCCAGACCTCGCGGGCGGCCCGGATCGCCGGAAGCGTGAGGGTCACCCGGGTCGGCGGGGGCTTCGGAGCGCCGTGGACGCCGACCACCGTGCGTTCGGTCTCCCGGACGGCGGGCAGTTCCGGGAACAGGGACGCCACATGGGTGTCCGGTCCCACGCCCAGCATCAGGACGTCGAACGTCGGCACCGCGCCATGGTTCTCCGGACCCGCCGCACGGGCCAGCTCCTCGGCGTAGCCCGCGGCCGCCGCGTCCGCGTCCGTCCCGTACGGTCCGTCCGACGCGGGCATGGCGTG
The DNA here is from genome assembly GCF_040612855.1 of Streptomyces sp. NPDC006332. Classification (NCBI taxonomy): domain Bacteria; kingdom Bacillati; phylum Actinomycetota; class Actinomycetes; order Kitasatosporales; family Streptomycetaceae; genus Streptomyces; species Streptomyces sp. NPDC006332. The sequence continues at coordinate 11,790 of NZ_JBEXRA010000102.1, forward strand.
CACGCGCTTCGGGTCCAGCGGCACCGCGTCCAGCAGCGCCTCGCGGGCCTGCGTGACATTGCGGTCCGGGTCGCCCTCGGGCAGGAACCGCTCGTCGCCCCACCACAGGTCCAGGCGGCCCCAGTCGACGGCGTCCCGGGCGGGCGCCGCGGCCAGGGCGGCCAGCAGACCGTTGCCGTTGCGGCCGCCCGTGAGGACCACGGACGCCGTACCGCGCGAGGCCTGCGCGTCCACGACCTTCGTGATCAGGCGGGCCGCGGCGGCCTGGGCCATCAGCTCCTTGTCGTGATGCACGACCAGCTGCGGAGTGCTCACTTCGCCGCCGCCTTCCTCACCGGGGCCTCCTGCGTCGCCGCTGCCGCGGGTGCTTTCGCAGCCGCTTCGAGGGGAGTAGGGACCGCGCCGGCCCCTTCTCCTTTGGCCAACGGTCCCTCCGCGTCGGCGTTCTGCTCCGCGCCGGGATTCTGTTCCGGGTCGGCGTTCTGCTCCGCGGAGGGCACCTCGGCGCCCTTTCCGCGTGACCCGTTCGAGGTGCTCAGCCGCTCCACCCCGAACCGCAGCGCGGACGCGTACGTGTCGTCCGGGTCCAGCCGCCGCAGCTCCTCCGCGATCAGCTCCGCCGTGTCGCGGCGCTTGAGCGCCACCGCACGATCGGGCTGGCCCTCGATGGAGAGGGTGGCGAGGGAACCGTCGGCGCGGTCGAGGACGATCGGGCCGCAGTCGGTGCTCATCCGGACCGCCGTCAGACCGGGGCCCGACGACAGGGAACGCTTCACCGGGACGTCCAGCCGGTCCGCGAGCCACATCGCCAGCAGCTCACAGCTCGGGTTGAACTCCTCGCCCTCCACCTCGACGGCCGCGACCTCGCAGGTCACCTGGTCGAGAGCGGCCGCCAGCATGGAACGCCAGGGCGTGATCCGGGTCCACGACAGATCCGTGTCGCCGGGGGTGTAGGCGTCCGCGCGGGCACCGAGTTCCCGTACCGGCTGCTCGGACGCGTAGGTGTCGGTGACCCGGCGCTGGGCGAGGGCGCCCAGCGGGTCCTGCGCCGGGTCCAGGGGCGCGTTCACCGGCCACCAGACCACCACCGGGGCGTCCGGCAGCAGCAGCGGCAGGACGACCGACTGGGCGTGGTGGGCGACATCGCCGTACAGCCGCAGGACGACCGTCTCGCCGGAACCCGCGTCCGCGCCCAGCCGTACCTCGGCGTCCAGCCGCGACTGGGTCCGGTCGCGGGGCGAACGCGAGACGCGCTTGATGACCACGAGCGTGCGCGAGGGGTGCTCGTGCGAGGCGTCGTTTGCGGCCTTCAAGGCGTCGTACGCGTTCTCCTCGTCCGTGACGATGACCAGCGTGAGCACCATGCCGACGGCCGGGGTGCCGATGGCCCGCCGGCCCTGCACCAGTGCCTTGTTGACCTTGCCGGCCGTGGTGTCGGTGAGGTCTATCTTCATGGGCGGCGCCAGCTCCGTCCGTCTCGCTCGAGCATGTGGTCCGCCTCGACCGGGCCCCAGGTGCCCGCCGGGTACTGGGCGGGCTTGCCGTTCTTGTCCCAGTACTGCTCGATCGGGTCGAGGATCTTCCAGGACAGCTCGACCTCCTCGGTGCGCGGGAAGAGGTTCGAGTCCCCGAGCAGCACGTCGAGGATCAGCCGCTCGTAGGCCTCCGGGCTGGACTCCGTGAACGACTCGCCGTAGGCGAAGTCCATGGACACGTCCCGGATCTCCATCGAGGTGCCCGGCACCTTGGAGCCGAAGCGGACCGTGACTCCCTCGTCGGGCTGGACGCGGATGACGATCGCGTTCTTGCCCAGCTCCTCCGTCGCCGTGTGGTCGAAGGGGGAGTGCGGGGCCCGCTGGAAGACGACCGCGATCTCGGTGACCCGGCGGCCCAGCCGCTTGCCGGTGCGCAGGTAGAAGGGGATGCCCGCCCAGCGGCGGTTGTCGATCTCCACCTTGATCGCCGCGTAGGTGTCGGTCTTCGACTTGTGGTCGATGCCGTCCTCTTCGAGGTAGCCGATGACCTTCTCGCCGCCCTGCCATCCGCCGGCGTACTGCCCGCGCACGGTGTCCACGCCGAGGTCCTTCGGCAGTCTCACCGCGCCGAGCACCTTGGTCTTCTCGGCGGCGAGGGCGTCCGCGTCGAAGGACGACGGTTCCTCCATCGCCGTGAGGGCCAGCAGCTGGAGCAGGTGGTTCTGGATGACGTCTCGGGCGGCGCCGATGCCGTCGTAGTAACCGGCCCGGCCGCCGATGCCGATGTCCTCGGCCATGGTGATCTGCACGTGGTCCACGAAGGACCGGTTCCAGATCGGCTCGAACATCGTGTTGGCGAAGCGCAGCGCCAGGATGTTCTGGACGGTCTCCTTGCCCAGGTAGTGGTCGATACGGAAGACCTGGTCCGGGGCGAACACCTCGTGCACGACCTTGTTGAGCTCCTCGGCCGACTTCAGGTCGTGGCCGAAGGGCTTCTCGATGACCGCGCGCCGCCAGGACCCGCCCTCCTGGTCGGCCAGCCCGTGCTTCTTCAGCTGCTGGATGACCACGGGGAAGGAGCGCGGCGGCACGGACAGGTAGAAGGCGAAGTTGCCGCCCGTGCCCTGTGCCTTGTCCAGCTCCTCGATGGTGCCGCGAAGCCGCTCGAACGCGTCGTCGTCGTCGAAGGTGCCCTGGACGAAGCGCATCCCCTGGATGAGCTGCTGCCAGACCTCCTCACGGAACGGCGTACGGGCGTGCTCCTTGACGGCGTCGTGGACCTCCTGTGCGAAGTCCTCGTGCGCCCACTCACGCCGGGCGAACCCGATCAGCGAGAAACCCGGCGGCAGCAGCCCCCGGTTCGCGAGGTCGTACACGGCGGGCATGAGCTTCTTTCGTGACAAATCGCCCGTGACGCCGAAGATGACCAGGCCCGACGGCCCCGCGATACGCGGGAGCCGTCGGTCGGCGGGGTCACGGAGCGGGTTCGCTCCGTGACCGGAAATACGAGCCAAGGGTTCAGCCCTCCGAAGGAGCGAGGCGCTGGAGCTCCGCCTCGGTCGACTTGAGCAGATCGTTCCAGGACGCCTCGAACTTCTCGACGCCCTCCTCCTCCAGGAGCTGGACGACCTCGTCGTACGAGATCCCGAGCTTCTCGACCGCGTCGAGGTCGGCGCGGGCCTGCTCGTACGTGCCGGAGACCGCGTCACCGCGGATCTGACCGTGGTCCTCGGTGGCGAACAGGGTCGCCTCCGGCATGGTGTTCACCGTGTTCGGCGCGACCAGCTCGTCGACGTACAGGGTGTCCTTGTACGCCTTGTCCTTGACGCCGGTCGATGCCCACAGCGGACGCTGCTTGTTGGCGCCGGCGTTCTCCAGCGCGCTCCAGCGGTCCGAGGAGAAGACCTCTTCGTACGCCTGGTAGGCGAGACGGGCGTTGGCGACACCGGCCTTGCCGCGGGCGGCCTTGGCCTCGGGCGTGCCGAGCGCGTCGATCCGCTTGTCGATCTCGGTGTCCACCCGGGACACGAAGAAGGACGCCACGGAGTGGATCTTCGTGAGGTCCAGGCCGCGCTCCTTGGCCTTCTCCAGGCCGGCGAGGTACGCGTCCATCACCAGGCGGTAGCGCTCCAGCGAGAAGATCAGCGTGACGTTGACGCTGATCCCGAGGCCGATGACCTCGGTGATCGCCGGGATGCCCGCCTCGGTGGCCGGGATCTTGATGAGCGTGTTGGGGCGGTCCACCAGCCAGGCGAGCTGCTTGGCCTCGGCGACCGTCGCCTTGACGTTGTGGGCCAGACGCGGGTCGACCTCGATCGAGACCCGGCCGTCCTGGCCGCCGGTGGCGTCGAAGACCGGGCGCAGGATGTCGGCGGCGTCGCGGACGTCCGCCGTCGTGATCATGCGGATGGCCTCTTCGACGCTGACCTTGCGGAAGGCGAGGTCGGAGAGCTGCTGGTCGTAACCGTCGCCCTCGGAGATCGCCTTCTGGAAGATCGACGGGTTGGTGGTGACGCCCACGACGTGCTGCTGGTCGATCAGCTCGGCGAGGTTGCCGGACGTGATCCGCTTGCGCG
>NZ_JBEXRA010000103.1:0-15056 GCF_040612855.1 Streptomyces sp. NPDC006332
AACACCAGCACGCTGATCGCGAACATCACCAGCAGGGCCGAGCCGAAGCGCTTGACCGCGGTGGGCGCCGCCCCGACCGTGCCCCGACGCACGTCGGTCTCCCGGCTCCGGCACGCCACCGGGTTCTTCGGCCACGGCTTCCCGCGGGGACCGGCCGTCGGCGAGGCCGCCCGCGACCCGTACCCCGGCCGCGTACCCTTCGTGGACGTCAGCCCGCTCAGCGCCGGCCGGTTCGCGGCCGACGCACGCGACCGGAGGCCAACCTGGTATGACCGAGCTCCATCTGTGGCTGCGCCACGAGGTCCGCACCACCGAGCGGCGCACGCCCATCGTGCCGTCCGACGCCGGCGGGCTCGTCGAGAACGGAGTGACGCTCACCGTCGAGGAGTCCCCGCAGCGGATCTTCCCCGTCGAGCAGTACGAGGCGGCCGGCTGCCGGGTCGTCCCGGCCGGGTCGTGGATCTCGGCGCCGACCGACGCCGTCATCCTCGGACTGAAGGAACTCCCTGACGAACCGACCGAGTTGAGGCACCGGCACATCTTCTTCGGGCACGCCTACAAACGGCAGCCGTCCGCCGCCGACCTGCTCGGCCGGTTCACCGCCGGGAGCGGGGCGTTGTTCGACCTCGAATACCTGGTGGACGACACCGGCCGTCGCCTCGCGGCGTTCGGCTTCTGGGCCGGTTACCTGGGCGCCGCCCTCGCCGTGCTCCAGCACCGGGGCCGCCTCGCCGCACCCCTGACGCCCACCGACAAGGACGCCCTGGACGCGACGCTGCGTCCGGTCGCCGGGGACGGGGAGTTCACCGCCCTGGTGGTCGGCGCCCTCGGCCGCAGCGGACGGGGCGCGCGGGTGGCCCTGCGCACGGCCGGCGTCGAACCCACCTGCTGGGACCTGGAAGAGACCCGCGACCTAGACCGGCCGGCCCTGCTCGCGCACGACGTCATGGTGAACGCGGTCCTCGCCACGACCCCCGTCCCGCCCTTCCTGCGCGACGTGGACCTCGACCTTCCCGCCCGTCGCCTGCGCACCCTGTGCGACGTCACCTGCGACGTCGGCTCACCCCTGAACGTCCTGCCGGTCTACGACCGCACCACCGACTGGGAGGAGCCCGCCCGGCGGCTGCGCGAGGAACCCCCGCTGGATCTCATCGCCATCGACAACCTGCCGTCCCTGCTGCCGAAGGAGTCCAGCACCGACTTCTCGGCCGCCCTGCTGCCGCAACTGCTCGACTTCGAGGTGGGCGGCGCCTGGGGACGCTGCCTGGACCGGTTCCATCAGGCGTGCCGTGAACTGGGCCTCGAAAAAGGGGAGTAGAGCGGCGCTAGTCGGTGACCGCCTCGTGCACCAGCCGTTTGAGGTCGGGGAAGAGCGCGAGGGACTTCTTCGGCCGTAGCTGCGTCATGAACTGCACGGTCAGGTCGCGGCTCGGGTCCACCCAGAACGTCGTCGTCGCCACACCGCTCCAGCCGAACGTGCCGGGGCCCGCGGGTGCCAGGGTGCGGGACGGGTCGATGACCACGGAGACGCCGAGGCCGAAGCCGACGCCGTCGTTGCCGGGTTCGTCGTGCGCGGGTTTGCTGCCGACCGCACGCAGGTCGTCGCCGCCCGGAAGGTGGTTGGAGGTCATCAGGTCCACCGTCTCGGGGGCCAGGAGACGGACGCCGTCGAGTTCGCCGCGGCGGCGCAGCAGCTCCATGAAGCGGTGCACGTCGTGCGCGGACGCCGCCAAGCCGCCGCTGCCGGACAGGAAGCGGGGCCGGCCGTGCAGCGGGAGTCCGGGGATCGGCTCGATGCCGCCGCCGTCGGCGTCGCCGTACAACTCGGCCAGTCGGCCCACCTGTTCGGGGGTGACGTGGAAACCGGCGTCGGTCATGCCGAGCGGGCCGAGGACCCGCTCGGCGAAGAACGTGTCGAGCGGCTGTCCCGACACCACCTCGATGATCCGGCCCAGCACGTTGGAGGCGACGGAGTAGTTCCACTGGGTGCCCGGCTCGTACTGCAGCGGCAGACTCGCGTACACGTCGACCGTCTCGGCCAGGGTCGAGCCCGGTATCACCGACGACGCCAGGCCTGCCTCCCGGTAGAGGGCGTCCACCGGGTGGGTGTGGTAGAAGGCGAAGGTCAGGCCCGCGGTGTGGGTCATCAGATGCCGTACCCGTATCGGTCCGGCGGCCGGGCGGGTCACCAGGTCGGCGCCGGAGCCGCTGACGTACACCCGGGGCTCGGCGAAGGCCGGCAGATACCGCTCGACCGGGTCGTCCAGCGACAGCCGGCCCTCCTCGACCAGGAGCAGCGCGGCGACCGAGGTGACCGGCTTGGTCATGGAGTAGATCCGCCAGAGCGTGTCCGGCTCGACCGGCAGACCGGCCGCGATGTCCCGGTGGCCGTGCGTCGTGAGGTGGGCGACCCGACCGCCGCGGGCGACAGCCACCAGGAAACCGGGCAGGCGGCCCTCGTCCACGTGGTGGGCGACATGCTGGTCGAGGCGGTCCAGCGCCTTGGCGTCCAGCCCGACCTCGCGGGGGTCCACCTCTTGCCGCAGCTGTGCCATCGTTCTCCTCCGTCACCGTTCGTCGAGGTGCGGTCCGGCCTACCCCGCCGGAAACGGCCTCAGACATCATCGTCGCGCAGGAACAGACGTCCGGGGGCCCGCATCCCCAAGATCGTCGGCAGTGTCACAGTGATCGTCCGCACCCACAGCGCCATGCCCCGGCAACAGGCCGCCCACCACCGCCCCGCCCACCGCCACCGTGGTCAGGACCAGGAGCGGCAGTGCTCGCCCGCCGCCGGACCCCAGGAGCACGGTCGCGGCGGCCACCCCGAGAATCGGTCCCACGTTCATCGCCGTCTGCTTGGCCCCGCCCGCCACTCCGGCCGACTCGACGGCACTGTGCCGTACGACGACATGGGTGGCCGTCACCATCACCGTGCCGAACCCGGCCCCCAGCAGACCGAAGCCGACACACAGCGCCAGGGTGCCGGAGGCCCGGACCAGCAGCAGGATCCCGAGCGCGAGGACCGCCATCGCCGGCACACCCGTACGACGGGCGCCCGCGCGTCGCAGCAGGACGGCGCCGCAGGGTGCGGCGGCCACCATCATGACCGCCAACGGCAGGCTCCGCAGCGCGCTCTGCAAGGGGTCGAGACCGAGGGTGTCCTGCATGACGTACGTACTGACGAACAGCGTGCCGTGGAGGGCCGCCGAGGCCGTGACGAGAACACCGAGCGCCGAGCCGACGGCGACCGAACCCACCACGTCCGGCGGGATCAGCGGGCTCGCGGTCCGACGCTCGTGCCGGACGAACCCGGCAGCCGCGACCAGCACCACTGCGACCTCGCCCGCCGTCGTCCAGCGGACGTCCGGCAGCACCACCAGGGTGTGGACGAGGCCCGCCAGGGTCACCGCGAGCAGCAGCGCGCCGGGCACGTCGAGACCAGCGGAAGGGGCCTGCTTCGGCGCCTGCCCGGGCGGGAGTCGGCGCGCCCTCTGTCCGGCCGCGGCCCGCCGTGGCCCCGGCCGGACAAGGACGAGCGAGCCGAGGACGACCGCGGGCGCCACGTTGAGGAAGAACACCGCCCGCCAGCCCGGTCCGGACACCAGCGCACCACCGACCACCGGACCGAGGGCGGCCGCCACACCGATGGCGGCGGTCCGTACGGCGATCGGTGTCCGCAGCCGGTCGGGCGGATACGCGGCACGCAGCATCCCGAGTGTCGCGGGCTGCAACAACGCCCCGAACACGCCCTGTACGACCCGCAGTCCGATCATCCAGCCGATCCCGGGCGCCAGGCCGATACCGGCCGACGCGGCCCCGAAACCGAGCATCCCGACGGCGAAGAGCCGCTGGTGCCCGTACCGGTCGCCGAGCCGCCCCGCGAACACCAACAGGCTCGCCACCGCGATCAGATAACCGGTGCTGGTCCACTGCACCTGCGCGAACGAGGCGCCCAGATCGCGCTGCAGGCCGGGCCACGCGACGGTGAGGACCGTACCGTCCAGGGCGACGATCATCGCACCGACCACACTGCCCGTCGCTGCCAGACGACGGTGGACGGTCATTCGGCCGCCTCCGGTCCCAGATGGGCGTCCAGAACGGTGCGCAGCAACGGGGCGAAGTCGTCGGCGCCGGTGGCCAGTTGGAGGCTGCCCCAGCTCCACAGCTGGGCGACGCCGTGCAGGTTCGCCCACAACGCGGCCGCGGCAGGGCGGGCGTCCGCGTCGGGGCGGGCCCGCCCGACCAACTCCACCAGCACACCGAAGAGCGGAAGGCTGGTGTCGCGTAGCCCCAAGTGGCCACTCTCCAACAGATCGTGATGGAACATCAGCTCGTACATTCCAGGGTTTTCCAGTGCGAACTCCAGGTAGGCGCGCCCCAGTGTCACCAGCTGTGCGCGAGGGCTCCGCGTACCGGTGCCCACCGCCGTCATGACCCGGTCGCCCAGGTCGGCGAAGCCGCGGCGCGCGATGGCCGACAGCAGTTCCAGGTGGGTGGGGAAGTACCGGCGGGGTGCGCCGTGCGAGACACCGGCCCGCCGGGCGATCTCCCGCAGGGACAGTGCGTGGGCGCCCTCGCGGGTCACCAGGTCCACACCGACGTCGATGAGACGGGAGCGCAGATCCGACGCTGGCTCGGATGAGGTCATAGACACTGTCTACCAGGAGCCAGTAGACAGTGTCTACTGCTCCCGGTAGACAGTGTCTATGCGCGAGGAGGGAATGCCTACGGCGCCCACTCAGGTTGTCGCTGGCATGACTCAGGATCCGAACCAGAACGCACTGCTCGCGCTGCTCTCCGAAGGCCGCAGCGGGGTGCTGGTCACCCTCAAGCGCGACGGCCGCCCCCAGCTCTCGAACGTGAGCCACCACTACTACCCGGAGGAGGGGGTCATCCGGATCTCGGTCACCGACGACCGTGCCAAGACCCGCAACCTGCGAAGAGACCCGCGGGCCTCGTACCACGTGACCTCTGCGGACCATCGCGCCTACACGGTGGTCGAGGGCACAGCCGACCTGCTGCCCGTCGCGAAGGACCCGTACGACGAGACCGTCGAGGAACTGGTCCGCCTGTACCGCGACGTCCTCGGGGAGCACCCCGACTGGGACGACTACCGGGCCGCCATGGTCCGGGACCGCCGCCTGGTGGTGCGACTGCGCGTGGAACGGGCGTACGGCATTCCCGCGTGAGTGCGGGCAAGCGGTTCCTGTGAGTTCCTGTGATCGCTCGGATTCCCCGGCGGCCCCCGTCGTGTCGCCCTACGCTGCGTACGGCGACACGACGGGGACAACGAGAGGGAAACCGAGGCTAGATGGCCACACCACTCACGGCTTCCAGACTGCTCGCCGCACTGCTCGCCGAGGGCTGCACCGTGCACGAGGTCCGCAGCTGGCGGACCCACAACCGCAACGGTGTGGGCGCCTGGGGCCCGGTGTACGGCGTGATGAACCACCACACCGCGACGGGATCCGGAGTCGACGTCGTCGATCTCGTCTACGACGGACGCAGCGACCTGCCCGGCCCGCTCGCCACCGGCTGCATCACCAAGGACGGCGTCGTCCACCTCGTGGGCAACGGTCGCGCCAACCACGCCGGCGGCGGTGACGGGACCGTACTGGCGGCCGTGCGCGACGAGTCGTACGGCGACCGCCCGCCCGCCCCGCACAAGCACGAGGGCTCGGCAGGCGCGGTCGACGGCAACCGTCACTTCTACGGCTTCGAGTGCGAGAACCTCGGCAACGGCAAGGACCCGTGGCCGCGCGCTCAGTACGTGGCGATGGTCAAGGCCAACGCCGCGATCTGCCGTGCCCATGGCTGGAGCCGCAAGAGCGCGATCGGCCACCTGGAGTGGAGCGACTGGAAGCCCGACCCGCGCGGCTTCGACATGAAGGACTTCCGTCGTGATCTGGCCGACTGCCTGGCGCTGCCGGCCGGCCACTGGGAGAAGGAGGACCCCATGCCCCTCTACGTCAACCTCGGCATCGACGCGCCGTTCACGCTCAGGCCCGGCGGCGACTGGGACGCCATCGAGTTCACCGCCGAGTGGACCGACGAACCCGGCGGCCACGCCAATGACGGCTCCGTCTTCGTCCGCGGCCCGGCCCGCTTCACCGGCGAACTCGACCTGCGTGTCTCCGGTCTCCCCGCGGGCCACGCCCTCCAGATGCGCCAGTCCGAGGTCGACTCCACCGGGGCGTACGTCACCGACCACCCCATCGGTGAGCTCATCGGCACCTCCGGCGACACGTTCGGAAAGTTACCCCTCACCGGCCGGGTCGGCTCCGGTCGCCAGATGCGCATCCGGCTGAAGACCTTCGAGACGGTGCCGGTGCGGATCACCAGCGCCGTGCTGAAGCTGCTGGTGTGGAAGGAGAGCTGAGACCTCGAGCAGCGAGAGGGCGGGGCTGCCGTGGGGGCGGGCCGCCCCGCCGCGGGCGCACCGCGGGTGCGGCGGCCCGCTTGGTACGGGAACGAGGGGGGCGTGACGACCGAGGACCCGGAGCCGAGCCGTCAGGCCGTCACCGTCTCCGGCTGGGACGCCTCCCGCCGCGCCCGCTCGCCGAGTTCCTCGGTCGGCACCTTCGCGGTCTCGCGGGCCGACAGGGCGGCGACCACCGGCGGGACGCACAGGGCCGCGGTGAAGAGGGCCACCGCGGACCAGTCGGCGCCGTCCGGGCCGGCGATCTGCGCGGCGAAGGTGACGGCGAAGCCGGCTATGGCGAAACCGATCTGCGTGCCGACCGCCATGCCGGACAGGCGGACGCGGGTCGGGAACATTTCGCCGTAGAAGGAGGGCCACACGCCGTTCGCGGCGCTGTAGAGGACACCGAAGGCGACCACGCCCAGGACGAGGGTCAGCGGGTAGGAGCCCGTGGAGATCGCCCACAGGTAGGCGAACATCGCGACCGCGCTGCCCGCGGCGCCGATCAGGTACACCGGGCGGCGGCCAACCCGGTCCGACAAGCTGGCCCACAGGGGGATCGCGGCCAGCGCGACCAGGTTGGCCAGCGCGCCCGCCCACAGCATCGAGGAGCGGCTCATCCCGACGGAGTCGCTCGTCGCGTACGCCAGGGCCCACACCGTGAAGATCGTGCTGACCGAGGCGACCAGCGCGCCCGCGATCACCCGCAGCACATCCGCCCAGTGCTCGCGCAGCAGTACCACCAGCGGCAACCTGGCGACGCCTTCACCCGAGGCCTGCTGCTGCGCGAAGACCGGAGTCTCGTCCAGTTTGCGCCGGATCACGTAGCCCACGACCGCGACCGCGACGCTCAGCCAGAACGGGATCCGCCAGCCCCAGGACAGCAGTTGGTCGTCGGGGAGCGCGGCGACCGGGATGAAGACCAGGGTGGCGAGGAGCTGCCCGCCCTGGGTGCCGCTGAGGGTGAAGCTGGTGAAGAAGCCGCGCCGGTGCGGTGGCGCGTGTTCCAGCGTCATCGAGTTGGCGCTGGCCTGCTCGCCCGCCGCCGAGATGCCCTGGAGCACCCGGCACAGGACCAGCAGGACGGGCGCGAGGGTGCCGACCTGGGCGCGGGTGGGCAGGCAGCCGATGAGGAACGTCGACAGGCCCATCAGGATCAGCGTGAAGACCATGATCTTCTTACGGCCGACCCGGTCGCCGACGTGTCCGAGGAACAGGGCGCCGACGGGGCGGGCGGCGTACGCGACACCGAAGGTGGCCAGCGACAGCAGGGTGGCGGTGGCCGGGTCGGACTCGTCGAAGAAGACCTCGGGGAAGATCAACGCGGCGGCACTGCCGTAGATGAAGAAGTCGTAGTACTCCAGGGCGCTGCCGATCCAGGCCGCGGTGGCGGCTTTCTTCGGCTGGCCGGTGGGCGGGGAGGCGGCGGGGACGGACACGGCGTGCTCCTTGTGAGCGGAGGGGGAGAGGCCGGATCGGCGGCTAATTAACCCACTGGGTAGTTAGTCGCGGTGGGTGGGATGGTGCGCCGTTGTTTCCCGGGGTGTCAAGAGGTCGCGCCGCCGATCTCACTTGGCCGCGCGCTCAGCCGTCAGGTAGGCGATCACCATGTCGCCCAGCATGGTGCGGTAGCGCTCGCGCTCGACAGGGTCCACCAGGTCGCGGTCGAACAGCACACGGAAGGTGTGCCGGTTGGCCACCCGGAAGAAGCAGAACGAGCTGATCATCGCGTGCAGGTCGACGGCGTCGACGTCGGCCGTGAACAGGCCGGACTCCTGGCCCGACGCCAGGATCCGGCGGATCACCTCGAGGGCGGGCGAGCCGATCCTGCCGAGCTTCTCGGAGGCCGCGATGTGCTGTGCGCCGTGGATGTTCTCGATGCTGACCAGGCGGATGAAGTCGGGGTGCCGCTCATGGTGGTCGAAGGTGAGCTCGGCCAGGCGCCGGATGGCCGCAACCGGGTCGAGGTGTTCGACGTCGAGCCGCTGCTCGGCGTCGCGGATCACGCCGTACGCCCGCTCCAGTACGGTCGTGAACAGCTGTTCCTTGCCGCCGAAGTAGTAGTAGATCATCCGCTTGGTGGTGCGGGTGCGGGCGGCGATCTCGTCCACCCGGGCCCCGTCGTAGCCGGCCCGGGCGAACTCCTGCGTGGCGACGTCGAGGATCTCGGCCCGGGTGCGGGCGGCGTCACGGATCCGCCCGTTCGGTGCTGCCGGTTCGTCCACGCTGGTCATCGGGTTCCTTCGGGCGTAGGGCCTGTGCCGGTGATTGTAGAAGCCCGGGCGTGCGGACGTCCGGGCGTGCCCGTCGTCCGGGCAGGGGCTTCCCAGGGGCCCGTGCCTGCTGCTATGACTAACTCACTGGTTCGTACATTGTTGAGACCCGGGAGGCCACGTGCCCAAGGACTCGTATCTCGTGGCGCTGATCGGTTCCGGCATCGGCCCCTCGCTGAGCCCGGCGCTGCATCAGCGGGAGGCCGACCACCAGGGCCTGCGTCACCTCTACCGGCTGATCGACATCGACACCCTGGGCCTTGCGCCCGAGGCGGTGGGCGACCTGGTGCGGGCCGCCCGGGACCTGGGCTTCGACGGGCTGAACATCACCCACCCCTGCAAGCAGCTGGTCATCCCGCACCTCGACGCCCTCTCCCCGCAGGCCGAGGCGCTCGGCGCGGTCAACACCGTCGTCTTCGACGGCGGCCGTGCCATCGGCCACAACACCGACGTCACCGGCTTCGCCGCCTCCTTCGCGCGCGGCCTGCCCGACGTACCGCTGGAGCGGGTCGTGCAGCTGGGCGCCGGCGGCGCGGGCGCGGCCGTCGCGCACGCCACGCTCACCCTCGGCGCCGAGCGGGTCACCCTCGTCGACGCGGTGCCCGAGCGGGCCGCCGCCCTCGCCGCGTCCCTGAACCGGAGCTTCGGGGACGGCCGGGCGGTCACCGCGGGCCCCGACCGGCTGCCCGGACTGCTCGCCGAGGCCGACGGCACCGGCGGCCTCATCAACGCGACCCCCACCGGAATGGCCGCCCATCCCGGCCTGCCCCTGCCCGCCGAACTGCTGCGTCCCCGGCTGTGGGTCGCCGAGGTGGTCTACCGCCCACTGGAGACGGAGCTGCTGCGCACCGCCCGCGCGTTGGGCTGCGCCACCCTCGACGGCGGCGGCATGGCCGTCTTCCAGGCCGTCGACGCCTTCCGCCTGTTCACCGGCCGGGAACCCGACAGCGCGCGGATGCTCGCCGCGTTCGCCGAGCTGACCGGGACCGTGCGGACCCCCCGATAGAGAGCCGTGACGGCCCCGACACAGACCCGAGGAGAGAGAGGTACCGAGGTGCGCACGTGCATCGCCACCGTCTCGCTGAGCGGATCCCTCACCGAGAAGCTCACCGCCGCGGCCCGGGCCGGCTTCGACGGCGTCGAGATCTTCGAGAACGACCTGCTCGCCAGTCCCCTCACCCCCGAGGAGATTCGCGCCCGCTGCGCCGACCTCGGTCTCACCGTCGACCTCTACCAGCCCCTGCGCGACATCGAGGCCGTGCCGCCCGACGAGTTCGCCCGCAACCTGCGGCGCGCCCGGCACAAGTTCGAGCTGATGGGCCGCCTCGGCGCCGACACCGTCCTGGTCTGTTCCAGCGTCTCCCCGCTCGCCATGGACGACGACACGCTCGCCACCGAGCAGCTGAGCGAACTGGCCGACCTGGCACAGGACTTCGGCATCCGGGTCGCCTACGAGGCGCTGGCCTGGGGACGGCACGTCAGCACCTACGACCACGCCTGGCACATCGTCGAGACGGCCCGTCACCCCGCCCTCGGCACCTGCCTGGACAGCTTCCACATCCTGTCCCGATGCTCCGGACCGAAGGACCTCGAGGGCATCGCGGACATCCCCGGGGAGAAGATCTTCTTCCTCCAGCTCGCGGACGCCCCGCTGCTCGCCATGGACGTCCTCCAGTGGAGCCGCCACTACCGCTGCTTCCCCGGCCAGGGCGGCCTCGACGTCGCCGGGCTCCTGCGCCACGTCCTCGCCACCGGCTACGACGGCCCGCTCTCCCTGGAGGTCTTCAACGACGTCTTCCGGCAAGCCGAGGCCGGCCCCACGGCCGTGGACGCCCGGCGCTCGCTGCTGGTCCTCCAGGAGACGGTCGGCGTCGCCGCACCGCCCGCCCCGGTCGTGCCCACGGCAGTGGCCTTCGCCGAACTGGTCACCCCGGACGCCGCCCCCGTCGGTGCCCTGCTGGGCGCGCTCGGTTTCGCCCGCACGGCACGCCATCGCAGCAAGCCCGTCGACCTGTGGCAGCAGGGCGAGGCCCGCGTCCTGGTCAACACCGGCGCGGCCGTACGCCGGGACGGCACCCACCTGGCCGCGATCGGACTGGAGTCACCGGACCCCGCGGCCGCCGCCCGCCGCGCCGAGGCGCTGCTCGCCCCCGTGCTGCCCCGCCGACGCGCCCCCGCGGACGCCCCGCTCGACGCGGTGGCCGCGCCCGACGGCACGGAACTGTTCTTCTGCGCCACCGGCCACCCCGAACTCCCCGACTGGCGGGCCGACTTCGAGGACCTCCAGCACCCGGCAGCCACCGGGGGCGTGTCCGGCGTCGACCACCTCGCCCTCACCCAGCCCTGGCACCACTTCGACGAGGCGGCTCTCTTCCACCGCGGCGTACTCGGGCTACGGGCCCAGGAGAGCGTCGACGTCGCCGACCCTTACGGACTGCTGCGCAGCCGCGCCGTCGCCACCCCCGACGGCAGCGTGCGGATCGCCCTGTCGGTCGGCGCGGCCCCCACCGACGACACAGTCCACGCCCAGCACATCGCGCTCGCCACCGACGACGTGGTCGCCGCGGCCCGTCGCTTCCTCGACGCCGGCGGCCGACTGCTGCCGATCCCCGCGAACTACTACGACGACCTGGTGGCCCGGTACGACTGCGCCGACGAGGAGCTGAAGACGTACCGCGAACTCGGCATCCTCTACGACCGGGACGCGCACGGCACCTTCCGTCACTGCTACACCCACACCGTCGGCCGGGTCTTCTTCGAACTCGTCCAGCGTGACGGCGACTACCGTGGCTTCGGCGCCCAGAACGCCCCCGTGCGCCTGGCCGCCCAGCACGCGGTCAGGCGGCTCACTGGCGGCTGACGGTGCGGGTCACGCCGGCGAAGACCGTCGTGGCCAGGACCCAGCCGGCGATGACGTGGCCCGTCGAGCAGCAGGGTCCGCAACACGGCCGCCCGGACGGTCCGTTCGAGACCCCACTCCCGGCCCTGTGCCGTGTCCTCGTCGTCCGCCTCGCGGAAGTGCACCTCCAGCGACCGCGACGCGGAGCGTCGCCGCTTCGATTCCCTGTGGGCGCGGAGCGCCCGTACCGCTGCCCGACGGAATCGGGTTATGCGAACGGCCGTTCCTCATGTCGCCGAGATCGGTGATGCTCGCAGAAGTGTCGCGTGTGCGTGTGGTGGTCGTACTACGGTCCGATGTCATGAAGCTGGTGGTGCAGGTGAAGCTGCTGCCGACGCCCGAGCAGGCGTCGGTACTTGAGGCGACCCTGCACGCCTGCAACCGCGCGGCCGACCATGTGTCCCGTACCGCCTTCGAGCAGGGCCTGTACGGGCGCAACGAGCTGCAGAAGCTGGTCTATACGGACATCAAGGCGACCTTTGGTCTCTCCGCCCAGCCCGCCGTCCGCGCGATCAAGAAGACCGTCGACGCCTACGCCACCTTGCAGGCGAACCTGACGGCCGGAAACCTCGGCAAGCCCGGCTCGAAACGCCGGCTCAAGGCCACCGGTACCCCGATCGCCTTCCGGCCCGGGGCGGCCCAGCCGTTCGATGACCGGTGTCTGTCGTGGCAGCACGACGCGCGCACGGTGTCGATCTGGACGGTTGAGGGGCGGCTGAAGAACCTGCGCTACACCGGCCATGTCGACCAGCTCAAGACACTGGTGCAGTACCGGCGCGGCGAGAGCGATCTCATCTGCCGGGGCGGCAGGTGGTATTTGATGGCCACCTGCGAGGTGCCCGATCCCGAGGTGTACGAGCCGGTGGACTTCGTCGGCGTAGACCGCGGCATCGTCAACCTCGCCACCACCTCGGACGGCACCAACTACCAGGGCCGGCGCCTGTCGCGCTACCGGCGCTGGCAGGCCCGTAAACGCACTGAACTGCAAAAGAAGCAGACCCGCTCGGCCACCCGTCGCCTCGCACGGCGGACGCAGAAGGAGCAGCGTCATGCCACTCACGTAAACCACAGGATTTCCAAGGAGATCGTGTCTGTCGCGCAACGCACCGGTCGCGGGATCGCCGTTGAGGAACTCGGCGGGATCCGCGAGCGGGTACGGCTTCGCCGCGACCAGCGAGCCACCCTCTCCTCCTGGCCCTTCCATCAGCTGGGCGAGCACCTGAGGTACAAGGCCCGTCAAGCCGGGGTTCCGTTCATGGAGGTGGATCCGCGCCATACCTCGCAGCGCTGCCCGCGCTGCGGCCACACCGAGAAGGCCAACCGGTCGACCCGGGAACATTTTTGCTGTCGTCGGTGTGGCCTCGCTGGGCCCGCCGACCACGTCGCCGGGGTCAACGTGCGCAACCGTGCACGCTCGGCGTGGGTGCTTGTCACCGCACCCGCATCCTCCCCCTGAGCCCGCTTGGGGAGAGGGTGGATGCGACCCGTGACCGTCCTGTCGTAGGGGACAGTCGGAAGCGCGACGAAGCGTGAACGACCGAGCGCACAAGCTCGGCCTTTCACGGCCGAGAAGGTGACGGACTCGCCGCGCGGGAAGGCACGCCACACCCGCAGTTCGGCCGAGGTCAGGTCGTCGGTCTCCATCAGCGGGGACTCTGACGCGCCCGGCCCGCCCTGTCAACCGGCAGACGACGGGCCCGGCACCCGGACGCGCTCACCGCTCAGGGTGAGCCGTCCCGGGTGCCGGGCCCGTTCGTCCAACGGCCGGGTTCCTACGAGAGAGTTCCCACGACAGGGTGCCTCCGACCGGTTCCCGCAGCCCCGTCCCTACGGCCGGGTGTTCCACTCCGCGATGACCGGCCGGTCGTGCTCCGTGGACAACCGGCTGACGGTGCCCGTGGCGAGCTGGAACAGCCGTCCTTCGGACGGGGGCAGACCCAGCCGACGGGCCGTCACGACCCGCAGGAAGTGGCCGTGGGCCACCAGGATCACGTCGCCGTCGGGGAGGGCCTCGTCCACTCGGGCGAGGACGCGGTCGGCGCGCCGGCCCACCTCCTCGGGCGACTCTCCGGGATGACCGGCCGGGCCGGGCGATACACCGTCGGTCCACAGGTACCAGTCGGGGCGGGTGCGGTGGATCTCGACGGTGGTGATGCCCTCGTAGCCACCGTAGTCCCATTCATGCAGGTCGGGGTCGGGTACGACCCCGGTGACGCCCGCCAGTTCGGCGGTGCGTATCGCGCGGTCCAGCGGGCTGGTCAGCGCGCGGGCGAAGGTCCGCGACGAGAGGAGCGGAGCGAGGGACTTGGCCTGTTCCTCGCCGCGCTCGGTGAGGGGCAGGTCGGTCCAGCTGGTGTGCTGTCCCGATCTGCTCCACTCCGTCTCACCGTGGCGGACCAGCAGAAGGTCCCCCACGGCGCACCTACTTCTTCGCCGACTCGACGGCGTGGCCGCCGAACTGGTTGCGCAGCGCCGCGATCATCTTCATCTGCGGCGAGTCCTCCTGCCGGGACGCGAACCGCGCGAAGAGGGAGGCCGTGATCGCCGGGAGCGGCACCGCGTTGTCGATGGCGGCCTCGACGGTCCAGCGGCCCTCACCGGAGTCCTGGGCGTAGCCCTTCAGCTTCTCCAGGTGCTCGTCCTCGTCGAGGGCGTCGACGGCCAGGTCGAGCAGCCAGGACCGGATGACCGTGCCCTCCTGCCAGGAGCGGAAGACCTCACGCACGTCGGTGACCGAGTCCACCGACTCCAGCAGCTCCCAGCCCTCCGCGTACGCCTGCATCATGGCGTACTCGATGCCGTTGTGGACCATCTTGGAGAAGTGCCCGGCGCCGACCTTGCCCGCGTGGACGTAGCCGTAGGGGCCCTCCGGCTTCAGCGCCTCGAAGATCGGCTGGAGCCGGTCGACGTGCTCCTTGTCGCCGCCGACCATCAGGGCGTAGCCGTTCTTCAGACCCCACACGCCGCCGGAGACTCCGGCGTCGACGAAGCCGATGCCCTTGGCGCCGAGCTCCTCGGCGTGCTTCTCGTCGTCGGTCCAGCGGGAGTTGCCGCCGTCGACCACGGTGTCGCCGGCCGAGAGCAGGTCGCCGAGTTCGTCGACCACCGACTGGGTGGCCGCGCCGGCCGGCACCATCACCCAGACGGTGCGCGGGGCTTCGAGCCTGTCGACCAGTTCGGCCAGACTGCTCACGTCGGAGACCTCGGGGTTGCGGTCG
This sequence comes from Streptomyces sp. NPDC006332, assembly GCF_040612855.1. Lineage (NCBI taxonomy): Bacteria > Bacillati > Actinomycetota > Actinomycetes > Kitasatosporales > Streptomycetaceae > Streptomyces > Streptomyces sp. NPDC006332. The sequence goes on from NZ_JBEXRA010000103.1 coordinate 14,812, forward strand.
TAGCCGATGACGGTGTGGCCGGCGCGGCGGACCCGCTCGCGCATGTTCCCGCCCATCTTGCCGAGGCCGATGAGGCCGAGCTGCATCGCTGTCATGTCACTTCACTTCCTTGAGGCCGCGGTAGGCGGCCACGAGAGCGGCGGTTGAGGAGTCCAGGCCGGGTACGTCGGTGCCTTGGGTGAGGGCGGGTTCGACGCGCTTGGCGAGGACCTTGCCGAGTTCGACGCCCCACTGGTCGAAGGAGT
>NZ_JBEXRA010000104.1:0-14917 GCF_040612855.1 Streptomyces sp. NPDC006332
GCCCTACACGACCGCGGCGATCGGGCCGCTGTTGCCGGGTTCCGCGTCGTACTTCGGGCTGCTGTCGATCGCGCAGAACGACATCGACGTGGGGCCGTCAGGCCTGATCCGCGACGAAGGAGGCCATCCGGGTCAGGGCGGAGTTCCAGTTGATCGTGTGCTCGTTGGTCGACCAGGACTGGATGTCGTCGATGTAGCAGAACTGGCCGACGCAGCCCTGGAGTTTGCTCTGTGCGTAGGGGTCCTGGATGGACGAGTTCGGGCCGCCCGCAAGGGTCCCGACCGGCGGGGCCGGCATGCTCGGGTCGAGCTGGTGGGCGTACCAACGGCTGTGCTGATTGTGGGAGTTGACCTCGCCGTAGCCGGTCACGTACGACATGTTCAGCGCGTTGCGGCCGAGGAGGTAGTCCATGCTCTGGACGGCTCCGTCCCGGTATTTCGAGGCGCCGCTGATGTCGTAGGCGGTGGCGATGACGACCGCGTTGTGCAGGATCTGGTGGTTGGAGCCCCAGTCGTACAGGTTGTCGGCGGGGGCGTAGGGCATGCCGTACGGCTGTGCCTTCAGGGTGGTGAGGTAGCGGTCGGCGCCCTTGATCACCGACTGGCGCACCTTGTCCCGGCCGGGCAGTCCGCTGGGCACGGTCGCGAGGTCGAGGCGGGCCGCCGCGGCCGTACGGGCCCAGTCGTAGCCGATGGGGCCGAAGATGTCGGCCGTGTGGACCGGCGAGGCGAGCACGTGGTCGGCGAACGTCTTCTCCCCCGTGGTCAGGTACAGCTCGGCGGCCGCCCAGTAGAACTCGTCGGTCGCGTCGGAGTCCGCGTAGCTTCCGCCGCCGATGCCGTCGTTCGGGTCGGCGTACATCGCGGGGTGGGCGAGCGCGGCGGCCCAGGCCTTGCGGGCGGCGGCGAGGGCCCGCGCGGCGAACTCCCGGTCGTAGGGCCGGTACAGGCGGGCCGCCTGTGCGGCCGTCGCGGCCAGGTTCAGGGTCGCCTGGGTGCTCGGCTGGTGCAGTTCGCGCTTCTGCGGGTCGTCGCTGGGCAGCAGCGGCAGGCCGGTCCACTGTGCGTCGTGCATCTTGTGGTGGGCCATGCCGGCCAGCGGCTGCCCGTCGGGAACCTGCATCCGCATCAGGAAGTCCAGTTCCCAGCGGACCTCGTCGAGGATGTCCGGGACCTTGTTGCCGCCCTCCGGGATGGCGAGCGAGCCGTCGCCCAGCTTGGCGGGTTGTCCGGTGCGGGCCGTCAGGGAACGCTCGTAGGTGCTCAGCAGCTCCCAGACGGAGATACCGCCGTTGACGACGTACTTGCCGTGGTCGCCGGCGTCGTACCAGCCGCCGGTGACGTCGAGCGTGTAGTCGCACTCGCCCGGCCGGCACGGCACCTTCGAGTCGCCCTGGTTGGGCGTGACGTCGACGTGACCGGCGGGGCGGGCGTAGCCCGGGCGCAGGTCGTCACGGATCGCGATGCCGCTGCGCTGAGTGTAGTAGTACTTCGCGGCGTCCAGGCGCAGCTTCTCGTAGGCGCCGTTGCCTATGTCGAAGGGCCGGCCCGTCTCGCCATCGGCGACCAGGGTGAAGCCGGTGCCCCGCTTCTTGTAGGCGCCGAAGTCGATCGAGTGGACGTTCTGCCCGGAGGAGGCGTCGGTGCCGCGCGGGACGGTCCACCCGTGGGCCACGACCGCACCGCCTGAGTTCTTCAGCTGCCAGGGCAGCTTCGTGGTCGCGTCGGTGACGAGCGTCGCGTTCTTCGGCCCGGAGGGCAGATAGGCGACCTGGTTGACCCGCACCCGGGGTCCGGTGTCGGGCTCGTACACCTCGGGCGGCACCCCGCCCAGCAGGGACACGTCGTCCATGCAGAAGCGGAACGGGTCGGCGCTGCCGCCGAGTTGGAGGCCGACCTGGCCCTGCGTGGTGTCGACTGGCGCGGTGAACGTGTAGGAGTACGAGTTCCCGGACACGCTCAGCTGCGGACTCACCTCGAAGTAGGTGTCGTACGGCGCCACCGACAGGCCGACGATCGCGCGGACGACGTGTCCGTCGGGCGAACCGTTCGCGGTGAGGGAGAACCGGTACGACTCCCCCTTCACCAGGGTGATGTCGTTCTGGCCGACGGCGGCGTCCCAGCGGTTGGCGGTTCCGCCCGGCACGTCCGCGCACAGCCGCCCCTCGGACAGGCCCGCGGTGACGTTGCTGGTGGTCCACCAGGGAGCGGTGGTGGTGTCGAAGGTGCCGTTCTTGACCTGTTCGACCTCGTCGGCGGCGGCACCGGGGGCGGGGAGGCCCACCAGGGCGGCTCCCAGCAGGGCTATCAGGGACAGCAGGGTGGTTCTGCGTCGTTTCACGTCTGGGCTCCTCGGGGGAGGTGCGGGTGACGCTCGCATGGGAGCGCTCCCAGATGCGGACGCAGCCATGCTTGTTGGAAGCATGACACTCCGTCAACGGTCCGGACCGGACTGGCCCGTGACGACCGCACGCGGAGCCGGTTCGGCCCGCCGGTACCTCGACTTGCTGACGCGCCTCGGGCGCGCACCGCGCACGCACCGGGACTCCGCCCGGGGTGCGCGCTGTCAGCGTAAGCCGGAGCCGGGAGCCGCGCGCGGCGTCGACGGTTCGTGCGGTGTCGACGGCTCGTGCGGTCGCCGTGCGGTCTCCGTGCGATCTCCGTGCGATCTCCCTGCGGTGCGTGGCATTTCGGCGGGCCCGGAGTCGCTCACGACTGGCGGGCCCGGAAGCGCTCATGACTGATCGTGAGCGGGAAGGGATCCGGCAGCCGACCAGTCGGCCGGTCGCGGGGGCGCGTACGCGCTCCTGCCCCAGGGGCCACATCGGCCGGTTTTCGCCTTGACCGAGGTCCGGTCATCGGACCGCCGCATCGGGGTTCCCGTCCGCGGGAGAGCGCGACGCACTACGCTGGAGCCCATGTGAAGCACCTGTTCACTGAGAGTGTGCGCGATGGAGTGGCGCCGATGAGACCTGGCTACCCGTACGACGATGCCGCCACCGCGCGGGCGGTCATCGACGCCACGGGTACGCTCGTCGAGTGGAACGACGGGGCCGTCAAGCTCCTGGGCCACACCGCGGCGGAGGTCGTGGGCCGCCCCGCGGCCGAACTCCTGGCCGACGGGTCCGCGCCACGCAGGCCGGAGGGCATCCGCGAAGACGGCACTCTCACGCTGCGTCACCGTGACGGCTCGACGGTCACCGTGTGGCTGCTCGCCCACCACCGGGGCGCCGAGGGCGCCGCGCCGGGACAGTGGCTCGTGGTGACCCCGCTGGACGGCGACGGGCCGCTCCCGCCCGAGGACGACCCCCTGGAGCGGGCCCAGCTCCTCCAGGCCCCCTGCGCGGTCGCGATCTACGACGAGCGGCTGCGGCTGCGGCGGATGAACTCCGCCATGGCCGAAATACTCGGGCTGCCCGAGGAGCGGGTGCGAGGGCTCAGGGTGGCGGAGATGAGCGGGCGGGCCCAGAGCCTGGACATCGAGCAGCATCTGCACCGGGTGCTGACCACCGGCCAGGGCCACGACGTCCGCACGTACCTGCCGATCGGCGACGACGGCCACGTCAACGCCTGGCTGGCCCGGATGGCCCCGATCACCGACGACACCGGCCGGGTGTGCGGTGTGTGCGTCGCCGCCCACGACTTCACCGATCAGTACCTCGCCCAGGAGCGGCTGCAGCTGGTGAACGAGGCGAGCGTCCGGGTCGGCACCACCCTCGACGTCGCCCAGACGGCCCAGGAGCTCGCGGACGTCTGTGTGCCCGCCCTCGCCGACTTCGTCAGCATCGATCTGCTGGACCCTCCGGAGGCGGGCGGCGAGCCGTTCACCGACCGGCTGACCGCGCCGGTCAGTCTGCGCCGGGCGGCCCACCAGTCGGTCAACCAGGGCAGCCCGGAGGCGGTGGCCAAGCCGGGCCAGCTGGACGTCTACCCCACTCCCTCCCCGCAGGCCGACGCCATGGTCGCGGGGCACACCATCGTGGCGTCGACGGACACCGACGACCTCGCCGACTGGCTCTCCTGGGACAAGGTACGGCTGGAGCGCATACAGCAGTACGGCATCCACTCCACGATGTCGGTACCGATCCAGGCGCGCGGCCAGACCCTCGGGGTGGCGGTCCTCACCCGCTTTCGGCGCGCGGGAAGGTTCACGCCGGACGACGTGCTGCTGGCCGAGGAGATCACGGCCCGGGCAGCGGTCTGCATCGACAACGCCCGCCGTTACTCCCGCGAGCGGGAGACCGCCCTCGCCCTCCAGCGCAGTCTGCTCCCCCGGTCGCTGCCGCGCACGGCCGCGGTGGAAGCGGCCTCCCGGTATCTCCCGGCGGCCCGGGCGGGGGTGGGCGGCGACTGGTTCGACGTGATCCCGCTGTCCGGGATGCGCGTCGCGATGGTCGTCGGGGACGTCATCGGCCACGGCATCCAGGCGTCGGCGACGATGGGCCGGCTGCGCACCGCCGTGCGCACCCTCGCGGACATCGACCTGGCGCCCGACGAACTGCTCACCCACCTTGACGACCTGGTGGCGCGGCTGTCCGCGGAGGCGGGCGGCAACGGCAACCCCGGCGAGGTGGGCGCCACCTGCCTGTACGCGGTGTACGACCCGGTGTCCCGGTGCTGCACGCTGGCGAGGGCCGGGCATCCGGCGCCGGTGATGCTGGCGCCGGGCGGCACCCCCGAGGAGATCGATCTGCCCCCTGGGCCACCGCTGGGACTGGGTGGGCTGCCGTTCGAGTGCGCGGAGGTCGAACTGCCCGAGGGGACCGTGCTGTCCCTCTACACCGACGGCCTGATCGAGACCCGGGAGCGGGACGTGGACGCCAGCCACGCGCTGCTCTGCGAGGCGCTGGCGGCCGACTCCGGCTCGCTGGACGAGACCTGCGACCGCGTACTGCACCAGCTGCTTCCGCCGGGCGGCGCCCTCGACGACGTGGCCCTGCTGCTGGCGCGCACGCTGGGGCTGCCCGCCTCCCAGGTCGCCACCTGGGACATCCCGTCCGACCCCGCGCTGGTCTCCCCGGTCCGCAAGCAGGTCGTCGACCAGCTCACCCGATGGGGCCAGAGCGACGCGGCTTTCACCGCCGAGCTCGTGGTCAGCGAGCTGGTCACGAACGCCCTCCGGTACGGCGCCCACCCGGTCCGGCTGCGACTCATCCATGACGCGAACACGCTGATCTGCGAGGTGTCCGACACCAACCACACGGCCCCGCATCTGCGGCGCGCCAAGACGTGGGACGAGGGCGGACGCGGTCTGCTGCTGGTCGCCCAGCTCACCGACCGCTGGGGCAGCCGGCACACGGAGGAGGGCAAGACCATCTGGGCGGAGATCCCCCTCCTCGACGAGGGCTGATCTCAGGTCGCCCGGACAGCACGACGGCGCCATCTCGGTGACCGACCGTGTCCATCCCGGAGGCCGTGCACGTCGGAAGCTGACACGATTCGTTGTGGGCGACGCGCGAGCTTCTCGACGCCCGTCCGTGTCGGGCCGCTGTGACGGGGCACAGCGCACCGTACGCACGTGGGTCGTCCCCGTCCCCATGTGCGAGGTCTCTTTGGGAGCGTGGGCAGACATGGCGAAGACATCCCGAAGCGCTCGGCGAGCGGCCCTGCTCGCCGGAACGGTCGCGGTACTCGGGCTGCTGACCGCGTGCGGCGACGGCGGCACGGCGGGCGCTCCGCGGTCGGACTCCACCACCAGCGGCGCCGCCACCCCCTCCGCGGCCCCCACCGACACCGGCTCCACCGCGAGGACCTCGACACCGAGCCCCGATGACGGTGGCTCCACCCCGCCGGCCGCCACCCGGTCCGCCGCCTCCCCGGCCGCCGCCAGCGGCCGCTGCCACACGTCCGAGCTGCGCGCGTCCGTCGGCCGCAACGACCCGGGCGCCGGCCAGGAGAACTTCCCGATCGTCCTGACCAACGCCTCCAGCCGTACCTGCACCGTGCGCGGCTACCCGGGGGCCGCTTTCCTCGACAAGTCCGGCAGGCAGCTGGGGCCGGACCCGAAACGGTCCTCGGCCACGCCCGAGACGGTGACGCTGGCGCCGGGGAAGAGCGCGTGGGCGGGGCTGTCGTTCGCCAACCCCGAGATCAGTGGGGCGCACGCGGCCACTCCGGCGTCGCTCCTGGTGACGCCGCCGAACGAGCGGGACCCCCTGAAGGTGCCGTGGCGGGGCGGAAAGGTGCCCGTGTCCGGAAACGAGTCGTCGGTGCGTCTGATCCCGTTCAGTCCCGGCACCGGACCGTGACGGGCGGCTGGCACCGGCAGGCATTCTTTTGGGCGGTGACCGCACGCGGAGGTGTCGGTACGGGCGGCCGCGGGCGGGGTGGTCGCGGGCGGAGCGGCACGGGGTGGTCGTGAGGGCTCTTACCCTTGCCTGCTTTCATGGGCGGCCGGCCACCGCCCATCGCGTTCGAAGGATCGACCCTGAACACCCCGCTCGCCGAAACCCTGTCCGTCCTCCTGCTCGTCGCCGTCCTCACGTGGGCGGTGCTACGCCCCTTCGGGTGGCCGGAGGCGGTGGTCGCGGTCCCCGCGGCGGGGGCGGCGGTCGTCGGCGGGGCGATCTCGCTGGAGCACGCGCGGCAGGAGGCCGAGCGGCTGGGCCCGGTGGTCGCGTTCCTGGCCGCGGTGCTGGTGCTCGCCCACTTCTGCGACGTCGAGGGGCTCTTCAAGGCGTGCGGGGCGTGGATGGCCCGCCGGGCGGCGGGGTCGCCGGGGCGGCTGCTGACGGCGGTGTTCGTGCTGGCGTCGGCGATCACGGCCGTCCTCAGTCTGGACGCGACCGTGGTGCTGCTGACACCGGTGGTGTTCGCCACGGCCTCCCGGATGGGCGTGGCCGCGAAGCCGCACGCCTACGCGAGCGCGCACCTGTCGAACACCGCCTCGCTGCTGCTGCCGGTCTCGAACCTCACCAATCTGCTGGCGTTCGCGGCGAGCGGGCTGAGCTTCACCCGGTTCGCGGCCCTGATGGCGCTGCCGTGGCTGGTGGCGATCCTCGCCGAGTACGTGGTGTTCCGGCGCTTCTTCAATCGCGAGCTGACGCGGACCACGCACGGGGCCGATCCTGCCGACGAGCCCGAACTGCCGGTGTTCGCGCTGGTCACCGTCGCCTGCACGCTGGCCGGGTTCGTGGTGGCCTCGGCCCTCGGTGTCGAGCCGGCCTGGGCCGCGCTGGCGGGGGCCCTGGTGCTGGCCGGCCGGGCCCTCGCGCGTCGGCAGGCGACCTGGCTCTCGGTGGTACGGGCGGCGCAGCCCGCCTTCCTGGCCTTCGTCCTGGCGCTGGGCATCGTGGTCCGGGCGGTCGTCGACAACGGCCTCGCCGGTGCGCTGCGTCACGCTCTGCCGGGCGGGACGGGTCTCGCCGCGCTGCTCGGCATCGCCGCGCTGGCCGCCGTACTGGCGAACCTGATCAACAATCTGCCCGCGGTACTGGTCCTGCTGCCGCTGACCGCGACGGCCGGGCCCGGCGCGGTGCTGGCCGTGCTGCTCGGGGTGAACATCGGCCCGAACCTCACCTACGCCGGGTCGCTGGCCACGCTGCTGTGGCGGCGCATCGCGCACGGACACGGGCACGATGTCGAGCTGGGCGAGTTCACCCGCCTGGGACTGCTCTGCGTACCGGCCGCCCTCATAGCCGCGGTGGTGGCGCTGTGGGCGTCGCTCCAGGTCGTCGGGGTCTGATCCGACGGGCGGGACCGGTCAGGACAGGACTGACCTGACCGGTCCGGAGCCCGGTCAACGGCGGGCGCCGGCGCCGTAGTACGGGCCGTACCCTCCGTAACCGCCGTACCCGCCACCCCAGTACCCTCCCCCGTAGCCGTCGCCGTAGCCTCCCCTGTACTCACCGCTCCCCGCGGCCCCGCCCGTGGGATACGGGTACGACGGCGTCGGTGCGGGGGTGGCCCGCGAGGTCGGCGGGGTCGCGGAAGGCGTCGCCTCGGGGGTGGACGGGGGTGCGGACGTGGGTGACGGGCTCTTCGACACCTTGGGGGCGGGCGGGGCCTCGGGCGCCCGCACGGGGGTGGCGTCGGCGTCCCAGTTGACCGCCTCCATCTGGAGGTCGGTCTTGGAGGTGTCGATGACCCAGCGCTGCGCCGAGTTGCTGTCGTCCCGGTTCTTGAGGACCAGCGCGCCCGACGCGTCGGTGGCCGCGGGAGTGAGCGCCAGGTCCTGGTCCCAGCGGGGGACGAGGGCGCCCTGGAGGGTGAAGTCGTAGCGGATGTTCTTGCTGTCGGACGTGGCAGCGGCCGCGCAGGGGGCCAGCACCACCGAGTGGCCGAGGTGGGAGTCCATGCACAGGTCGGGGTCGTCCGCGCTGCGCAGCAGACCTTCGGGTTCGTACGACCACTGCTGGCCCCGGTCCGAGGAGCAGGTGGTGAGGGCGGTCTCCGCGCCCGCTACGGCCTCTCCGCCGACGAGGCCGACACAGAGGCCGGACGTGACGTTGTGCAGCCGCCCGTGCACGGTGCCCTGCTGCGCGTCGCCGGCTTCGACCCAGGACGGGTCGGACGTCGAGTTGCCCGACCCGGTGCCGGGCTCGGCGGAGAGGTCGTCGGCCTGCGGAGTACCGTCCGAGGAGCCGAGTGACGACCACAGGACCAGCGGCAGGACGACCAGCCCACTGACGGTGAGGACGGCCGCGGTGAGATTGCGGCGCGAAGCACGGCGGCGGGAGGCGCGACGGGGTGACTTGTGGGCGGACGACCCGCGCGAGGCGCTCCGCGAGCGGGCCCGGGTGCCGGCACGGCTGCCCGTGCGGTCGCCGGTCTCCGGAGGGGAGGGCACGGGAGCGGGCGTCAAGGGCGCGGCAGCGGGCGCGAAGGGCGCGAAGTTCTCGCCCGCGAACGCGGGTTCCGGGGTGGGGGTGTGGGGCCTCGCGCCGAAGAACGCGTCCGGGACCGGCGCGGGCGGCGTCATCGTCCCGTCCGGGACGGCGTGCACGCGCGCGCGTGACTCCACGTAGGCCTGGGCGCCCCAGGGGAGTACCGCTTCGGCGAGCGCGACGCCGAGGCCCTCGTTGAACTGGTGCAGTTGGTCCGCGGTGTCCCGGCAGTGCATGCACCACCCCAGGTGCGCACGCAGATCGGCGTCCACGTCGACGCCGCGACGACGGTAGGTCACGTCCAGCAGCCGCAGATAGTGCCGGCACTCCTGCTCGGGGGCGAGCTCACGGTGGACCTGGAGGCATTCCTCGCGCAACCGCTCACGGGCCCGCCGCAGTTCGACGTGCGCACCCTCCTCGTCGAGGCCGAGCAGCGCGGCGGGTATGACGAGCGGTTCCGCCTCGACCTCGGTGTGCCAGAGCAGGCAGCGGGCCGACTGGGGCAGCCGCTGGAACGCCCCGGACAGCATCCGGCGGTTCGCGGGCGGCAGCATGCGGGCGGCGATCATGTCACCGCTGCCGTCGGTTCTCAGTTCCGGGTGCAGCTGTTCACGTCTGTGGTCGGTGTCCCATTCCGCCGCGATCCGGCGCACGGTGACCAAGAGGTGGGGCCGCCAGGCGGAGCTCGGCCCGGTCTGGCGCAGGGATTCCCCGAAGAGCCGGGTGAACGCGGCGGTGGTGAGCATGCCCGCCGGACGCGGGCCGTCGGTGCACAGCCTGGCGTAGGCGAAGGCCGCTTCCCAGTGCCGGTCGAGGAGTTCGCCGACGGGTTGCAGCGCGGGTGTCGCCCCACTCCACTTCTTGAGCTCGGCGCTCAGCTGCTCGTCCGTGGCATCGCTCGGGCGAGCGGGAGTCGGGGAATTCGACGGCCCTGCGCTATTCACTGCGGCATTCCTCCGAGGACAAACTGCACAAATTCCATACCAACGGGTATGCGGTGCCGTCGGCTGAGCGACGGGGTCAATCCGCACAAGGTTCGGATATCGTACGCCCGCCATGACGGCTCTTTTGAAGCGGTGGGGAGCGAACGGGAGCGGCCTCGTACGCACAGAGGAGACATGGGTGTCCGTGCGTCGACCTCGCACACCTTTGCACAGGCCACTGAGTTGTAACAAGAGATCACGCGGTTTTGTGCATTGCGTGCGCGTCGAAGGGATTTGACGAAGTGTCAACCCTGGAGCCGCCAAGGATCGACCCGGCATCAGTGATGCCGTATCCGGAAATGACATCCAGTCGACCGCGGGCCGCTCAAACCATTGGACGGCCCATCCAGCGCGGATTCCGGCCGACTACGCGGACCGGGTCCAAACCATTGGGCCACTCGACCGGTAACCGCCGGGTGGCAGACCGTAGCGCTCGCGGAAGACCCGGTTGAAGTGGCAGGGGCTCGCGAAGCCGCAGGCGGCTGCCACGCGTTCCACGGGCAGGTCGGTGCCCTCCAGCAGCAGGGCGGCGTGCCGCAGCCGCGCCTCGCGCAGTTCACGCATCGGCGAGCGACCGAGCTGCCCGGAGAACAGGTGCGCGAACCGGGAGGGGGACAGCGCCACCTCGGCGGCGAGCGAGCGGACGGTGTGCGGGGCTCCCGGGTCGGCCGCGATCAGCTCCTGGGCACGGCGCACCCGGGGGTCGACTCCGGGCCGGGGTGACGGTGCGCGGTCGGCTCCGGTGGTGAGCAGGACGACCTCCTCCAGCGCGCAGAGGGCGAGTTCACGGGCCGCGGTGCCGTGCGCCACCGCGACCTGTCCCCGGTCGTCCTCCGTCACGGGCGGCGCCCCGGTGCCCGTCCAGCGGGCGTCCGAGAGCATCCGGCCGAACGCGGCGTCGATCCGGTCGTGCACGGTGGCCGGGGTCGGGGTGATCACGTGCAGGCCGTCGCCGGTGGCGTACGGACCCAGCCAGGCCGGCCAGGACGGTCGGGCCCGGCAGTGCGCCCACCAGAACCGCCAGTGCCGGGCGCCCGTCGCGACGCCGTAGTCGTGCCGGACGCCCGGGGCGAGCACCACCAGGTCCCCGGCACCCGTCCGCGTCCGCGTCTCTCCTTGGCTCAGCCGCCCCTGTCCGCCGGTCGTCCAGATGAAGAGCCAGCTGTCCGCACCGGACGGCCGGTTGACGCCGTACCCCGGGGGCTGGTCGTAGCGGCCGACCACCACCAGGCCGGGCGGCGGGGCGGGGTCACCGGGTGCGGCAGCCCTGGGCAATCCGTCAGCGGTCACGAGCATCCCCCTTCGGCGGGCGGCGGCCTAGCGTCGAAGCGACGGCACCCGACCGAGGAGCGGACGAATGACAGTCACGGACAACAGCACCGCCGACGTGCCCATCCTGCCCGAGGCGGGGCGGCGGGCGTTCGCCAAGGACGGCTTCACCGTGGTGCGGGGTCTGTTCGGGTACGACGAGATCGACCGGTTGTGCGCCGAGTTCGCGGCGCTGCACGCGGCGGGGCGGGTGCCGGGGCACTTCGAGCCCCGGGACTCGGCGGATCCGCTGCACCGGTATCCGCGGGTGATGCAGCCGCACGAGTTCAACGGTCTCGCGCGGAGCGTACTGCTGGACCCACGGCTGCGCTCCGTGCTGGAGACGCTGCTCGGCGAGGAGGTGCTGGCCGCGCAGAGCATGTTCTACTTCAAGCCGCCGGGGGCCCGGGGGCAGGCGCTGCACCAGGACAACTTCTACCTGCGGGTCGAGCCGGGCACGTGTGTGGCGGCGTGGATCGCCTGCGACGAGATCGACCGGGACAACGGCGGTCTGGAGGTCGTGCCCCGCACCCACCGGATGGAGGTGTTCTGCCCCGAGGAGGCGGACGAGGAGTTGTCGTTCGCCCGGGAGTACGTGCCCCCGCCGCCGGGGCTCGCGGCCGCGCCGGTCGACATGCGGCCGGGGGACGTGCTGTTCTTCAACGGCAGCCTGGTGCACGGCTCGCAGCCCAACCGCACGTCCGACCGGTTCCGTCGGTCGTTCATCGGGCACTACGTGGGGCGTTCCACCGAGCGTATCGGGCACTTCTACCGCACGCTGTCGATGAGCGGCGAACGGGTACCGCTGCCGCAGAGCGAGGGCGCGGGCCCGTGCGGCACGGAATTCGCACCGCACGGTCCGCACTGAATCCCCTCTGCCCGACGGGGAGGGGCGGACAGACAGGGCTCAGTGGCCGCTGATCGGGCGTGCCGTGTACGGCTGTTCGAGCTCCTCGATCTCCTTGTCGCTGAGTTCGAGTTCGACGGCGGCCACGGCGTCCTCGATGTGCCGTGGCTTGGCCGCGCCGACGATCGGGGCGGCCACCGTGTCCCGCTGCAACAGCCAGGCGAGGGCGACTTGGGCGCGCGGGACCCCACGGTCGTCCGCGATACGGGTGACGGCCTCGACGATGGAGCGGTCGCCCTCCTGGTAGAGCCGGCCGCCGAAGTCGTCGCTGGCGCTGCGCTCGGTCACCGTCCCCCAGTCCCGGGTCAGGCGCCCGCGGGCGAGCGGGCTCCACGGCAGTGTGCTCACGCCCTGGTCCGCGCAGAGTGGCAGCATCTCCCGCTCCTCCTCGCGGTAGAGGAGGTTGTAGTGGTTCTGCATGGACACGAATTTTGTCCAGCCGTGCCGCTCGGCCGTGTACTGCATCTTGGAGAACTGCCAGGCGTACATCGAACTCGCCCCGATGTAGCGGACCTTGCCCGCCTTCACCAGGTCGTGCAGCGCCTCCATGGTTTCCTCGACCGGGGTGTGCGGGTCGTAGCGGTGGATCTGGTAGAGGTCGACGTAGTCGGTGCCGAGCCGGGTGAGGCTGTGGTCGATCTCGGTCATGATGGCCTTGCGGGACAGCCCGGCGCCGTTGGGTCCGGGCCGCATGCGCCCGTTCACCTTGGTGGCGAGCACCACGTCGTCACGCTGGACGAACTCGGCGAGCGCCCTGCCGACGATCTCCTCGCTGGTGCCGTCGGAGTAGACGTTCGCGGTGTCGAAGAAGTTGATCCCGGCCTCCAGAGCCTGACGGATGAGCGGACGCGACGCCTCCTCGTCGAGGGTCCACTCGTGCGCGCCGCGGTCGGGCAGGCCGTAGGTCATGCAGCCCAGACTGATCCGCGACACGTCCAGGCCCGTCGAACCGAGCTTCACGTACTGCATCGTTGCTGCTCCTGCCGTCGGGATGGGTACGAAGGTACGAGGGTACGAAGGGGAGCGTACGACCGTTCCCCTCAGGTCAGCAGGTGCAGCGCCCGTTCCCACCCGAAGTCGGGCCGCCCGCCGTCCTCCCCCGCCTCACCGGAGTACGGCTCACCGAACCTCACGTCCATCTTCCGCAGCCGTATCAGACTGTCCCGGTAGGCGGGATGGGCGGCCAGCGCGTCGGCCACGCACGGGAGTACCGCGACCGGGACGCCCAGGCCGTAGGCCTCGCACAGGGTGGCCACTGCGAGGGTGTCGGCGAGTCCGGCCGCCCACTTGTTGATCGTGTTGAAGGTGGCCGGCGCGACGACCACGGCGTCGGGCGGCGGGAAGGGGCGCGGGTCGCCGGGGGTGCGCCAGGCGGAGCGGATCCGTCGTCCGGTGAGCGCCTCGACGGCGGCGGTGTCGAAGAAGCCGTTCATGGCGACGGGCGTCGCGATGACACCGACCTCCCAGTCCCGATCCTGGGCGGCGGTGATCAGCCTGCCGACGTCCGCCGCGATCCCGGCGGCGCAGACGACGACGTAGAGGAAGGGTTTGCGGGCTTGTGCGGTCACCCGCGCACCCTACTCAAGCGGCAGGGCCAGCCCCCGCTGGGCAGCGGGCCGTGGACCGTGGATGCACCGCTGCTCCTCCTCGATGGGCACGTCGTTGATGCCGGCCTCGCGCCGGGGCATTCTGGATAGGAACCAGGCGCCGGGCCGGCTCAGGCCGGAGTGTGACTCCAGTCGCCGCAGGCGAACTCCGTGTCACCGCCGTTGTTCTCCATACAGAGGCGGAATTTGACCTCGGAACCCTCTTCGAGGTCCTTGACCAGAAAATTCCGGTCCGCGGTCCCACCGCCGCGGTAGTAGTAGTGGGCGCCGTCGAGCGCCGTTCCGTTGGCCTTGGTCGCATGGACCTCCAGAACCAGGCCGAACCCGTCCTTGGCGTCGTCGTGGATGCCGAACGCGTCTCCATGGCTCGCGAAACTGGCACGTCCGGCGTTGACGTAGCTGTTTCCAGAATTCGAATAACCGGGGTGAGCCCATGTCACCCTGTCTTCGGCCTGCGCTTCGGTGGCTGTGACAGCGCCAAGCAGGAGAGCCGACCCGAGACAGACAGCGGTGACTCGTCCCGGAGTATTCGACGTAGTGAGCATCTGGCCCCTCATCCTTCGCTGGTGCAATCCGGACACAGCCAGCGTGCAGGTGTTCATGAGGGGACGTCAAATACGCTCTTTCGGCGGTTACTTGGTCATGCCCCCGCGCGCCCGAACGGCGCCCCCCCCTGACAGTGAGCCCCCTTTGCCCTCTGTCCACACCATCGTGGCGTTTAGGGGGATTTCCTACCTATTCGCCGAGCAGCGCCGTGACGATGGCCGGTGAGAGGACTCCGCTTCTCCGGGGCCTCCTGACGGAAGGACATGCGTATGCGAGGCAAGCAGGCGATCGGCGCGGGCGTTCTGGCCCTGGCCCTGGTGTCCGGAGTCGGCTGGGCCGCCCAGGCCACCGCCGGCGAGACCGCCGACAGCCAGGCGGTCGCGGCCGAGGCGCCGGTGCGGGCCGCGGGCGTGGACGGCTACCAGATCGTCCAGCTCCCCAACGCCAACGTGCCCAACTTCCAGCGCCGGACCCTCTACTGCCCGTCGGGCAAGAGGGTCATCGGCGGCGGCGCCGAGGCCCAGGGCAACGGCGCCGTACTGGTCGGCAGCTTCCCCACCCCCGACGGCACCGGCTGGATCGCCCTCGGCCGACAGGACGGCTACTCCAGCGTCGGCATCAGCGTGTACGCGATCTGCGCCAACCCCTGATCAGGCAGTCCTGACCCCAGTGGTGGTTGCCGCTGGATACTCCCTCACGTTCGGGGACGACATCGGCGGCGGGCTCATCGGCTCTCTGGAG
>NZ_JBEXRA010000105.1:0-14343 GCF_040612855.1 Streptomyces sp. NPDC006332
CTCGCCGAACGCCATGTTCAGCGCGGCGACGTTCTCCATGCCGAGCTCCTGGAAGAGGGGCTCGTTGCCCAGCCGCCGCGCCGAGTCACCCGTGCTTGGGCTTGGCCTCGGTGCCCTCGGCGGTGTCCACGGCGGTTTCGGGCGAGGCCGTGGTCTTGCGGGTCCGGCGCGGCTTGGTCGCGGTCGGCTCGGCCTCGGTTTCCGTCTTTGCCGTGTCGGCCGACGCGGCGGTTTTGCGCGTGCGGCGCGGCTTGGTGGCCGTGCCTTCGGCGGTGTCCACGGCTGCTTCGGCGGTGGCGGCGGTTTTGCGGGTGCGGCGGGGCTTGGCCTCGCCGGTGTCCGCGGTCTCCGCCGTGGCGGTGGGCTCGGCCGTCTTGCGGGTCCGGCGCGCCTTGGGCTTGGCCTCGGTGCCCTCGGCGGTGTCCACGGCGGTTTCGGCCGACGCCGTGGTCTTGCGCGTACGGCGCGGCTTGGCCTCGGTGGGTTCCGGCTCCTGGGCCGTCTGAGCCGGGATCTCGGCGGTGACGGCCGCCACGGGCTCGGCGGCCTTGCGGGTACGACGACGCGGCTTGGCCTCCGTGGCCTCCGCGGTGTCGAGGGCGGCCTCGGCGGGAGCCACGATCGCCTTGCGGGTGCGGCGGCGGGGCTTGGTCTCCACAGCCTCCACAGCGTCGGCGGCCACCTCAGTGGCGCCCTCCGCGGTGTCAACCGCGGCCTCGGCCGCGGCAGCCGTCGTCGTCGCCTTGCGGGTGCGGCGGCGGGGCTTGGTGGCGGGAGCCTCGGGATTTGACACCGTCGTCGCCTGGGGCGCCTGCGCCGTGTCCGTGACGGTCTCCGGGGTCACCGGCGTGGCCGGCTCGGCCGAAGTGACTGCCGTCTCCGCGGACTTGCGGGTACGGCGGCGACGCGACGGCGCCGGGGCCTCCCCGGAGTCCGGGGCGAGGGTGCCCTCGGCCGTCGCGACGGCCGCCTCCGCGGTCACCTCGGGCGCCACGGCTTCGACGGCCGTGGCCGCCGGTACGGCGTCGCCCTGAGCGCCATGACGGGTCCGGCGGCGACGGCGCGGGGTACGAGTCGTCGCGGTCGCGTCCTCCGTGGGAACGGCCGTTCCGGCCGAGACCGCCGTGGCGCTCTCCTCCGGCGCGAGCGTCTCGGTCGTCGCGGCGGACGCCGTGGCGTCCAGCGGAGTACCACCGCGGGTACGACGGCGACGACGCGGCGTACGGGCCGCACGCTCGCCGTCGGCGGACCGGGACTCGTCCCGGGCGTTGCGCTCGCCCCGGCCACCCCGGCCACCTCGGTCGCCCTGGCCACTGCGGCCACCGCGACCGTTCCGGTCGCCGCGACCGCGCGGACCGCGCCCGCCCGGCTCACCCAGGTCCTCCAGCTCCTCCGCGTCGAGCCCGGCGCGGGTGCGCTCGGTACGCGGCAGCACACCCTTCGTGCCCGCGGGAATGCTGAGCTCCTCGTAGAAGTGCGGGGAGGTGGAGTACGTCTCCGGCGGGTCGCTGAAGTCGAGCTCCAGCGCCTTGTTGATGAGCTGCCAGCGAGGGATGTCGTCCCAGTCGACCAGCGTGACCGCGATGCCCTTGGCGCCCGCGCGGCCGGTACGGCCGATGCGGTGCAGGTACGTCTTCTCGTCTTCCGGCGACTGGTAGTTGATGACGTGCGTCACGCCTTCGACGTCGATACCGCGCGCGGCGACGTCGGTGCAGACGAGGACGTCCACCTTGCCGTTGCGGAAGGCGCGCAAGGCCTGCTCACGAGCGCCCTGGCCGAGGTCGCCGTGGACCGCGCCGGCGGCGAAGCCGCGCTGCTGGAGCTGGTCGGCGAGGTCGGCCGCGGTGCGCTTCGTACGGCAGAAGACCATGACCAGTCCCCGGCCGTCGGCCTGCAGTATGCGCGCGACCATCTCGGGCTTGTCCATGTTGTGCGCGCGGTACACGTGCTGCTTGGTGTTCGCGACGGTCCGGCCCGCGTCGTCCGGCGACGTGGCGTTGATGTGCGTGGGCTGCGACATGTAGCGGCGGGCGAGCCCGATGACCGCGCCCGGCATGGTCGCCGAGAACAGCATGGTCTGGCGCTTGACCGGAAGCATGTTGATGATCTTCTCGACGTCGGGCAGGAACCCAAGGTCGAGCATCTCGTCGGCCTCGTCGAGGACGAGCGACTTGATGTGCTTGAGGTTGAGCTTCTTCTGGCCCGCGAGGTCCAGCAGGCGGCCCGGGGTGCCGACGACGACGTCGACGCCCCGCTTGAGGGCCTCGACCTGAGGCTCGTAGGCCCGGCCGCCGTAGATCGCGAGAACGCGTACGTTGCGCACCTTGCCCGCGGTCAGCAGGTCGTTGGTGACCTGCGTGCACAGCTCGCGGGTGGGGACGACGACGAGCGCCTGGGGGGCGTCGGTGAGGTCCTCGGGCTGGGCGCGCCGGGCCTCCACGTCGGCGGGGACGGTGACGCGCTCGAGGAGCGGGAGGCCGAAGCCGAGCGTCTTGCCGGTGCCGGTCTTGGCCTGGCCGATGACGTCCGTGCCGGAGAGGGCGACGGGAAGGGTCATCTCCTGGATGGGGAAGGGGGTGATGATGCCGACGGCTTCGAGGGCCTCGGCGGTCTCGGGAAGAATCCCGAGCTCCCGGAAGGTCGTAGTCAGGGTGCTGCCTCTTCTGTGTGGGCGGTGCGAGGCGAGCTCGGGGGTCGTCCAAGACCGTGCTGGGGACGTCGACTGCCTTACGGGCAAGCCGTATGGCACGGGACCACTGCCGACGCTCTAGCGCTCGTACCGCTGAGGGTCCCCCTCCGGATTCCGTACGCATTGCGCCGTGCGGACGAGGAGGGCTGTCGGGTCGGAGCCGATCGGGCCACCGACCGGGCATCCTCATGCGTGCAGCCCGTCGAGATACGTCAAAGTCCTCAGCGGGCGCATTACCACCATACCCCGGAATCGCGCACATGCGATGGCCGATTTGGTCACGTAGCCGTTGTCACACTGATTGACCAGGGACTTCCGTGGTGCGGCGGGCCAGCTATTGTGCGCTTCATGACGACGCCTGACAACACCTCCGACGCACCCGCAGACGTTACCCCCGAGGTCACCGGAGTCGCTGCCCAGGACTGGTCCCGGGCCTGCGCCGACCCGCAGTACCGCGCGGCGGTCGTGGACCTGCTCGGCGCTCTCGCGTACGGGGAGCTGGCGGCCTTCGAGCGGCTCGCGGAGGATGCCAAGCTGGCGCCGACGCTGGCGGACAAGGCGGAGCTCGCGAAGATGGCGTCGGCCGAGTTCCACCACTACGAGAAGCTGCGCGACCGGCTCACGGAGATCGGCGAGGAGCCGACCCTCGCGATGGAGCCGTTCGTCGCCGCGCTCGACGGCTTCCACAAGCAGACGGCACCGTCCGACTGGCTGGAGGGCCTGGTCAAGGCGTATGTCGGCGACTCGATCGCCAGTGACTTCTACCGCGAGGTCGCCGCCCGCCTCGACGCGGACACCCGGGAACTCGTCCTCGCCGTCCTCGACGACACCGGTCACGCCGGCTTCGCCGTGGAGAAGGTGCGCGCCGCGATCGACGCGGAGCCGCGCGTCGGGGGGCGGCTCGCGCTGTGGGCACGGCGGCTGATGGGCGAGGCGCTGTCGCAGTCCCAGCGGGTGGTGGCCGACCGGGACGCCCTGTCGACGATGCTCGTGGGCGGTGTCGCGGACGGCTTCGACCTCGCCGAGGTGGGCCGGATGTTCTCCCGCATCACCGAGGCCCACACCAAGCGGATGGCGGCGCTGGGGCTGGCGGCCTAGACGTTTCAGGTCCCGTCCCTGCCCCGGGTGTTCCTGGGGCCTGCCCCGTGGCGCGTCGCGGGGTGCCGGGATCGGAATGGACGCCGCGATCGGCGATCGGTCAGGCGGTCGCCGATCGGCGGCGGAGTCTTCCCCCGGGGCGCAGCAGCAGCGACAGCGAGGCCGCGGAGACGACCGCCGCGCCCACCAGGGGCAGCAGAACACCTCCGGCGTCAAGCGCGCTGTGGGTGACGAAGGCGCCGCACAGGGCTCCGGCGACCCCGGTCGCGAGGACCAGGGAGCGGGTCGGCAGGCGGTGGGACAGCCGGTGGATCGCCGCCCCCGCCAGCAGCAGACCGAGCAGAGCGGAGCCGAGCGCTTCCAACAACATCATGGGGTCCCTCCCACACGGCCGCACTGCGCGTCACGTTCGTAGCCCGTCTTACCCGTGACCTGCGGAATGCAATCCTCCTCTGTGTGCCGCTTGTACTCCATATGCGGAGGGGAAATTCGGGAGGGGCCCGGCGACACATGGTCGCCGGGCCCCTCCCGTCGCGCGAGGCGCGAGTGACTCGCTGGTACTACAGCGCGCCGAATCCCACCTTGCGGGGGGCCGGCTCGCCGAGTTCGACGTAGGCGAGACGGTCGGCCGGCACGAGGACCTTGCGGCCGTGCTCGTCCACGAGGCTCAGCAGCTGGGACTTGCCCGACAGAGCCTCGGCCACCGCCCGTTCGACGTCCTCGGCACTCTGACCGCTCTCCAGAACGATCTCGCGGGGTGCGTGCTGCACGCCGATCTTGACCTCCACGGCTATGTCCCTCCGACGGTCAGTGAAGTGCGCGACCTTCCGCGCCGTACCAGCACACATTAGCCCGGCGGGAGGACGTGCATGCTCCGCCCGGGAACGCCAGGAGCGAACAACGGGTGGGAACAAAACCCCGCACGCGCGGGTGCGACTCAGTGGTGGTCGGCGCCGTGCAGCGGGAAGCCCGCGATGCCCCGCCAGGCCAGCGACGCCAGCAGCTGGACCGCCTGGTCGCGCGGGACGCTGCGGTCGCTGTGCAGCCAGGAACGGGCCACCACCTGCGCGAGACCGCCCAGGCCAGACGCGAGCAGCATCGACTCCGCGCGGGAGAGGCCGGTGTCCTCGGCGATGACCTCGCTGATCGCCTCGGCGCACTCGGTGGTGACCTTGTCGACGCGAGCACGCACCGCGGGCTCGTTCGTCAGGTCCGACTCGAAGACCAGGCGGAAGGCGCCGCCGTCGTCCTCGACGTACGCGAAATAGGCGTCCATGGTGGCCCGGACGCGCTGCTTGTTGTCCGTCGTCGACGCGAGCGCGTTCCGTACGGACTGGATCAGGGACTCGCAGTGCTGGTCCAGCAGCGCCAGGTACAGGTCGAGCTTGCCCGGGAAGTGCTGGTAGAGCACCGGCTTGCTGACGCCGGCGCGCTCGGCGATGTCGTCCATCGCGGCGGAGTGGTAGCCCTGCGCCACGAAAACCTCCTGGGCGGCGCCCAGCAGTTGGTTCCGTCGGGCACGGCGCGGCAGGCGCGTGCCTCGCGGGCGCGCTGCCTCTGTCTGCTCGATGGCTGTCACGCCGCCTCCCAAAGTCGTCCACGTGCGGTGTGCGCCGCGCGGCCATCGTACTTTTCGGTAACCGTGGTGTGCGCGCTGCGAGCGCAGAATTTCACGGACCGGACGGTGGCGAAAGCCGTGCAGAAGGTTTCAAAACGTGATGTAACGGGCAACAGGGCGCACCACTCCTGTTCAGCGGCGAGCCATCCGCACGGTCATCGATGGTCGAACCATCGGCGCGGTCATCGATAGTCGTCCTCGTCGAGGGAGACGACCCGGGCCTGTTCGATGAGATCGGCCTCGTCCCCGCGGGCCGGGTCCACGCCGGTCAGTGGATCGTCGCGGTCCGGCTGGACGGCGGTGTGCTGTTCGGCCGCGTCGACCTCGGGGGCCTCGACGCCGATTTCCTCGTCGTTCTCGATGTCCTCGACCGCGAAGGTCTCGGGATCGGTGGGGTCGACGGTCATGGGGGGCTCCCTTCCTAGAACGTCCCTGATGCGCACAGGGGGCTACATGCGGGTGCCCTGCGTACGAGGGTAGGAGACACACGATCTGTACGCCATTGATCCGGGCCGGTCCGCACGTTTGTCGGTGAACATGTCAGCTTGTGACGGCGAACACACGAATCACCGCGTGATCGTCTCGTAACATTGCCGCATGTCTTCGACCGAGCTGCCGTTCGTGCCGCCCGCCAATGTGCTCCCCAAGGTGGCGCCCGTCCGGGTCGCGGACGGCGAGCGCCTGAGGTCGGTCGGACTGCCCGGGATCACGTTGACGGTCCGGTCGAGGCCGCCGGAGCGCGCCGGTCTGCCACCCGCTCTGTGCGTCCATGGACTGGGCGGTTCCTCGCAGAACTGGTCCGCGTTGATGGAGCAGTTGCAGGACACCGTCGACAGCGAGGCCGTCGATCTGCCGGGCTTCGGCGACTCCCCGCCGCCGGACGACGGTGACTACTCGATCAGCGGGCACGCCCGCGCGGTCATCCGCTACCTCGACGCGTCGGGACGCGGTCCGGTGCACCTCCTGGGGAACTCCCTCGGCGGCGCGGTCGCCACGCGGGTGGCCGCGGTGCGACCCGATCTCGTCCGCACGCTCACGCTCGTCTCGCCGGCGCTGCCGGAGATCCGGATCCAGCGAACCGCCGTGCCGACCGGACTGCTCGCGGTGCCCGGCGTGGCGGGACTCTTCACCCGGTTCACCAAGGAGTGGACGGCCGAGCAGCGGGTCCGCGGGGTCACGGCCCTGTGCTACGGCGACCCGGGGCAGGTGACGCCGGAGGGCTTCCGGTACGCGGTGGAGGAGATGGAGCGGCGGCTGCGCCTGCCGTACTTCTGGGACGCGATGACGCGCTCCGCGCGCGGGCTGGTGAACGCGTACACCCTGGGCGGCCAGCACGCGCTGTGGCGCCAGGCCGAACGTGTCCTCGCCCCGACGCTCCTCGTCTACGGCGGCCGGGACCAACTCGTGGGCTTCCGCATGGCGCGGAAGGCGGCCCGCGCGTTCCGTGACTCCCGTCTGCTGACCCTGCCGGAGGCGGGGCACGTGGCAATGATGGAATACCCGGAGACCCTGGCGGCCGCGTTCCGTGATCTCCTCACGGACACGGCGGCCGCCGGCGGCAGGGCGGGCGTCCCCGACGGGGACGCCGGGATGGCGAGTACTACTGGCGCGGGGAGCTGAGGCGCGGCGTGGGACGCCACAGTCGACGTGGGCCTGTCCCGGAGAGTGCCCCCAGGGGTGACAGCGGTGACAACGGCGGCAACAGCGACAACAGTGACGGCAATGACAACGGCTGGGATGTGACGAGCGGCCGGGACCGGACCGCGAACCGGGCCCGGAACCGGGCCGCCGTTCCGCCGCCCGGGTACGGGACACCCGCGCGGGGAGCCCCGAGGTTCCCCGACGGGACGCCCGCGCACGGGTTTCCCCGGCTCGCGGACGGCACCACGGCCCCGGGCGTGCCCCAGGTTCGTGGCGGGCATCCCGAGCAGCGGGAAACCGGTGGTGGCCGGGGTGGGTCGAATGGGCGGGCCGGTACCGGGCAGGGCGGCCCCGGGCCGGTGGTACCCCGCCAGCGGCCGGCCCCACGGCAGGGACCGGGACCGCGTCAGGACTACCTCGACGCCTTCGAGGCGGGCGACGACGTCTTCGCCCCCCGTTCCGGGGCGTCCGGCACCCCTGTGGCCCCCGCGCCCGGCGACCGCATCGCCGTGCACGCATCCGACCCCTACGGCTCGGTCACCGCGTGGCCGAAGGACGCGGGCGTCGACGCGGGCGAGGACGACGACGCGCCGCCGACGGGTGAGCCGACCCAGGTCAAGGGCACCAAGGGGCGGACCTTCACCGGCATCGCGGCCGCCGCCGTGACCACGGTGCTCGCCATCATCGTGGCCGGCCAGGTCGCGGACGGGCGGGACCACAGCGACCAGGGGAACCAGACCGCCACCGACCAGGCACGGGACGCCCGCGACTCGGCCTCCCGGCTCGACGGGCGGCCGTCGGCCGAGGCGGCGCCGCTGACGTACGAGCAGAAGATGGGCCGGACGTACCCGCTCGGCGCCACCCTCAAGGCCTCGGGGAGGTTCGACACGATCCCCGGTGTCGACAAGGCACCCGGCAAGGGGCAGAAGCTCACCTACCGGGTGGACGTGGAGCAGGGGCTCGGGCTCGACGGTGAACTCTTCGCGGAGGCCGTCCAGAAGACCCTCAACGACAACCGGAGCTGGGCCCACGACGGCGCCCGAACCTTCGAGCGGGTCGACTCCGGCAAGCCCGACTTCGTGATCACGCTCGCCAGCCCCGGCACGACCGCCGAGTGGTGTGCCAAGTCCAACCTGGACACCACCGTGGACAACGTGTCGTGCGACTCGGCCTCCACCGAGCGCGTGATGATCAACGCGTATCGATGGGCTCAGGGCTCCACGACGTACGGTGACCGGATCTACGCGTACCGGCAGATGCTGATCAACCACGAGGTCGGCCACCGGCTCGGCAACGGCCACGTCAGCTGCGACAAGGACGGCGAACTCGCGCCGGTCATGCAGCAGCAGACCAAGTTCCTCGACCACGACGGAATCCACTGCAAGGCCAATCCCTGGCCGTTTCCCGGGAATTGACAGGCGCCGCTGAGTCAGATTGACATGCGCAGAAAAGTCGTACATATTGCTGCGCATGTCCGCCCGTCACGTCTCCGCCCGCGCCGCCATCGAGCTGGCGCTGATCGGCGTGACCCCGCTCTGCGTGGCCGACATTCTCTGTCGCTGACCCTCGCCCCAGGCGTGCGCGTCGCGAACTCTCCTTCCCTCCGCGGATTTGTCGCGGGTTTCGTCACGGATTTTCCGACGGCCTGACGCCGGGGCAGACGTCTGTGCACCTCTGTCTCATTCCTTGTCAATCCGTCTCGTGATCCGAGACTGGCCCTTCGAGAGGTCGTCCCCGATGCGTCCACCGTCCCCCACAGCGCGCCGCGTGGCCGCGGTATCCGTAAGCCTGGTGCTGGCAGCGGGCGCCGCCGCCTGCGGGCCCGAGGACAACGATGCCAAGGCCTCCGGTGGAGACTCCGCGCCCCACAAGGGCGGCACGCTCACGGTCCTGAACTCCCAGCCGCAGCAGGACTTCGACCCGGCCCGCCTGTACACCTCCGGCGGCGGAAACGTCCCGTCCCTGGTGTTCCGCACGCTCACCACCCGCAACCGCGAGAACGGCGCGGCCGGCGCAGAGGTCGTTCCGGACCTCGCCACCGACACCGGGCGCCCCAACAAGGACGCGACCGTCTGGACGTACACCTTGAAGAAGGGGCTCAAGTACGAGGACGGCACGGCGATCACCTCGGCCGACATCAAGTACGGCGTCGAGCGATCGTTCGCCCCCGAGCTCTCCGGTGGCGCCCCCTACCTGCGGGACTGGCTGGTCGGCGCGGCCGACTACCAGGGGCCCTACAAGGACAAGAAGGGGCTCTCGGCGATCGAGACGCCGGACGAGCGGACCATCGTCTTCCATCTGAACAAGCCCGAGGGCGAGTTCCCCTACCTGGCCACCCAGACGCAGTTCACGCCCGTCCCGAAGAGCAAGGACACCGGAACGAAGTACGAGGACCACCCGGTCTCCTCCGGCCCGTACAAGGTCGTCTCGAACCAGAACGACGGCGAGCACCTCGTCCTGGCGCGCAACCCGAACTGGTCCGCCTCGACGGACGCCGAGCGCAAGGCGTACCCGGACAAGATCGACGTACGGTCCGGGCTGGACTCGTCCGTGATCAACCAGCGGCTGTCGGCGTCCCAGGGGGCGGACGCGGCCGCGGTCACCACGGACACCAACCTCGGCCCGGCCGAACTCGCGAAGGTGTCGGGCGACAAGCAGCTGGCGGCGCGCGTGGGCACCGGCCACTTCGGCTACACGAACTACCTCGCGTTCAACCCGAACGTGAAGCCGTTCGACAACGCCAAGGTGCGGCAGGCGATCTCGTACGCCATCGACCGCTCGTCCGTGATCAACGCGGCCGGCGGATCCGCGCTGGCCGAGCCCGCCACCACCTTCCTGCCCGACCAGAAGTCGTTCGGCTACACGCCCTACGACCTGTTCCCGGCGGGTGAGACCGGCAACGCGGCGAAGGCGAAGGCGTTGCTGAAGGAGGCCGGTCACCCGAACGGACTCACCGTCACCCTGACCCACTCCAACAGCAAGGACTTCGAGACCAGCCCCGAGATCGCGACCGCGGTCCAGGACGCGCTGAAGAAGGCGGGCATCACGGTCAAGCTGCAGGGTCTGGAGGACAACGACTACTCCGACAAGATCCACGACGTGAAGACCGAGCCGGGCTTCTTCCTCGCCCACTGGGGCGCCGACTGGCCCTCGGGCGGTCCCTTCCTCGCCCCGATCTTCGACGGCCGGCAGATCGTCAGGGACGGCGCGAACTTCAACACGGGCTTCCTCGACGACACGTCGGTCAACACCGAGATCGACGCGATCAACAAGTTGACGGATCTTGACGCTGCCGCAAAGCGATGGGGCGCACTCGACAAGAAGATCGGCGAACAGGCGCTGACCGTGCCGCTGTTCCACCCCGTCTACAAGCGGCTGTACGGCGAGAACGTCAAGAACATCGTGATCAGCGACTGGACCGGTGTGCTGGACATCTCGCAGGTCGCGGTCAAGTAACGCCATGAGTGAGGCACTTGCCGCCTCCCAGGCCCCCGGGACGGACATCGTCGTCCCGGGGGCCTCCGGGGCCCGTCAGTTCTGGCGGCGGCTGCGCGCGCAGCGAGCCGCCCTCGTCGCGGCGGTCGTCGTCGCGCTGCTCGTCCTGGTCGCGCTCGCCGCGCCGCTGCTCACGGCCATCGAGGGCCAGGACCCGACCACCTACCACCCGTCCCTGGTGGATTCGGCGCGCGGGGGCGTGCCCGTCGGATCCCTCGGCGGCATCGGCGCCGACCACTGGCTCGGCATCGAACCGCAGACCGGCCGCGACCTGTTCGCGCGTCTCGTGTACGGCGCGCGCGTCTCCCTCGGGGTGGCCCTCGCGGCGACCCTGGTGCAGGTCGCCATCGGCGTCCTCGTGGGTGCCGCCGCCGCGCTCGGCAACCGGTGGGTCGATCAACTGCTGAGCCGGATCACCGACATCATCGTCGCCCTGCCCCTGATGATCATGTCGTTGGCGCTGCTCGCGATCGTCCCCGCCGGCTTCCCGCGCCCCGTACTGGTCGCCCTCGTCATCGGCCTGGTCGCCTGGGGCACCACCGCGAAGATCGTGCGCGCCCAGACGCTCACCCTCAAGGAACTCGACTACGTCTCCGCGGCCCGGCTCAGCGGCTGGGGCACCTGGCGGATCGCCCGGCGTGAGCTGCTGCCGGGCCTTGCCGCGCCGGTCATCACGTACGCCGCGCTCCTGGTGCCGATCAACATCACCGTCGAGGCGTCGCTGTCGTTCCTCGGCGTCGGGGTGAAGCCGCCGACGCCGTCCTGGGGGCAGATGCTCACCGCCGCCGACGTCTGGTACCAGGCCGCCCCGCAGTACCTGCTGCTGCCCGCGGGCGCCCTCTTCGTGACCGTCCTCGCGCTGACCGTCCTCGGCGACGGTGTCCGCACCGCCCTGGATCCCCGCGCGGCCTCACGCCTGCGGGTCGGCGCGGGACGCAAGCAGGAGGCCAAGGCGGACCAGGGAGGCGCGCTGTGAACGGCTTCGGCGGTTTCCTCCTGCGGCGCGTCCTCGGTGTCGTCGTCACCCTGTTCGCCATCTCGGTGATCATCTACGCCGTCTTCTACGTCACCCCCGGCAACGTCGCCCAGATCACCTGCGGCCCGCGCTGCTCGCCCGCCCAGGTGCAGCAGGTGGCGGAGCAACTGCACCTCAGCGACCCGCTGTACGTGCGCTACTGGCACTTCCTGCAGGGCATCGTCGCCGGCCAGGACTACTCCACGGGCACCTCCGTCCAGCACTGCTCGGCGCCCTGCCTCGGGCTGTCGTACCAGAGCGACCAGCAGGTCACCCGGCTCATCCTGGCGAAGCTGCCGGTCAGCCTGTCGCTCGTGTTCGGCGCCATGGTGCTGTGGCTGATCCTCGGCGTCGGCACCGGAGTGCTGTCGGCGTGGCGGCGCGGCCGGCTCACCGAGCGGTTCCTGACCGGCCTCACGCTCGCGGGCGTGGCCACGCCCGTGTTCGTCATCGGCCTGGTCCTGATGATCGTCGTCTGCGGCCAACTGGAGCTGCTGCCCTTCCCGCAGTACGTCGCCCTCACCGACGACCCCGAACAGTGGGCGTGGAACCTGCTGCTGCCCTGGCTCTCGCTCGCCCTCATCGAGGCCGCCGCGTTCGCCCGGCTGACCAGGGCGTCGATGCTGGAGACGCTGGCCGAGGACCACATCCGCACCTTCCGGGCTTACGGCGTCGGCGAACGGTCGATCATCGGGCGACACGCGCTGCGCGGGGCGTTCGCCCCCGTCATCGCGCTGAACGCCAACAACTTCGGCAGCGCGGTCGGCGGCGCGGTGCTCACCGAGACACTGTTCGGCCTGCCCGGCATCGGACAGGAACTGGTCCATGCCGTCAATGTGGTCGACCTGCCGGTGGTCGTCGGCATGGTCCTGGTCATCGGCTTCTTCGTGGTCGTCGCCAACGCCGTCGCGGACGTGCTGTACGCGGTGGCCGACCGACGGGTGGTACTGACGTGAGCGACTCCCAGAAGGCTCCCTCGCCCGGCCTCGTCGAGGTGCGGGACCTGACCGTCGAGTTCGGCGAGCTGCGCGCGGTCGACGGGCTCTCCTTCCGGCTGGAGCGGGGCGCCGCGCTCGCCCTGGTCGGCGAGTCCGGCTCCGGCAAGTCCACGGTCGCCTCGGCCCTGCTGGGCCTGCACCGCGGCACGGGCGCGCGGGTCGACGGCTCGGTCCGGGTGGCCGGGACGGACGTACGGGCCGCCTCCGACGAGGAGTTGCGGCGGCTGCGGGGCGCGAAGGCCGCCATGGTCTTCCAGGACCCGCTGTCGTCCCTCGACCCGTACTACGCGATCGGTGACCAGATCGCCGAGGTGTACCGCGTGCACACCCGGGCGTCACGGCGAGCGGCACGCGCGCGTGCCGTCGAGGTGCTCGACCGGGTGGGAATCCCGGAGGCGGTACGGCGGTCCCGTTCCCGTCCGCACGAGTTCAGCGGCGGCATGCGGCAGCGTGCCCTCATCGCCATGGCGCTGGCCTGCGAACCAGAACTGCTGATCGCCGACGAGCCGACGACCGCGCTCGACGTGACCGTCCAGGCCCAGATCCTCGATCTGCTGCACACGCTGCGCGAGGAGAGCGGCATGGGACTGCTGCTCGTCACGCACGACGTGGGCGTCGCCGCCGAGAGCGTCGACGAGGTCCTCGTCATGCGGCACGGGCGGGCCGTCGAGCACGGGCCCGTCCAAGCCGTGCTGCGGGCGCCCGCGCAGCAGTACACCCGCGAACTCCTGGACGCGGTCCCGCGCGTGGACGCGCCCCGCGCCCCCTCCCGGGCGCCCGGCGAGGTCGTCCTGGAGGCGAGGGGACTGCGGCGCGAATTCGGGCGCGGGAAGCGGGCGTTCGCCGCCGTGGACGACGTGTCGGTGACCATCCGCCGGGGCGAGACCCTCGGCATCGTGGGCGAGAGCGGCAGCGGCAAGACCACCCTGGGCCGGATGCTCGTCGGTCTCCTGGAGCCGACGGCGGGGGAGGTGCGATACGAGGGGCAGCCGCGCGTGGGAGTGCGTCCCGCCGTACAGATGGTCTTCCAGGACCCGGTCTCCTCCCTCAACCCGCGCCGCAGTGTGGGCGAGTCGATAGCCGACCCGTTGCGGGCGCGCGGGCAGGGGAGCTCCCTGCCCGGACGAAACCGGGAGCGGGGGAGCGACGAGGGGCGCATCCGGGGGCGGGTGACGGAACTGCTGGAGCGCGTGGGGCTCGAAGCAGCGCACTACGACCGCTATCCGCACGAGTTCAGCGGCGGACAGCGGCAGCGCGTGGGCATCGCGCGGGCGCTCGCGGCCGACCCGCGGGTCATCGTCTGCGACGAGCCGGTGTCCGCGCTGGACGTCACCACCCAGGCCCAGGTGGTCGCCCTGCTCGGGGAGTTGCAGCGGGAACTGGGGCTCGCCCTCGTGTTCGTCGCGCACGACCTCGCCGTGGTGCGCCAGGTCAGCGACCAGGTCGCGGTGATGCGCCGTGGCCGGATCGTCGAGTCCGGCCCGTCCGACGAGGTGTACGACAATCCGCGGGACCCGTACACCCAGCAGCTCCTGGCCGCCGTGCCCGCGCTCGACCCGGAGCTCGCGGCGCGGCGCAGGGCGACCCGGCGCGAGCCGGCCGTGACGGGTGACCGCCTGTGACGAAACGTTCGCGAATGATCTCTTAGCGCGACCGAACGCGACCCGCACCGGAAAGTTACGACCGTTCACCCCTTCTGGTGGCGCGACGGACAACCCGACGCCCGGCCCCCCCCCAGACGGGCAGAAAGAGAGCCCCCGCGCGCCGCCCGGCCAGCACCGGGGCACAC
>NZ_JBEXRA010000106.1:0-14276 GCF_040612855.1 Streptomyces sp. NPDC006332
GGTGGCGCGTCGGCGTCGGAGCCGGGGCGGCGACTCACCGGGTGTCTCCCTGAGCAAGGAGGGGCGCGGGGGCGGCGGGGGCCGCTGGGACGACTTGGACGGCGACCGTGACGGCCACGGCGAGCAGCGCGTACCAGGTGCCGCCCGGGTCGGCCGAGACCGTGCCGTGCAGTGCGGTCACCGCGAGGATGCCGAGGATCCCGACGGGCATCCACATCGCGAGGCGCCGCACGATCTCCGCGTCCCGCAGCCGGCCGAGCACGGCGAAGGGGAGGGCGCGCAGGGCGAGCGTGATGCTGAAGACGATCGCCAGGACGGCGATCAGATACGAGGTGCTAGGCATCGGCGGCCCCCCGCGCCGTGGTGAGGTGGCGGACCAGGAGCAGGCCGACGAACACCAGCAGCGCCGTGAACATCGCCATGCCCGGCGTCAGGACGAGGGCGACGGTCGCGCTCGCACCCGCGAGCAGCAGGGACGGCAGCTCCTTGCGGGAGCGGAAGGCATCCAGGGTGAGCACGGTGAACAGGGCGCACAGGGCGAACTCCAGGCCCTTGATCGGAGCGGGCAGGGCCGCGCCCAGGGCGACCCCCACCAGTCCGCCGCCGACCCAGTACGTCTCGCAGGCGATCTGCATGGCCAGCAGCCGGGGTGCCGAACGCTCACGCTCGGGCAGGGAGGCGTTGACGGCGTATGCCTCGTCGATCATCGCGTACACCGCGTACGCCTTGGCCGCCGGGTGCCTGACCAGGTGGAGCGGGAAGGAGAAGGCGTAGAAGACATGCCGGAAATTGACCACGAACACGGTCAGGGCGACCGCGGCGAGTGGCGTGACGGCGGCCATCATGCCGACGAGCAGCAGTTCCAGGGAGCCGGCGAACGCGGCCAGGGAGAGGGCCGGGGCGAGCCACCAGGGCAGTCCCGCCTGGACGATCAGCAGACCGAGGGCGATGCCGAGAGGGAAGATGCCCAGGCCCGCGGAGAAGGAGTCGCGAACGCCGAGGGCAATGTGGGATCGGCGGGCGGAAGGGCCCGGGGTCGGGGCGGCCGGGGTGGCCGGGTGGGGGAGCACGTCATGTTGCACGGATCCATCGTCGCGCAGAAGCCGTGACATGTGGTTGCGAATATTGCTCTGCGGGACCTTATCTGTGCAATATTCGAGTCGTGGACGCGATCGACAAGGCAATCATTGCCGAGCTGGAGCGGGACGGGCGGCTGACCAACGTGGAGCTGGCCCAACGCGTCGGCCTGACCACCGGGCCGTGCCTGCGGCGGGTGCAGCGGCTGGAGGCCGACGGGGTCATCAGGGGGTACAGGGCCGTCATCGATCCGGCCTCGGTGAACCGTTCCTTCGAGGTGCTGATCGACCTCAGT
Source organism: Streptomyces sp. NPDC006332 (assembly GCF_040612855.1). Lineage (NCBI taxonomy): Bacteria > Bacillati > Actinomycetota > Actinomycetes > Kitasatosporales > Streptomycetaceae > Streptomyces > Streptomyces sp. NPDC006332. The sequence goes on from NZ_JBEXRA010000106.1 coordinate 1,373, forward strand.
CTCGAGGCGCAGGACGCGGAGACGGTCCAGCTCTTCGAGCAGACGCTGGCGCAGGCGGAGGAGGTGCTGGAGCTGCGGCGGCTGTTCGGGAGCCCCGACTATTTCGTACGGGTGGCTGTCGCCGACCTGCCCGCGTACGAGACGTTCCTGAGTGGACGCGTGATGACCATCCCCCGGATCAAGAACGTCACCTCACGCTTCACGATGAAGACCGTGAAGCCTGGGCCGTAGGGGAAGGTGGGGCGCTACTCAAAGGCACTCCCGGAGCCGCCGCCGGGGAGGAGGGTGTGCGGGCCGCGGGTTCAGGTGGTGAGCAGGCTGCGGCCCAGCCAGTCCTTCCCGTCCCGCACGCCCGGCAGTGCGAAGAAGTAACCCCCGCCGGTTGGGGAGATGTAGTCGACGAGCGGCTCGTCGATCAGACGGGTCTGGGTCGCCTCGAACTGCCGGTGGACGTCCTGCTGGTAGCAGCAGAAGACCAGGCCCATGTCGAGGTTGCCGACGGAGTCGATCCCGCGGTCGTAGTTGTAGCCGCGCCGCAGGATGCGGGAGCTGTCGGTGCGGGCGGTGCGGGGATTGGCGAGCCGGATGTGCGCGTCGAGCGGGATCGCCTCGCCCTTGGGGTCCTTGGCGTAGTTCGGGATGTCGGTCTCCTTGGCGCCGTCCAACGGGGCCCCGGTGTCCTTGCGGCGGCCGAACATCAGCTCCTGCTCGCTGAGCGAGACCCGGTCCCAGAACTCGACGAGCATCCGGATGACGCGGACCACCTGGTAGCTGCCGCCCGACGCCCAGGCGGGCTCGTCGTCGCCGTCCCCGACCCACACGAGCCGGTCGGTCTCACGGGCCGAGTGGACGTCGGGATTGGCGATCCCGTCCTTGAAGCCGAGCAGGTTGCGCTGGGCGCCGGTGGGCCGGGGCGCGTTCTGGAAACCGTCGATGCGCCACTTGATCTGCATGGCTCCACGGGTGTGCTTGGCGATGTCGCGCAGCGCGTGCAGCACGGTGTCCTGGCGATCCGCGCAGATCTGGAGGGACAGGTCACCGTGGCACTCGGCGGCCTTGAGGTTGTCGTTGGGGAAGGTCCGCATCGCGGTCAGGCGGCGCGGTCTGGCCTTGGCGAGGCCGTAGCGGTCGTCGAAGAGGGACGCGCCGACGCCGACCGTCACCGTGAGGCCGTCGGCGGGGACGGTCGGGCCGAGGATGCCGTTGTCGGCGGGCGGGGCGCCCACGCCGAGGTCGGAGGGGAGGCCGCCGGAGGTGAGGAAGCGGGCGCGGGCGGTGATCGTGCGCAGCAGGTCGGCGAGTGCGTCGCGGCCCTCGGCGATCACGTCGAACGACACGAAGGTGGCCGCCGCCGGCGCGGGGGTGAGGATCCCGGCCTGATGGATGCCGTGGAAGGGGACCGCGGGGGCGTTCTCCGTCTGCGGGGCGGCCTGTGCGGTGCCGCCGCTCGCGGCGAGGGCGAGGCCGCCGCCGGCCAGGACCGCCCCGGCGGCCCCGGCGCCGAGTGCCGTCCTCACGAAGGAACGGCGGCCGGCACCGGCGGGGCAACCACCCTGCGGTACGGGGGATTCGGCGGACGGCATGGGGGTGTTCCCTTCGCTGTGTACGGAGTTGTCGTGTCGGGTGCTCATCAGGCGGACTTCCGGATCTCCAGCAGGTCGGGAACCGGGGAGAGGTCCTCCAGGAGCTGCCCGGTGGCTCCGTTCACCCGGGCCCGCGCGGTGGCGTCGAGCTGTGTGACAGGGGTCCAGGCGTCCCCGCGCCGGGCCGCGTCGAGGAGCGTCTGGAGTCGGGCGACGTCAGCGTCGACGGTCGGCAGCAGGCGCGGAGCACGCGTGGCCAGAAGCGGCTTCAGTACGGCGAGCAGCTCGCGGGTGCCGGCGAGATTGGCGTCGGCGGTGGCGAGACTGGTGCCGCTGCCCTCGTCGGTGTCACCGGTCAGCTCGAACTGCAGGGTGTTCTCGAGGATCTCGTGGGCGCGCAGCGGCAGGTCGGACGGGTCGAAGTCCTGGTGCGGGAAGGCTTTTCGCAGTCCGGCGACCTCCGTGGCGAGCTGCTGGGCCGGGGCGGCGAGCGAGGCCGCCGACTCGCCGTGCCACAGGCCGTACTCGACGCGGTGGAAACCGGCGAAGTCCTTGTCGTGCACGCCGTCGGGCAGGCCGTCGGCCCTGCCGTTGATCTTCTGGTCGAAGTCCTCGAAGGTGCCGTAGGCGGCGCCGAGGGAGGCGTAGGTGAGGTGCGCGGTGAGCCAGTCGCCGCGCGCCTTGTCGAGATGCCCGCCCTTGATGTCGGCGGCGAGAGTGCGGGTCTGGCCGACGAGCGTGGTCAGGCCATTGTCGACGTACGTCCTGTACTGCCCGAGCGGGCCGGAGAGGTCCTGCTCGGACACCGGGACGACCGCCTGCGAGGTGCCCCCGCCGGCGACCCGGACCGCCTCGGAGGTCACCGCGGCCCCGTTGCTCGGCACGCACCGCCACGCGTACGTGCCGCCCGTGACGGTGGCGCCCAGTGCGCGTGTGGTGCCGGGCGCCAGACCCTCGACCTCGCCGTAGACGGCGTTGGTGGACGGGTCGACGAGGTACACCTCTGCGGTCTTGTCGCCGGTGTTGTGCATCTGGAAGGTCTGCCGGCCGGGCTTGGGCGCGCTGAAGCCCTTGCCGCACTCCTTCTCGGAGACGGCGACGGTCTCGGCGGCGGCGGGCTTGGGCCGGCCGAAGGCGACCGCGACACCCGCGATCAGGGCGGGGACAGTGACGACGGCGACCGGGACGACCCAGGCGGGACGGCGCCGGGCGGTCGAAGGGATCCGGGGTTCCGTAATCTCCGAGGGGCCGCCGGCCTCTGGGACTGGCGAGGGGCCCTCGGTCTGCGGGACCGGCGCCGGGCCACGCACACCCCGCACAAACACCGTCATCACCACGGCGAGGTAGCCGCCGTAGCCGAGAACCTGGAGCCACGTCATGGCCGGCGTCAGATTGAACACGCCCTGGACCAGGGTGCTGTACCAGGCCCCGGCGTCGACGCTGCCGCTGAGGTCGAAGGCGTACGACGTCTGCCCTGGCAGTACGCCTCCCTCCTGGAGGTCGCGCAGGCCGTAGCCGAGGACCCCGGCGGCGATGACGATCAGCACCGCGCCGGTGGCGGTGAAGAACTTCGTCAGGTTGATCCGCAGTGCTCGCCGGTACAGACCCCAGCACAGCGCGGCCGACAGGACGAGCCCGACGGCGGCGCCGGTCAGCGGGCCTGCGGACTCCCCGGCCGCCTGGGCGGTGGTCCACAGGAACAGCGCGGTCTCCAGGCCCTCCCGGCCCACGGCGAGGAAGGAGGTGGCGACCAGGACGCCCGCGCCCATGCCGAGCGCGCCGGTGACCTTCTCCTTGATCTCGCCGGACAGGCTGTGGGCCGAGCGGCGCATCCAGAACACCATGGCGGTGACGAAGGCGACCGCGATCACGCTGAGGGTGCCACCGAAGGACTCCTGGGCGGTCGCGGACAGGGAGGCCGCGGTGAAGGTGAGCACCGCGCCGAAACTCAGGGCGAGCGCGATCGCCGCGAGGACACCGGTCCACACCTGCGGCAGCCGGGAGCGGGCACCGGCCCGGACCAGCGTCGCGACGAGGATGGAGACGATCAGTCCCGCTTCCAGTCCTTCCCGCAGTCCGATCAGGAAGCTCGGAAACGCGTCATCCCACATGCGGTCCTCATTAGCGTAGGCATGCCTAAGTTCAACGCGAACCATCATGACCTGCGGCTATGCAATCAATCAGTCCCGGAAAGGTAATTCCGGAGCCAAAACCCGACCAGGAGGATCGTCCCGCCGTAGGAAGAAGGCCCCGCTGCCGGTCCGGGCTCTTCCGGCGGCTACGGTCTCGCTGGGACGACACATGCTTCGCCCCGGCCGGCTTGGAGGAGGACCGTCCGCATGACCGGTGACGCGACGACAGACCTGTCGACCGGCCGGCTCGCGGAGCTGACCGCGGGCCGGCTGCTGACGACCTGGCAGCCGGACATCCCCGCGCTGCTCCTGATCGCCGTGCTGGCCACGCTGTACGGCTGGGGCGTACGGCGGATCCACCGGCGCGCCGAGCGCTGGCCGCTCGCCCGCTCCGTCGTGTTCGCGGTCCTCGGACTGGGCACGCTGACGGTGGCCACGATGTCCGGGCTCGCCGTCTACGACCACGTGCTGTTCTGGCCGGCCGCCGTCCAGAACGTCCTCCTCGACCTGGTGGCACCCCTCGGCCTCGCCCTGGGCGATCCGCTGCGACTCGCCGTCGAGGCACTTCCCGAAGGCGCGGCGGCCCGGGTCCGCCGGAGGATGACCGGCGGGGTGGTACGCGTCCTGACGTTCCCCCTGGTCAGCACGGTCCTGGTGCTCACCACCGAACTGACCGTGTACTTCACGCCGTACTTCGCCACCGCCCTGCGGGTCGGCTGGCTGCATGAGCTGATGTACCTGCACCTCCTGGTCGCGGGCTGCCTCTTCGTCGTCCCGGTCCTGACCCGCGAGCAGGCGCTGCCCGCCTGGTGCACCCATCCGGTCCGGGCGGCGCTGGTCTTCCTCGACGGCATCGTCGACGCCGTGCCGGGCATCGTCGTGATGACCCACGGCACGCTCATCGCGGGCGCCTGGTACCTGTACCACGCGCCCTCCTGGTCCCCGGACGTCCAGCGCGACCAGCAGATCGGCGGCGGCGCGATGCTCGGCATCGCCGAACTGGCCGCGTTGCCCTTCCTGCTGGCGCTCCTGTTCCAGTGGGCCCGTGCGGAGCGGGTGCAGACCGTGGCCCTGGACCGCCGCCTCGACGCGGAACTGACCCCCGCCGCGCCCCCGCCCCCCGGCCAGGACCCGCAGCCCGAACGCGTCCGCCCCTGGTGGGAGACCGAACACAACGAGGTGGCTGCGCGCATCCGACGCCACCACGGCGACGACTGACCGGCTGCCAGTGGCGATCCGACCCGGCGCCTGCGCGGACCGATCGAGCGGCCTGACGTCGCCCCGGGCCGCCACCCCCGGCTGGGTCGTCGCGCTGCGGCGGGCGGCCTTGTCCGGCGCCGGTTGATGTGTCAGAACATCGCCCGGATGATTCCCACGGTGCGCGCCAGATGTGGCTCCGAGCGGTCGGCGCGGTGGGCGACGGCCAGTTCCACGCGGGCGGCCGCCCCGGACAGCGGCAGGTAGACGACACCGTCGAGCGTCAGCGCGGTCACCGGCTCGGGGACGACCGCGACGCCGAGGCCGCCGGCCACGAGCGTGACCAGCGTCGACGTCTCACCGACCTCGTGGCGGATGTGCGGCTCGACACCGGCGTCCCGCAGCAGGCCTAGGACGACGTCGTACATCACGGACCGGCGGTCGGCGGAGTGCACGATCAGGTCCGCACCGGCGAGGTCCGCGGCGCGCAGTCGTTTCCGGCGCGCGAGGGGGTGGTCGGCCGGTACGGCGACGACGAGCCGGTCCCGGCGCAGAGTGTGCACGGTGAGAGAGAGGTCGGCCGCCGGCGGCCGGAGCAGCGCGACGTCGATCGCGCCGGTGCGCAGCGCCTCGACCTGGTCGGGCGCGAGCATCTCGCCGCGGAAGGAGAAGTCGACGCCGGACAGCTCCTCCGTGAGCCGGCGTGAGAGCGCGGGCAGGAGGCTGTACGTCGCCGAGCCCACACACCCGATCGCGAGGTGGCCCACCGAGCCGGCCGCGACGAGCCGTGCGTGCTGGACCGCCGCGTCGACGTCGGCGAGGATGTCACGCGCCCGCTCGAGATAGGCCCGGCCTGCCTCGGTCAGATCCACGCGACGTGTGGTGCGGTGCAACAGCTCGACGCCGAGCTCGGCCTCCAGCTGCCGGATCTGCTGGGAGAGCGGCGGCTGGGCCATGTGGAGACGCTCGGCGGCACGACCGAAGTGACGCTCCTCGGCCACCGCCACGAAGTAGCGGAGATGACGCAGATCCATATGCCACCCATATCAATCAGCTCGGATATACGTACTTCAGAATATCGAGGTTCGTGACTAGCGTTACCGTCATGAGTGCTTTCATCTATGCCGCGACACGGACACCGTTCGGCCGCTTCAACGGCGCGCTCGCCGGGGTCCGCCCCGACGACCTCGCCGCCGCCGCGATCACCTCGACACTCGCCAGGGTGCCGGGCCTCGACCACGCCGCGATCGACGACGTGGTGTGGGGCAACGCCAACGGAGCCGGCGAGGAGAACCGCAACGTCGGCCGCATGGCTGCGCTGCTCGCCGGGCTTCCGGTGAGCGTGCCCGGCAGCACGGTCAACCGGCTGTGCGGCTCCAGCCTCGACGCGGCGATGACGGCCGGCCGGACCATCGAGTCCGGCGATGCCGAGGTGGTGTTGACCGGCGGCGTGGAGTCGATGACGCGCGCGCCGTGGGTGCTGCCCAAGTCGGCGAAGCCGTTCCCGGCCGGCGACGTCACCGCGGTCTCCACCACGCTCGGCTGGCGGCTGGTCAACCCGCGGATGCCGAAGGAGTGGACGGTCAGCCTCGGCGAGGCCAACGAGCAACTCGCGGAACGCTTCAAGATCTCCCGCGAGCGGCAGGACGAGTTCGCCGCCCGTTCCCATCAACTCGCCCACGAAGCATGGCAGTCGGGCTTCTACGACGGCTTGGTGGTGCCGTTCGACGGCGCCGACCTGACCCGCGACGAGGGCATCCGGCCCGGATCCACACCGGAGGTGCTGGCGGGGCTCAAGCCGGTCTTCCGCACCCCGGAGCAGGGCGGCACCATCACAGCGGGCAACGCCAGCCCGCTCAACGACGGCGCCTCCGCGGTGCTGCTGGGCAGTGAGAACGCGGCTGGCACGATCGGAACGGACCCGATCGCCCGCATCGCCGGTCGTGGCGTGATGGCGTTGGAGCCGCAGGCCTTCGGTTACGCCCCGGTCGAGGCCGCGAACCGTGCGCTGGCCCGGGCCGGGATCGGCTGGGACCAGGTGGGCGCGGTCGAACTCAACGAGGCCTTCGCCGTGCAGTCGCTCGCCTGCGTCGACGCGTGGAAGATCGACCCCGCCATCGTCAACCAGAAGGGCGGCGCCATCGCGATCGGCCACCCGCTGGGCGCCTCGGGCGGCCGCATCCTCGGCACGCTGGCCAAGGTGCTGCGCGAGACGAGGCAGCGCTACGGCGTCGCCGCGATCTGCATCGGGGTCGGTCAGGGCCTGGCCGTCGTACTCGAGAACTGCGAGGCCGCCCAGTGAGCCGGGCGGAGCTCTTCGAGAGCGCGGATGCGGCGGTCGCCGGGATCGAGGACGGGGCGACCGTGCTCGTCGGCGGCTTCGGTCTGGCCGGGATGCCGTTCGACCTGATCGACGCGCTCATCCGGCAGGGCGCCAAGGACCTCACGATCGTGTCCAACAACGCCGGCAACGGCGACGTCGGACTGGCCGCGCTGCTGGCCGCCGGCCGGGTGCGCAAGGTCCTCTGCTCCTTCCCGCGGCAGGCCGACTCCTGGGTCTTCGACGACCTCTACCGCGCGGGGAAGATCGAACTCGAAGTGGTGCCGCAGGGCAACCTCGCCGAGCGGATGCGCGCGGCCGGAGCCGGCATCGGCGCCTTCTACTGCCCGACCGCGGTGGGCACGCCACTGGCCGAGGGCAAGGAGGAGCGGGAGATCGACGGCCGGAGGTACCTGCTGGAGTACCCCATCAAGGGCGACTACGCGCTGATCGGCGCGCATGTCGCGGACACCATGGGCAACCTCGTCTACCGCAAGACGGCCCGCAACTTCGGACCGGTCATGGCCACGGCCGCCACGACAACCATCGTCCAGGTCGACCAGGTCGTCGAGCCCGGCAAGCTCGACCCCGAGGCCGTCGTCACCCCGTCCATCTACGTCGACCGGGTTGTCCAAGTGACGGCCCGTCACTACACCGTGCAGGGGGCACGATGACCACCACGTCCACCGACCACCGTCTCTCCATGGACGAACTGGCCGCCGTCATCGCACGCGACATCCCGGCCGGCTCCTTCGTCAACCTCGGTATCGGGCAACCCACCAAGATCGCCGACCATCTGCCGGACGGCTCCGGGGTGGTGCTGCACACCGAGAACGGCATGCTCAACATGGGCCCGAAAGCGGAGGGCGACGCGGTCGACCCCGACCTGACCAACGCGGGCAAGGTCCCGGTGACCGAACTGCCGGGCGCGGCGTACTTCCACCACGCCGACTCCTTCGCCATGATGCGCGGCGGCCACCTCGACGTCTGCGTCCTCGGTGCCTACCAGGTCGCCTTCAACGGCGACCTCGCCAACTGGCACACCGGCAGGCCCGACGACATCCCCGCCGTCGGCGGCGCCATGGACCTCGCCATCGGCGCGAAGGACGTCTACGTGATGATGACCCTCTTCACCCGCTCCGGCGAACCCAAGCTCGTGCCGCGGTGCACCTACCCTCTCACCGGACTCGGCTGCGTCAGCCGCGTCTACACCGACCACGGCGTCTTCGACGTCGGGCCCGAGGGCATACGGATCCGTGAGACGTACGGCGTCAGCGCCGACGAACTCGCGGAGCGACTCGGCATCACCGTGGCGCATTGAGCGTGCGGTTCTCCAAGGTCTGTTTGGGTCACCGGCGTTGCCGCGTCGCGCTACGCCGACGCTCGTCGGCGGGGCCGGCGACCGGCGCGGCCGACAGCAGCCGGTGGGTGGCGCTGGACCGGCCGCAGGGGAGAGGGCCCACGGTGGTGCCGTCGGGGAAGACGATGCGTGCGGTGGTGGCCGGTGGGACGTCGACCGTGATCGTGAGGCGGTCGCCGGCCGTCCGCCACTCGACGGCGATCGTGCCCTGCGGGGACTCGTGGGTGCCCCCGGCCCAGGGGACGGACGGGTGCGGGACGGGCGCGACCTCGAAGGACTCCCAGGCGATCGACCCGGGTCTCTGGCGCAGTCCCAGGGTGTGGGTGTGCAGGAAGCGGACCACCGCGCCCTTGCCGTAGTGGTTGAGGGAGTCATGGGCGGTGCCGTTGACGTCGACGCCCTCCCAGTCCTCCCAGACGGTGGTCGCGCCCCGGTCGAGCATGCACAGCCAGGATGGAGGGGTGCGCTGGAGGAGCAACTCGTAGGCGACGTCGGCGTGCCCGGTGTCGGCTAGGACCGGCAGCAGATCGCCGGTCGCGAGGAACCCGGTGGTGAGGTGGGTGCCGGCCGCGCGGATCAGCTCGACCAGGCGCGCGGCGGCGGCTTGGCGCAGCTCTTCCGGGACGAGTTCCAGGCCCAGCGCGCGCACATAGCCGGCCTGGGTGTCGCCCGCGGTACGTCCGTCGGGGGAGAGGAACTCGGTGCGCCAGGCGTCGCGGATCCGTTCGGCGGTCGCCGCGTAGTGGTTCGCCTCCTCGGCGCGGTCCAGCACCCGTGCGATGCGGGCGAGGGTCGCCGTCGAGCGGTACAGAAAAGCCGTGCCGATCTCGCCCTTGTCGGCCATGAACCAGGCGACGGGGTCGCTCTGGACCGGGTCGATTCGGGTGCCGTCGGCCGCCTTCACCTTCGGCTCGGTCCACTCACCCCAGTGGAAGGAGCCGTCCCAGAGGTACTGTTCGTGCGGCAGCGGCTCGGGCGAGCGTTCGACGCGGGTGTGATGGCGGGCGGTGCGGGCGGTGTCGAGCGCCCACTCCACCCAACGGACCATCGCCTCCCAGTTCTCGGCGAGAACCTCCCGGTCGCCGTACGACTCGTACAGCTCCCATGGGACGGCGACGACGGCGTCTCCCCAGCCGGCCGAGCCGGTCATCATGGCGAACTGGTCGTCGAGGTGGTGTTTGATACGGCGACCGTCGGGCGAGAAGTTGGCGATCCGGCCGTCCGGCAGTTGGTCGTCGCGCACGGAGCGCAGCCACTTGCGGCTGAAGCCCAGGACGTCGTACAGGCGCGTCGCGGTGGAGGCGAAGACCTGGTGGTCGCCGGTCCAGGCCAGTCGTTCCCGGGTCGGGCAGTCGGTGGGCACGTCGACGGCGTTGCCGCGAAAACTCCACTCGGCGATCTCGTGGAGGCGGTCGAGGTCTTCGTGGCCGCAGCTGAAGGATCCGGTGCGGCGCAGGTCCGAGTGGACGACCCGCATGACGAGGCTCGCCGGGTCGAGCGGGGCGCCGTCGCGACGGACGCGGACGTAGCGGAAGCCGTGCACGGTGTGGCGCGGCTCGAACGTCGCGTCGCCGCCCGCGGACACGGCCTCGTCGCGCTGTACGAAGGGGACCGGAGCCTGGCCCGGCCGTGTCGCGTTCAGGTGAGTGGTCGTCAGATCACCGTCGGTGCCGAGGTGTTCGCCGTAGTCGATGACGGTACGGGTGCCGGACGGGCCGAGGTCGCTCAGGGTGATCCAGCCGGAAGCGTTCTGGCCGAAGTCGGCGATCCAGAGCCCGTCCTCGAGCCGCCGGACCGACTGGGCGGGGCGCGACTCCACGATCCGCACCGGAGGGGCCGACGACCAGGTGATCGCGGGCGCCTCGACCTGGTCCACGAGGACTGGCCGTTCGCTGCCCGGCCCGACCCGGAAGTCGGTGGTCTGCCCGTCCATGAGGTCGGCCCGGGTGATGGCCGACTCCGCGCTCGTCCACGTCCCGTCGGTGCGGACGACGTGCCGTGTGCCGTCCTCGTGCGCGAGGTGCAGTTCGGCCCGCGCGCCGAGAACCGTGCCCCAGCCGGAGGGTTGGCGGAAGGCGCCCACCTGGCCCCGGTACCAGCCGTCGGACAGCAGGATCTCGATCCGGTTGTCGCCCGGGACGACGGCGGCCGTGACGTCGTAGGCCTGGGCGTGAAGCGTACGGTCGTAGGAGGTGGACCCGGGAGTGAGGTGGGCGGTGCCGGCCCGCTCGCCGTTGACGTACGCCTCGTACACGCCGAGCGCCGTCGCGTACAACCGGGCCGAGCGCACCCCGGTCGGCACCTGGAAGCGGGCCGAGAGCGCATACGCGGGCCGCTTGCCGTATCCGCGATCGTCGGCCTCGGCGGGACTGATCCAGTGCGCCCGCCAGTCGGCGTCCAGCAGACCGCTTTCGAACGCGTGCCACGGCGACCACGGCGAATCACCGTCGGTGCCGAGCGCCCGGACCCGCCAGGCCACCCGGCGACCGCTGTCCAGCGCCGCCCACGGCCAGGGGAGGAACCGGTGCCCGTCCGCAGCGGTGGTCACGGTGGAGTGCGCTACGCCGTCGACGGTGCACTGCATCTCGTACGCCACCGGGTGCGCCGCGTCGGACGGCGGTTTCCACGACAGCCGGGGCGTGGGCCCGGACACCGGGAAGTCGTCCCCGCCGCTGTCGACAGCCAGGTCGTACGGTGCGTCGCGCATGCTGTGCCCTCTCGGAACTCGGTTGAACGGGATGCTGTGCGGGGCTGACGGCCGGGAGGCGGGCTATCGGACCGACCTGATCTTGAACTTGACGATGAGGCCACCGATCAGGGCCAGGACCGCGCCGAGCAGGTAGAGCTGCGTGTAGTTCTTCTCGCCACCGGTGCTGACCCCCAGAGTGATGACGAGCGGGGCGATCAGCGGGGCGACCGCGCTGGGGATCTTCTGCGCGAAGCCGACGACCGCGAGGTAGCGGCCGCTTCGGCCCGGTCCGGCAGGACGGCGAACACGATCGCCTGGTCGACGGCGCTGAACACGGCGATGGCGAACTGCATCAGCACCGCGCCCACGACCAACTGCGGCAGCGAGTGGGCGAACGCCTCGGTGGCCGCCCCGGCGACGAACACCGTGGCGCCGATCATGGCGAACAGCTTGCGCCGGCCCAGCTTGTCGGAGAGGAAGCCGCCGCCGATGGCGCCGCCCGCCGCGGCCACCACGCCAATGGTCCCGATGACCGCCACGATCCCGGCGACCTCCTTGACCGGCAGGTCCAGCCGCTGCGCGTAGAAGAAGGTGCCGAAGGTGGTGTTGAAGTACAGGCCCATGAAGAAGACGAAGCGGCCGAGCCAGTTCCACCCGAAGTCCGGGTACCTGCGCGGGTTGAAGCCGTAGCTGGCGACCATCGCCTTCAACGTCACACCGCTGCTGCGCACCAGTGCGCGGGAGTCGCCCTCGGGCTTGAGCAGGGGGAAGAGCAGCACCAGGGCGGCACCCAGGACGCCCGGGACCAGGAACACCAGGAAGGTGCTGGAGGCCACCGCGTACGCGAGGCCGATGCCGATCACCGGGGCGATCTGGGTCATGACGCTCGTCAGGGCGGAGACCCGGCCCCGCTGCTCCTCGGGCACCCGGTCCGCCTGGACGTTCTGGATCGCCTGCCCTGCCGTCGCCCAGCCGATCATTCCGGCCACCCAGGCGAGGCCCAGCGTCGGGACCGACGGCGCGAGGGCCACGCCGACGAGCGCGGCGGTGCCGAGCAGGGCACCGCCGACCATGAAGGGGGTACGGCGGCCGAAGCGGGAACGTGTGCGGTCGCTCCAGAGGCCGATCAGGGGGCTGAGGACCAGGTAGACGAACTGCGCGGACCCGGTGACGTACCCGAGTCGTTCCTCGTGCCCGGGCGCGAGGTAGTCGATGCGCACAGCGAGGGAGTAGGAGAGCGGCACCATCAGGGCCAGGGAGCCCCCGAAGCTGGCGATCATCAGCCACACGAGGTAGGCCCTGCCGACCTTCTGGAGCGGTGGCGCCTCGATCGCGGGCTTGGCGGGAGCCTGGTCGGCGTCCGGTGATGAGGCCGCGGATGCGGGAAGCACCGCGTTGACGTCCCGGTCGTCGTGAGGCATGAGGACTCCTTTGTCACATGGTCAAGGCGCGGCGGCACCCGGCGGGGGAGGGGCGGGTGGGGCCGGGGTTGTCATGGCGGCAGGGCGGCGCCATGCCCCGCGCCGCCGGGTTCGCGCGGCCGGGTCCGCGCCGATGGGTGCGCGTCGCCGGGTCCGCCTGGAGCGGGACATTCCGCGCGCCAGACCGGCCACCTCGTCCAGG
>NZ_JBEXRA010000107.1:0-14041 GCF_040612855.1 Streptomyces sp. NPDC006332
GCTGCAGGAGGAACAGGCACAACTGATCCCGCACCACCACTACGGCCTGTCCGACATCCAGCGCCACACCGGCTTCGGCACCCTCTTCGACACCACGACGGTGCTGACGAACTACCCCCTGGACCCGTCGGTTCTCGACACGGTCCTCAGCGGCCTCGAGGTGCTCGACATCGACAATGAGGACGCCACTCACTACCCGCTCCGCATGGCCGTCGTGCCGGACGGCGATCGCCTCGGTCTGCGGCTGGGATACCTGCCGGACCTCTACACGCGCGACGAGGCCCAGCAGCTGCTCGACCGGGTTTTGTACCTGCTGGAGACCCTGGCCGAGAACCCGGAGCGTCCGGTGAGTGGCATCGACATCCTCACGGAGGAGGAGCGTCACCAACTCCTCGTGGAGTGGGGCGGATACTGACCTTTGCGGTGGCAGGCTCCTGCCACCGGCAGAAGCGGACATGAAATGTGCTGGCGACCCGTGGAATTGCGCTGAAAGAATCAGAAACACGGGCCACACCATGACGTTCGCGAGCCGAAGGCGCAAGAACCGGTGCGGTCGAAAAAGCAGAAAAGGCAACAAGAAAGGTGTGTCGTGAAGGGCTTGGGACGACTGAAGCTCGCACTGCTGGTGCCCATCATCGCCGTTCTGACCGCGACGGCGACTGTCGGCGCGTCCCCGGTGACCGGTGACCCCATCAAGCAGGTGTCCGCGTCCGGCCAGGAGGATGCAGCAGTCCTCTTGGACAACACCTGGGGACCGTGATCCACAACCGGACGTCAACCGCGTACCCAGCCCCGCGCCACGGCCAGCACGCCGGCCTGGAAGCGACTGCTCGCGTTCAGGCAGTTCATCAGGCCGGCTGTCATACGACGCACGGTGCGCACGGAAACCGCCAGCTTGCGGGCGATCATCTCGTCGGTGAGCCCCCGAGCGAGAAGCTCCAGTACGGCACGGTCCTGGGCGGTGAGCCCGTGTGAGTCACGGCTGCGATCCTCGCCGAGTGGGGAGGAGTGGTCCCAAGTCCGTTCGAAGAGGGCTTGCAGCGCACTGACCACTCCCACGTCCTCGAGAGCGAGGACGGCGGCATCCGCGACCTGCGGGTTCACAGGAACGATGGCCAGTGAGCGGTCGTATATGAGCAGTCGTGTCGGCAGGTGCGGCACCGTCCGCACCTGCCCGCCCTGCTGGGTCAGCCACTGTGCGTACGCCGTGGTGGCTCCGTCGTTGCGGACGCTGTCGAGGTAGATGTAGCGCACGCTCACCCCCCGCTTCAGAACGGCGGAGTCGAGTGGCTTGGCCGCATCCAGACTCTCCGCCGGCTGGCCACCCCCGGTGGCGAAGACGGCGACCTCGGATGTGCAGGTCTCGGCCATGGTCCGGATGAAGGACTGGATCGCCTCCCTGCCCTCCAGCCGCCGGGCTCCCCTGTGCTGATCGTCCGTAGCGGCTTCAGCGTGCTCGGCGAGCAGCTGGAAGACCACCTGACGGCTGGCGGCGATCTCCTTCTGGCGCCGGATCAGCTCCTCTTCCTGACGGTCCAGAAAAGAGATGAGGCTGCGCCTGATCCGGGTGATTCTGAGTTTCGCGTCCTCACTTCCGGGACTCAGCGAGGACAGGTGGATCAATTTATTGAAGGCCGCGGTCACTCTTTCCGGAGACCAACCGAGAACTTCGGAAAGGTCGACCACGCTGAGATCCGGTTTCTCCAGCAGCACCTGGTAAACAGATTCTTCATCGCGATTTATTTCCAAGTTTTCCGACATGGTGTTCCCCTGTGTTTCTCGTCACCGCCGCGCGTCGACTGGCTGCTCTGCCCCGGCATCGTGATGACAGAATGAAAGTCACCTGTCGGCCTTCGGCTCAGTCGCCGCGCGCGCTGTGTCGTCCTGGGGCTCGGGTGGCAGTACCCAGCCACGAGTCGCCGCCAGCACGCCCGCCTGGAACCGGCTGCGGGCACCGAGGCGGCTCATGAGCCCCGAGGTGAGGCGCCGGCCGGTGCGCACCGACACACCCAGTCTGCGCGCGATCACCTCGTCGGTGCCGCCGGCGCACAACAGTTCGAGCAGGGTGCGTTCCTGGTCGGTGAACTCGTCCGCACCGCTGTCCGCCGTCGAGCCCAGTGGCGTGGCCTGCTCCCACACGTGGTCGAAGAGGGTGAGCAGAGCCCTGACGGCGCCCGTGCCCTGGATCGCCACGGCTTCGGCGTTCGGTTGCGCGGGGTCGATGGGCACGATGGCCGAGTAGCGGTCGAAGATGATCATTTGGGGCGGCAGACGCCGCGCCGTCCGTACCTGTCCGCCCCTGGCGGTCAGCCGGTCGGCGTACTGGACGGTAGCCGTGTCGGTGAGCACGCTGTCGGGATAGACGCGGCGGAGGTCGACTCCGCGGTCCAGCATCGCCGAGTCGAGTCGCTCGGCGGCCCCGAGACGCTCCACGGAGGGGGAGCTGCCGACCTCCAGCGCCGCGATCTCCACCTGGCAGGCCGCCGCGAACTCGTCGATTCTCTCCTGCACCGCCTCCGGATCCGGCAGTCGCACGACGTCCGGCCGGTCTTCCGGGGCGTTGTACGCGGCTATCACCTGGGTGACCGCGGTGCTGCTGGCGGCCACGCGCCTGCGGTGGTCGAGCAGAGTCGCCTCCTCGTCGAGGAGCAACGCTGCCAGGGCCAGTTCGGGCCGGACGAGTACCGGTCTTCCGGTGCTGTCCGGGGGCAGCTGGACGAGTGAGCGCCGGGCCAGGCGGTTGATGGCGGCCGAGACTCTGCCCGTGGGCCAGCCGAGGTGGGTTGCGAGGTCGGTCACGCTCATGTGGGAGCTCGTCAGCATGGCCCGGTACGCCGACTCCTCGTCCGGGTGCAAGCCGAGACTGCTGGTTAACACCGGCGGCTCCAAAGTGCCCCTGCGTTCTGGGCCGGGTCGCCCACCGGAGGGAATTGGAAGCGGGTGCACTTCGTCCAGCACATCCCCTCACGTGTGAGCTGTATGTCGGGTAATCGGTCGTAGATCTCCTACGGATTGTAAAACAGTTGGTTCGATCCTGTGGCGCTGAATTTCACAACTCGGAATTCAGTAAATTTCCCGATCAATGCGCTTTAGTGTCAGCCCTCTGCGGGAACATGCCAGGTCAGGTCGGCGTCCACCGCGGCGGCGGCCCGACCGAGCGCGCTCGCGGGAACAGGAGTGTCTACACAGAGACCGGCCAGGGCGGTCCGGCCGGCGTCCGTCGCGACCTGCATCGCCGTGATGTCGACGCCCTCCGCGGCGAACTTCCCGCCGATCAGGCCGATCGCTCCGGGCCGGTGCGGGTAGCGCAGAAAGCAGAGGTCGCCGCAGAGCGGCAGATCCAGGTCGTGGCCGAGCGCCTCGACCAGCCGCTCCTGGAGACGGATCCCGGCGAGCGTGCCGGTGACGGTGACGACGCGGCCGTCGGAGAGGACGCCACGCAGGGTAAGGGCGGAACGGTGGCCGACGGCGTCCCGGCTTGTGGACAGCCGCGAGGTCAGACCGCGCTCCCGGGCGACCAGCGGGGCGTTCACATCACTCACCGCGCCCGCGGCGGTCCCGTCCAGCACCCCTTTGAGCGCGGCGAGTTCGAGCACCTCCGGGGCAGCCTCCGCGATCTCGCCCCGCAGTAGGACCTCGAGCTGCACGGGGACACCGCCCGTGGCCCGGGTGAAGACCCGGCCGAGCCGCTCGGTCAGCGAGAGCCACGGACGTACCGGCTCCGGGACCGGGCCGCCCCGTACGTTGACGGCGTCGGGCACGTGCTCACCCGCGAGCGCGAGCCGCACCGAGCGGGCCGCGGCGACGCCGGCCTTCTCCTGGGCCTCGGCGGTGGAGGCGCCCAGGTGGGGAGTGACCACCACGTTGTCGAGCGCGAACAGGGGCGAGTCGGTGCACGGCTCACTGGCGTACACATCGAGTGCGGCGCCCGCGACGCGACCCTCCTTCAGCGCGGCGTACAACTCGTTCTCGTCCACGATGCCGCCGCGCGCCGCGTTGACGATGCGCACGGTCTGCTTCACCTTGCTCAGCGCGTCGAAGCCGATCAGGCCCGTCGTCTCGGGAGTCCGGGGCAGATGGACGGTGAGGAAGTCGCACTGGGCGAGGAGTTCGTCGAGGGGCAACAGCCGCACGCCTGTGGCAGCCGCGTGGGCGGCGGTCACATGGGGGTCGTAGGCCACCACATCCATCCCGAAGGCGGCCATGCGCCGGGCGACGAGGCCGCCGATGCGGCCGAGGCCGACCACGCCGAGCACCTTGCCGCTCAGTTCCACGCCGGACCAGCGGCTGCGCTGCCAGGAACCGTTCTTCAGCGCGGCGTCGGCCTGCGGGATGTTGCGGGCGACCGCCAGCAGCAGGCCGACGGTCAGCTCGGCGGCGCTGGTGGCATTGGAGACCGGGGCGTTGGCCACCAGGACACCGGCCTCGGTGGCGGCCGGGATGTCGACGTTGTCCAGGCCCACCCCGGCCCGGGCAACGACCTTCAGCCGAGGGCCGGCGGCGATTGCCTCCCGGTCCACCCGGGTGGCGCTGCGCACCAGTACGGCATCGGCGTCGGCGAGGGCGGGCAGCAGGGCGGCGCGATCGGAACCGTCGACGCGGCGCACGTCCACATCGGGGCCGAGGGCGTCGACTGTGGCCGGGGACAGCTCCTCGGCGATCAGAACGACGGGGTGACGGGTCACGGGGACTCGCCTCTCTGCGAGGGCCGGACGGGCCGGCCCGGCGGGAGGTCGGAAAAGAAAGCGGTCACACTCGTGCACATCACGGCGCGGCGGGGTCGGACAAGAGAACGGGCCAGGGCCGGTGACGAACCGGCCCTGGCCCCGCTGCGGGCCGGAATCGGAGAGTGCTCAGTCCGACATGGCGACGAGAACCCGCCGCGGACCGGTGAACGGGCGGCGGCCATGGCCGACCAGCAGGTTGTCGATGACCAGCAGATCGCCCTCGTGCCAGTCGACGTCGACCGCGTTCTCCAGACCCCGGTCACGCACCTGGAGCACATACGCGTCCGGGATCGGACTGCCGTCCGCGAAGGTGACGTACTGCGGCAACTCGCTCGCCGGCATGATCTGGGCCAGGGCCTTGGCCGTCTCGTCGCCGAGCGAGGCCGGGTGCCACTGGTCGGACTGGTTGAACCAGACCTCTGTCCCGGTGTCCGGGTGGCGGACCGTGGAGTGACGCACCTGGCTGACCATCAGGCTGTTACCCGGTCCCCAGCTCCAGTCGGCATCGGCCCCCTTGAGGAAGGCGTCGACCTCGTCCCGGTCCTCCGTCTCGAAGGTGTCCTGCCAGCTCTTGCCGAGCCCCCTGCCGCCGTGCAGGTTCTGCGTGTAACGCACCCCGTTCCGGAAGGCCTCGCGCACCTCGTCGTCCAGGGACTCCAGCCACAGCGCCGCGTCGACGAGCGGGGTGGCGCCGCCGGTCGCGGGTGCGACCGCACAGTAGAAGGTGAGGCGGGTGGGCCACGCGTGGGCGTACGACATCTCGTTGTGCATCGAGATGGTGTACTCCTGCGGGTACTCCGTGGAGGTGTAGACGTTCGAGCCCACCTTGGTGCGGGGCGAGTTGCCGTGCACGTAGGCGAGGCGGCGTGGCAGCAGGCGGTCGAGCACCGGGTCGAGGCCGTCGGCGGGCACCTTGAACCCGCGGAAGACCACGGCCTTCTCCCGGACGAGCAGTGCGTCCAAGTCGATGGCGTCCAGGTGGGCGACGAGTGCCTCGGGCGTGGCGTCGGTGCCGATGTCGCCCGGACCGATTTCCGCAGGAGCCCAGCCGTTGCGGTCGCTCATGAAGCGTTTCCTTTCCTGTGGGGCGGTGCGGGTCAGCGAGCGGCCGGCGGGGCGAGCCGGGACAGGAAGGCGTTGTACCAGAACACCGAGTTGCCCTCGCTGTGGACGGCGTACAGCGAGCCGTCGGGGGCCGTGGTCAGCTGGTCGACCTGGGCGCCCTGGGTGAGGGAGCTGTCCGTCACCCACGCGCTGCCGCTCCAGCGGACCAACTTCGGGGACCCGGCGAGACCGGCGTAGAGCTGCCCCCCGTGGTAGGCGAAGGTCGGCCAGGAGGCGGGAGTGTCATGGCGGGTCCAGGTCTTGCCGTTCCAGTGGCTCACCCTCTTCCCGGCGGCGACCCATGTGTCGTTCGGTCCGTTGCTGATGACCTCACTCAGGGTGTACATCTCGCCCGGCGTCTCGGGCACGGGCACCTCGCTCCACGTGGTGCCGTCGTAATGCATGGCGAGCGGCTGGTAACCGCCGGTGCCGCCGCCCTTGTTGCGGAAGCCTACGGCCCAGATGTCGGTGGGGGAGTTGACGTCGACGGCGTCGAACTGGCCGTCGATCCCGCTGAGCTGGGTCGTCTTCCAGCTGCTGCCGTTCCACCGGGTCACCATCGGGTGCCAGCCGTTGTCGTCGGCGCGGTAGTTGCCGACCGCCACCACGTCGTTGCGGCTGATCGCCTGGGCGTCGAGGACCTCGGCGTTCTTCGGCTCCGGGTTGAGGTTCGACGTCCACTTGGTGCCGTCGTAGTGGTTGAACCGGTAGCTGCCGGTGGTCGCGTACCTGCTTCCGAAGACCCACAGGTCGTTCACGCCGGTGCCGGCGAGGACGCCGACCTCGGCGTCCGAGGGCGTGGTCACCTGCTTCCAGGCGGTGCCCGTCTTCTGCCACAGCTTGGGCGAGGACGTGCACTCGTCGAAGCAGAAGGGCACGCTCTTGGCGTAGGCGTTCTGGCTGTCGAACGGCAGGACAGAAATGGTCGCGTAGGTGGTGGGCACCGTCAGCGACTCCCAGGTGGTCGCGGCGCTCGCGGGCGACGCCACGAGCCCGACGCCGACGGTCGCGGCCGCGGCCGCGGCGAGGACCCCGGCGGTGTGCCGTGCGCGGGAGGTGCTCTTGGTCATGTGTGCTCCCATGTCGTGGTTCGTCGGGGTGCGTACGGCCGTGACGTGTCGCGTCACGGCGTGAAGCCCTCCACCCGCACCCCGAGCCCTCTGGCCCGGGCGGAGGCGAGGACGTCGTCGGCGAGGGCCATGTCCAGCACGCCCAGTCCGAACGGCGCGTAGACGACCGTGCGGTCCGGCTCCGGCGCGAACCCGTCCTCGGAGCCCTCCTCCAGGAGGAGCCGGCCGATCGTCGGGTCGATGAAGTCCCGGTGCCCTGCGGCCTGCACGGCCAGGTCGAGTGAAGTCCGCTCGCGCACCGCGTGATCGACGTCGTCGACGATGTTGTGCGCGTCGATCAGTGACTCGGGCAGCAGGTCACGCAGCGAGATGTGCAGCACGACCGTGCCCGGCACGGCTGCCTTCAGGTCCAGGTGCGGTTCGATGGCGGACGTGGCGATGGAGACCAGGCCGTGCGCCGCGAGCGCCTGCTCCGCGCTGTCGAGCGTGACGACCTCGGCACCCGGGAGCACCGCGGCGGCCCGGGCGGCGAACTCGGCGGCCCGCTGCGGGGAACTGTCGTACAGGGACAGCGTCTTCAGCCCTGGCATGGCTGCCCGCACATGGCGCAGGATCTCCAGGTTGATGACGCCACAGCCGATCAGCGCCAGGCCGTCCGGGCGGCGGTCGCGGGTGAGCAGCTCCGCGGCGAGCGCGGCGCTGGCGGCGGTGCGTGCGGCGGAGATCAGCGAGCCCTCGATCAGGGCCTCCGGCCGGCCGGTCTCCAGCGAGTTGAGGATGATCGACGCGCTGGCCCGTTCGATGCCCCGCTCGATGTTGGCCGGGAAGGAAGCGATCCATTTCATGCCCGCGACCGGCGTCCGCCCGCCCCGGTAGGCGGGCAGACCGATGATGCGGTTGCGCGGCTGCCCGGGGAAGCGGAGGAACACGGAGTGCGGTACCGCGGTGTCGCCCTGCGCGTGCAGGCGGTAGGCGTCGCCCACGGTCCGGATGTTGTCGAGTTCACGGCCGTCGAGGATCTGTGCGACCTCGGAGTGCCGCAGGATGAGCATGACGGGATTCAGTCCTTCCACAGGTGCGCTCGGCGGCCCGGGAACACAACCGGGCGCCGGCACGTCGGAACGGATCGTGTCGAGGTCGAGTGCGCGATCACCGCCGCGCGGCCCGGGTGGTGGCGGCAGCCGGGCCGGGGTTCCACGAGCACCGGCACATGGATCACTGGGTACGACGGCCCCCCAGCGCATCGATCCTGCGGGGGGCTCCTATCAAGGACCTATACGGCCGGTATGCGGTCCTCTCCGCGCTCGGGCAGGTCCGGGTCGGGGCCGCCCGAGGCCGGGTGGGCGGCGGCCCGGACGGCGGGCACCGCGGCCGCCGCCAGGGCGGTCACCGCCATCAGCACGGCGACCGCGAGGACGGTGTGGCGGCTGCCCCAGCCGTCCAGCATCACCCCGCCCGCGAGCGCCCCGAGCGCGCTGGCGCCGTACGCGAACATGCCCGCCGCCCCAGCCGTACGGCCCAGGATCTCGTCCGGAGTGATCCTCAGCTGATAAACGGCGGCCACCACGTTGAACAGCCCGCTGACATAGCTCATAGCCCCGCACGCCAACCCCATCAGCAGCGGCTGACGTACGACCGCCACCAGCGGCACGAGCACCGCCCACACTCCGAGCCCGCCGATCAGCACGGTCCGCAGGTACAGACGCGGGATCCACCACTGGGCGCTCAGCGCGCCCAGCATCCCGCCGATCCCGCCGGCCGCCAGCACGACGCCGACCGCCACCGGGGACCGTCCCTCCTCCTCGACCAGCGCGAACGGAACGGCCAGCATGACCACTTGGAACAGCACGTTCGTGGCGGCCACCAGGGACACCGCGGCCCGCAGGAACCGCTGTCCGAGAAGCCACTTCACCCCATCGCGCATCTCCCGGACCAGCGACCGGTTGGCGTCGCGCTTCCTGCGGTCCTGGAAGTCCCGGCGGATCAGCAGCAAGGTGAGCAGCGACAACAGCTGACCGAGGGCGGCGAAGGCGAACGGCAGCCAGCGGGTCAGGGCGAACAGCGCGGTCCCCAGCGGCCCGCCGATCAGCCCGGCGGCCCTGAAGCGCGTCTCGTTGCGGGAGAGGGCGGCCCCCAGCTGGTGCGGGGCGACCACATGGCGCACCGCACCCTGCTCGGCCAGCTGGTGGACCAGGCCCAGGCTCGTCTCCACCAGGGCCACCGCCATCAGATGCGGCAACCAGAACCCTCCGGCGGCAGCCGTGACGGCCACGCTCAGCAGGGCCACCGCCCTGCCCACCTCGCAGGCCACCATCAGCCGCTTCCGGTCCCACCGATCCACCAGCGCTCCGGCCGGCAACTGCACCACCAGGTTCGGCAGCAGCGCGGCGAACGCCACCAGACCGGCGGCCTGCCCTGACCCCGTGTGCCAGAGTGCCAGCAGCGCGTACCCCGCGGCGCCGGCCCGTGACCCGAGCACGGACAGCCCGCTGCCGCTCCACAACAGCCAGAAGTCCCGGTTACGGCTCAACCGCGGTGTCTTGTCGACCGCGTCCCCTTCGGTCACGGTGCTCATCGCGCACCGCCGATCCGGTGCAGCACATCACCGAGAATCCGGCCGATGGCAGCCACCGGAGCGGCGTCCATCATGCCGGCGTGGCTGGACTCGATGCCGTACTCCTCGATCGGACCCGCCGAGTACGGCTCCCAGGCGGTGACATCCGGGCTGCCCGGGGGCCGCTCCAACAGCGCCGTGAAGTACACCAGTGGCACATCCAGCGGCTCGGGCACGTAGTCCCGCAGGACCAGGCTGGTGTTCACCGAGGTGTCCCACATGGCGCCGATCTGCTCCCGGGACAGCCCCTTCATCACGCTGAGTTCCTTGCGCAGGGTGCGTCCGAGCTCGGATCCGTCCCGCTCGAGCCACTCGAAGTCCGCCGCGTCCACGTCGAAGTCGGCCACCACCTTGTGGAGCCGCTCGCGCTCCATCGCGGGCGTGGGCTTGTCCATCAGGTCGCTGGGGCAGGAGTCGAGCAGCGCGACAAGCGTGACAGGCTCGCCGAGCCGGCGCAGCCGCACCGCGACCGCGTGCGCCACGTTGCCGCCCACCGACCAGCCCAGCAGCTGGTACGGCCCGTGCGGCTGAACCCGGCGGATCTGCTCGACGTAGTCGTCGGCCATCTCCTCGATCGTCCGCGCCCAGCGCTGCCCGTCGCCGGCGATGCCCCGGGCCTGGAGCCCGTACACCGGGAACTCCGCACCGAGGTACGGCACCAGCCGTCCGTAGCACCAGCTCAGACCGCCCACCGGGTGCATGCAGAACAGCGGGGTGCCGGTGCCCTGCGCCCGGAGCGGCAGCAGGACGTCGAGCGAGTCGTCGGACCCGCCGTCCTGCTCCAGGAGCGCGGCCAGCGAGGCCACGGTCGGTGCCTGGAACAGGCTGCGGAGATGCAGCTCCACCCCGAGCACCGCTTGCACTCGGCTCACCAGCCGGGCAGCCAGCAGTGAATGCCCGCCCAAGGTGAAGAAGTTGTCGTCCACCCCGACCCGGTCCAGCCCGAGAACATCGCAGAACAGCTCCACCAGCGTCTTCTCGACCGGTGTGGCGGCGTCCCGGACCTCGCCCTGGCCCTGCTCCGGCGCGGGCAGCGACGTGCGGTCCAGCTTCCCGTTCGGACTGAGCGGCAGCGCGTCCAACACAACGAACGCCCCCGGCACCAGCTGCGCGGGCAGCCGCTTCTCCAGTGCCCGCCGCAAGGCGTCCGCTGTCGGCTCGGCCCCAGGCTCGGGCACGACATAGCCGGTCAGCAGCTGCCGCCCCGGCACGTCCTCCCGCACCGCGACACCGGCCTGCGCAACTCCGTCCACGGCCGCCAGCACCGCCTGGATCTCCCCCAGTTCGACGCGGACGCCCCTCAGTTTGACCTGGTCGTCGATGCGCCCGTGGAACTCCAGCGTGCCGTCGGCCCGCCACCGCGCGATGTCGCCGGTCCGGTACATACGGTCACCCGGACGAGATCCGTACGGGTCCGCCACGAACCGCACCGCGGTCAGCGCCGGACGGTTCACGTACCCGTCCGCCAGATCGTCACCGGCGAGATACAGCTCACCCGTGGATCCCACAGGCACCGGCCGCAGCCACCGGTCGAGCACATAGCAGCGGGCGCCCTTGATCGGCCGCCCGATCGGCAGCCTGGCACCGTCCCGGGCCTCCTCGTCCGTCACCGGATGGAAGGTCGCCGTCATCGTCGACTCGGTGGGCCCGTATTGGTTCACCAGCTGCCAGTCCGCCCCGACCGCCGCGGCCCGCCGTACATGCGCGGCCGTCAGCTCCTCGCCGCTGACCAGGCCCATCCGCAGCCACGGCGAGGGTACGTCGTCCTCGTCGGCCGCGTCCCGCGCCGCGTCTGCAAGCGCGTCCAGCATGGTCGGCACCAGCGCCGGCAGCACGGTCACCCGGTGCCGCCGAAGCAGCCCCAACAGCGCCGCCGGATTCTTCGCTTCCTCCGGCTCCGCCACGACGAGCCGCGCGCCGGCCGTCAATGGCCCGAAGATGTCCCGTACGGACGGGTCGAAGGACACCGAGGCGAGGTTCAGCACCGTGTCGTCAGCCCCGAGTCCGGTCAGATCGTGCAGGTACGCGAGGTAATTCACCGCCGCGTCATGGCGGATGACCACGCCCTTGGGACGCCCGGTCGAGCCGGAGGTGTAGATGACGTACGCGGGCATCCGGGCGGCCGCGCCCGCGTCCGCCGGGGCGAGCGGGTCGGTCGTGGCCCACTCGCCCGGCTCCCGCACCTGCTCAAGGTCGTCCAGGAGAGCGACCGACTCGACATCCTCCAGCATGAACGCGATCCGTTCCGCCGGATACGTGGGATCGACCGGCAGATAGGCGGCCCCCGACTTCAGGACACCGAGCAACGCGACGATCAGTTCCATGGAACGCGGAAGCGATACGGCTACGACCCTCCCGGGCCCCGCCCCATCCGCGACGAGCCGGTGGGCGAGTCGGTTGGCCCGTGCATTGAGCTCGGCGTAGGTGAGCTGTTCGTCGCCGTGGACCAGAGCGACCCGGTCGGGGGTGGCGGAGACCTGCAACTCGAAGAGGTGGTGCAGGGTGTCGGGGGTCGTCGCGGAGGGGGTGCCGTCCGGGGGGCAGTTCCACTCCTCCAGGAGTCGATGGTGTTCCTCGGGAGTGAGGAGTTCGTACCGCGAGAGCGGTTCGTCGGGGCGTTCGACGACGGCTTGGAGGAAGCGTACGAGCCGCTGGCCGAGCAGGTCGACGGTCTCCTGGTCGAACAGGTCGGCCGCGTACTCGATCGCACCGTGCAGCCCGCCGTCCGGCGCATCGCGCACGGTGAAGGAAAGATCGAACTTGGCCTGCCCGCGCTGCACTTCGAGCTCGCTCACCTTGATGTCGTCCCCGAGGTCCAGGACGCCTTCGCTGTTGTTCTGGAAGTTCAGGGCGACCTGGAAGAGGGGGTGGCGGGCGAGGGAGCGTTCGGGGTTCAGGACCTCTACGAGGCGCTCGAAGGGGGTGTCCTGGTGGGTGTAGGCGTGGAGGTCCGTCTCCCGGGTGCGGTGGAGGAGGGTGCGGAAGGTGGGATTGCCGCTGGTGTCGGTGCGCAGGACCAGGGTGTTGACGAAGAACCCGACGAGGTCGTTGAGTGCCTCGTCGGTACGTCCGGCGATGGGCGCACCGAGGGGGATGTCCTCGCCCGCGCCGAGCCGGGTGAGCAGTCCGGCGAGGGCGGCCTGCACGAGCATGAACAGGCTCGCGCCGGACTCCCGGGCGAGCGTCTGAAGCCTTCCGAGCAGTTCGGCGTCGATGTTCCAGTACGCGAATCCGCCCCGATGGCCGGCCACGGCGGGCCTCGGCCGGTCAGTGAGCAGGCTGAGCTCGGCGGGCAACCCGTCGAGTTCGGTTCGCCAGTAAGCGAGTTGGCGGGCGGCCCGGCTGGCGGGGTCGTGTTCGTCCCCGAGTAACTCCTGCTGCCACAGCATGTAGTCGGCGTACTGAACGGGCAGCGGCTGCCGGTCCGGTGCCGAGCCGTGGACGCGGCTGCGGTAGGCGGTGGACAGGTCGCGGGCGAAGGGCGCGAAGGACCAGCCGTCGGCCGCGATGTGGTGCACGACCAGGAGCAGCACGTGCTCAGCCGGACCGACGGTGAACAGTACTGCGCGTACCGGGAGTTCGGCAGCCAGGTCGAAGGGCCGCGCGACGGCGGACGCCATCAGGCTCGTCAACTGCTCCTCGGATGCCACCACCCGGTCGAGTTCGGGCTTGGCCTCGGCACAGGACAGCACCTTCTGTACGGGTTCACCGTCGTGCTCCTCGAAGACGGTACGCAGACTTTCGTGCCGGTGCACGACATCGGTGAGGGCCTGCTGCAGTGCATCGGCATCGAGGTCGCCGTGAAGACGAACGGCGAGGGGCATGTGGTAGGTGGGACTGCCGCCCTCCATCTTGTCGAGGAACCACAGACGCTGCTGGGCATGGGAGAGGGGGACGCGGTCGGGCCGAGGGACGCGGGCCATGAGGGGCGGACGACGGTCGCCGCTGTCCTGCATGTGTTGGGCCAGCAGGGCCACCGTGGGGGCCTCGAAGATCGTACGCAGGGGCAGTTCGGCGCCCAGGACGGTACGGATACGGCTGGCCAGGCGCGTGGCAAGCAGGGAGTGCCCGCCCAGGGCGAAGAAGTTGTCGTCGATACCGATGGGGGTGTCGATGCCGAGGACCTGGCCGAAGAGGGTGCACAGGAGTTCTTCGCGCGGGTCACGTGGGGCGCGATAAGTGCCGGAGCCCGGGGCTGGGTTGGGTGTGGGCAGGGCTTTGCGGTCGAGTTTGCCGTTCGGGGTGAGGGGAAGCGCCTCCAGCTCGACATAGGCAGAGGGGACCATGTGCTCGGGCAGGCGGTCTCGCAAAGCGGCGAAGTTCGGCGTGCTGCCGGCTTCGGCGACGTAGTAGGCGGTGAGGCGGTCCTCGCGGATCACGACCGCGGCCTGAGCGACACCGGGCAGCTCGGCGAGACGGGTCTGGATCTCACCGAGCTCAACACGCTGACCACGGATCTTGACCTGGTCATCGGCCCGACCGAGATACCGCAGCTGCCCGTCAGCGCTCCAAGTGGCGATATCACC
>NZ_JBEXRA010000108.1:0-11425 GCF_040612855.1 Streptomyces sp. NPDC006332
GTTGTCGTCGGTTGCCGACTCCCCCACGCTCGGCTGCGCTCGCGCGGGGGGACCCCCATCGCGTCGACGCCCTCCTCCGCCTTGCAGCTGCACGCACCAGACCCCGCTCACCGGCATCAACCAGCACCGTCAGTTTCCTGCGGCCTGATCCAAACGACAGGCCCTACGCCGGCAGGCTCCCGTCGTCCGGCGCCGGCTCCAGGTCGAACTCCCCGTCCCGCGCGCCGAGCACGAACGCCCGCCACTCCGCCTCCGTGTACCGCAGCACGGTGTCCGGGTCGAGCGAGGACCGCATCGCCACCGCTCCGCCAGGCAGGTAGGCGATCTCGACCCGCTCCTCGTGCTCCTCGGTCCCCGGCGCGCTCTGCCACTCCACACCGGAGATGTCGAGGGCGTACAGCTCGTCCCTCTCCCGCTCCTTGCGTGCCTTGGTCTCCTCTGCCGTCTCCGCCATGCCGCAGCGACCCCTTCCCGACGTACGTGCCAACGATCCGACGGCTCACCCTAGTGGCGCCCATCCCCCCGGCCACGGGCTTCTCGTACCTGGGCGAAGGCGCCCACCGGTGGCTGGTACCCTGAGTGACGGCCGTTTGTGTACGCACCCCCGGAGCCCCGCTCTGGAGGCCGCGCCCAGCGGATCCCCGCCTCCCGAGTAACGGAAGCTCCCCCGAGACACAGACCGGGGGCACTCGGTGGCCATTCACAGACTACGAGGAGTACGCGTGCCGCTCGACGCCGCTACGAAGAAGCAGATCATCACCGAGTTCGGCCAGAAGGAGGGCGACACCGGCTCCCCCGAGGTCCAGGTCGCGATGCTCTCGCGCCGTATCTCGGACCTGACCGAGCACCTCAAGACCCACAAGCACGACCACCACTCCCGTCGTGGTCTGCTCATCCTGGTCGGTCAGCGCCGCCGGCTGCTGCAGTACCTCGCCAAGAAGGACATCCAGCGCTTCCGTGCGCTGGTCGACCGCCTCGGCATCCGCCGCGGTGCGGCGGGCGCCAAGTAAGTCGCCGTGAGGGGAGCGGTTCCCGAAGGTCGGGGGACCGCTCCCTTTTGCTGTACAAGGATTCCTGCCGTGCGGAGTGTCACCGGCACTTTGTAGTGTGGTAGGCACAACGCAATACGTACGACACAGCGTGATGGCCCGTGCCCGTAGAGGCAGGGCGGTAGCGCACACGAGGAGAAGCGCGCCTCGCCGCCGCCGGTCCTCGGTAGTGGCCCCCGGGGGAAGTGAGCCCGGGTGCTTCGATCGAAGACCGGCCCGCACCAGACGGAGCGCTTCTCCGCAACCGTCCCCCTGCCATACGGGCAGTGCGGGACAAAAGACGACAAGTAACGGAGAAAACGCTAGTGGAGAACGAGACCCACTACGCCGAGGCCGTCATCGACAACGGCTCCTTCGGCACCCGCACCATCCGCTTCGAGACGGGCCGCCTGGCCAAGCAGGCCGCCGGTTCCGCCGTGGCGTACCTGGACGACGACACCATGGTGCTGTCGGCCACCAGTGCCTCCAAGAACCCCAAGGACCAACTCGACTTCTTCCCCCTCACGGTGGATGTCGAGGAGCGGATGTACGCCGCCGGCAAGATCCCCGGCAGCTTCTTCCGCCGTGAGGGCCGTCCCTCCGAGGACGCCGTCCTCACCTGCCGCCTGATCGACCGCCCGCTGCGCCCGTCCTTCAAGAAGGGCCTGCGCAACGAGATCCAGGTCGTCGCCACGATCATGGCGCTCAACCCCGACCACCTGTACGACGTCGTGGCGATCAACGCCGCGTCCGCGTCCACGCAGCTGGCCGGTCTGCCCTTCTCCGGCCCGATCGGCGGCGTCCGCGTCGCGCTGATCAACGGCCAGTGGGTCGCGTTCCCGACGCACACCGAGCTCGAGGACGCCGTCTTCGACATGGTCGTCGCGGGCCGCACCCTGGAGGACGGCGACGTCGCGATCATGATGGTCGAGGCCGAGGCCACCGAGAAGACCATCCAGCTGGTCAAGGGCGGCGCCGAGGCGCCGACCGAGGATGTCGTCGCCTCCGGTCTGGACGCCGCGAAGCCCTTCATCAAGGTGCTCTGCAAGGCCCAGGCCGACCTCGCCGCGAAGGCCGCCAAGCCGACCGGTGAGTTCCCGGTCTTCCTCGACTACCAGGACGACGTCCTGGAGGCGCTGACCGCCGCCGTCCGCCCGGAGCTCGCCTCCGCGCTGACCATCGCGGGCAAGCAGGAGCGCGAGGCCGAGCTGGACCGCGTCAAGGGTCTGGCCGCCGAGAAGCTCCTGCCGGAGTTCGAGGGCCGCGAGAAGGAGATCTCCGCCGCGTACCGCGCGCTGACCAAGTCCCTGGTCCGTGAGCGCGTCATCAAGGAGAAGACCCGCATCGACGGCCGCGGGCTGACGGACATCCGTACGCTCGCCGCCGAGGTCGAGGCCATCCCGCGGGTGCACGGTTCGGCGCTGTTCGAGCGTGGCGAGACCCAGATCCTGGGCGTCACCACCCTGAACATGCTCCGCATGGAGCAGCAGCTGGACACCCTCTCCCCGGTGACCCGCAAGCGCTACATGCACAACTACAACTTCCCGCCGTACTCCGTCGGCGAGACCGGCCGCGTCGGCTCCCCCAAGCGCCGCGAGATCGGCCACGGCGCCCTCGCCGAGCGCGCCATCGTGCCGGTCCTGCCGACGCGCGAGGAGTTCCCCTACGCGATCCGTCAGGTGTCCGAGGCCCTCGGTTCCAACGGCTCGACGTCCATGGGCTCGGTCTGCGCCTCCACCATGTCGCTGCTGAACGCCGGTGTGCCGCTCAAGGCCCCCGTCGCCGGTATCGCCATGGGCCTGATCTCCCAGGAGATCAACGGCGAGACCCACTACGTCGCTCTCACCGACATCCTCGGTGCGGAGGACGCCTTCGGCGACATGGACTTCAAGGTCGCCGGCACCAAGGAGTTCGTGACCGCCCTCCAGCTCGACACCAAGCTGGACGGCATCCCGGCCTCCGTCCTGGCCGCGGCCCTCAAGCAGGCCCGTGACGCCCGCCTCCACATCCTCGACGTGATGATGGAAGCGATCGACACGCCGGACGAGATGTCCCCCAACGCCCCGCGGATCATCACCGTCAAGATCCCCGTGGACAAGATCGGTGAGGTCATCGGCCCGAAGGGCAAGATGATCAACCAGATCCAGGAGGACACCGGCGCCGACATCACGATCGAGGACGACGGCACCATCTACATCGGTGCCGCCCAGGGCTCGCAGGCCGAGGCCGCCCGCGCCACGATCAACGGCATCGCCAACCCGACCATGCCGGAGGTCGGCGAGCGCTACCTGGGCACGGTCGTGAAGACGACCACCTTCGGCGCGTTCGTGTCCCTGCTCCCGGGCAAGGACGGCCTGCTGCACATCTCGCAGATCCGCAAGCTCGCCGGCGGCAAGCGCGTGGAGAACGTCGAGGACGTGGTCGGCGTGGGCTCCAAGGTCCAGGTCGAGATCGCCGAGATCGACTCCCGCGGCAAGCTGTCCCTGATCCCGGTCATCGAGGGTGAGGGCGACGACGAGAAGAAGGACGCCGCGACCGACGGTGGCTCCGCTGCGGGCGACAAGTGACATCGAGTAACCCCAAGGCGACGGCCCGCACCTCCTCGGAGGCGCGGGCCGTCGCCCGTACCCAAACCCTGATCAAGGGGACAAGCGGCATCGGCACCGTCCGCAAGACCACCCTCCCGGGCGGTCTGCGCATCGTCACCGAGACCCTGCCCTCCGTCCGCTCGGCGACCTTCGGGATCTGGGCCCACGTCGGCTCCCGTGACGAGACGCCGGCCCTGAACGGCGCCACCCACTACCTGGAGCACCTGCTCTTCAAGGGCACCTCCCGGCGCAGCGCCCTGGACATCTCCTCCGCCATCGACGCCGTCGGCGGCGAGATGAACGCGTTCACGGCGAAGGAGTACACGTGCTACTACGCACGCGTGCTCGACACCGACCTGCCGCTGGCCATCGACGTCGTCTGCGACATGCTGACCGGCTCACTGATCGTCGAGGAGGACGTCAACGTCGAGCGCGGCGCCATCCTCGAAGAGATCGCCATGACCGAGGACGACCCGGGCGACTGCGTGCACGACCTGTTCGCGCACACCATGTTCGGCGACAACCCCCTCGGCCGCCCGGTCCTCGGCACCGTCGACACCGTCAACGCCCTCACCGCCGACCGCATCCGCCGCTTCTACAAGAAGCACTACGACCCGACCCACCTCGTGGTCGCGTGCGCCGGCAACGTCGACCACAACACGGTCGTACGACAGGTCCGTGCCGCCTTCGACAAGGCGGGCGCCCTCAAGAACCCGGCCGCCACCCCCATCGCGCCCCGGGACGGCCGCCGCGCCCTGCGCACCGCGGGACGCGTCGAACTGGTCGGCCGCAAGACCGAGCAGGCCCACGTGATCCTCGGCATGCCGGGCCTGGCCCGCACGGACGAGCGCCGCTGGGCGCTGGGGGTGCTCAACACGGCCCTCGGCGGCGGCATGTCGTCCCGCCTCTTCCAGGAGGTCCGCGAGAAGCGCGGCCTGGCCTACAGCGTGTACTCGTACACCTCCGGCTTCGCCGACTGCGGCCTGTTCGGGGTGTACGCGGGCTGCCGCCCGAGCCAGGTGCACGACGTGCTGAAGATCTGCCGCGACGAACTCGACCACGTCGCCGAGCACGGCCTCTCGGACGACGAGATCGGCCGAGCCATCGGGCAGCTCCAGGGCTCCACCGTCCTGGGCCTGGAGGACACCGGAGCGCTGATGAACCGTATCGGCAAGGGCGAACTGTGCTGGGGCGAGCAGATGTCGGTCGACGACCTGCTGGCCAACATAGCGTCGGTCACCCCGGACGACGTCCGCTCGGTCGCCCGCGAGATCCTGGGACGACGACCCTCGCTGTCGGTCATCGGCCCGCTGAAGGACAAGCAGGCGTCCCGTCTGCACGAGGCCGTCGCCTGATCACCTCCACTCTCCGAACTCCGACCCTCCGGAAACCCGGTAAGGAAGCAAGAAGATGAGCAAGCTGCGCGTGGCGGTCCTCGGTGCCAAGGGCCGGATCGGTTCCGAGGCGGTACGGGCGGTCGAGGCCGCCGAGGACATGGAGCTGGTCGCCGCCCTCGGCCGGGGCGACCAGCTGGAGACGCTCACCGAGAGCGGCGCCCAGGTCGCGGTGGAGTTGACCACGCCGGCCTCGGTCATGGACAACCTCGACTTCTGCGTCCGGCACGGCATCCA
Source organism: Streptomyces sp. NPDC006332 (assembly GCF_040612855.1). Lineage (NCBI taxonomy): Bacteria > Bacillati > Actinomycetota > Actinomycetes > Kitasatosporales > Streptomycetaceae > Streptomyces > Streptomyces sp. NPDC006332. The sequence goes on from NZ_JBEXRA010000108.1 coordinate 5,248, forward strand.
CGCGGTCGTCGGTACGACGGGCTGGACCGACGAGCGCCTGGCGAAGCTGAACGGCTGGCTCGCCCAGTCCCCGGAGACGGGCGTGCTGATCGCGCCGAACTTCTCCATCGGGGCGGTCCTGACCATGAAGTTCGCGCAGATCGCCGCGCCGTACTTCGAGTCCGTCGAGGTCGTCGAGCTCCACCATCCGAACAAGGTCGACGCCCCGTCCGGCACCGCCACGCGCACCGCACAGCTCATCGCCGAGGCCCGCCGCAAGGCCGGCTCCGCCCCGGCGCCGGACGCCACGGTCACGGCCCTGGACGGGGCGCGCGGCGCGGACGTCGACGGTGTCCCGGTGCACGCGATCCGCCTGCGCGGCCTGCTGGCCCACCAGGAGGTCCTGTTGGGCGCCGAGGGCGAGACACTGACCGTCCGCCACGACTCGCTGCACCACAGCAGCTTCATGCCGGGCATCCTGCTGGGCGCCCGCCGTGTGGTGACCAGCCCGGGCCTCACCTTCGGCCTGGAAAACTTCCTGGACCTGAACTGAGCCCCTGAAGCCATGCGCGCGAAGCTCTCCTACGCCGTCACGGCCGCCGTCCTGGTCTTCTACTTCGTCCTGGTCGGCAGCCGCGGCGTCATGCTCATCCAGTCCGGCACGCTCCTCACCGTGACCTTCGGGGTCGCGGTGCTGATCCTGCCGGTCATCGGTCTGTGGTTCCTGTGGAAGAACACCCAGTTCGTCCGCAAGGCCAACCAGCTCGCCGCCGAACTCGACAGTGAGGGCGGTCTGCCCGTCGACGAGCTCAAGCGCACCCCCGGCGGCCGCATCGACCGTGACGCGGCCGACGAGGTCTTCGCGCGGCGCAAGGCCGAGACGGAGGCGGCCCCCGAGGACTGGCGCAGCTGGTTCCGCCTGGCCATCGCCTACCACGACGCCCGCGACACCCCCCGCGCCCGCAAGGCGATGCAGCGGGCGATCGCCCTGCACGAGGGCAGGCCGGTCCAGGCCTGACCCGGCACGTCGAAAGGGCCGGTCCGCGATACGCGCGGACCGGCCCTTTCGTGTTGTCAGGAGGGCATCGGGACGGTCAGCTCCTGCGGTGCTCGTCCGCCCAGGCCTCCACGGCGTCAGCCGCCCGGTCGAAGGCGCCGTGGCGCGCCAGGAAGTCCGCGTTGTGGGTGGTCAGCAACACCGGACTGTCCGCCGGCCCACGATCCCGCTGTACGAGGGTCAGCGCCTGCCCCTGAACGGTGCGGGGCAACCCGAGCCAGCGCACCGGCTGCTGCACCGTCCGCACGGCGACGACCCGCTCCCAGCGCACCGTGCGCGTGAAGAGGAAGCCCACCTGCCGCAGGCCCCGGGCGCTCACCCACACACCCATCCGCAGCAGCCGCAGCGCACCGGCGATGATGAGCACCGCGATGCCGAGGACCACTCCGGCCTCGGGCACCGAGCCGGCCAGGGCGATGATGACCGCCGCGAACAGCACGTACGAGGCGAGCAGCAACGACATCGCGGCGACGCCCACGCGCCATGGGCCGGGGCGGTACGGGCGCCGCCAGCGGTCGCGGTCGTCGAACGGCAGGGCGAAGTCCTCCGCCGCCTCGAACGTGCGGTCGGCCGTCAGGAAGGGCAGGGGCACGACGGGTCCTCACTCGATCCAAGCTTGGGCTGTGCCCGGTGAGATTATCGACCTGCGTACCCACTCACCACCTCAGGGGGCCGGATGGGGTCAGCCCGGCTCAGTGCCCCTCGGACGCCTGGGACTGCTGCGTCTGCGCGGGCGCCTGGTTCTGCGACACCGCCGGCATCCCTATGACCAGGGAGCCTCCGAGTCCGGCGACGATGGTGAGGCCCAGAAGCCAGCGTCCTGCCATCTGGCCCAGGGACGCCCGCGCACGGGGCGGGGGTGTGACATTGCTGCGGAACTTGTCGGCTTCAGCGAGGAAGGCGAACGGTACGGGTTCGCGCCGACGGAACATCGGGCTCGCTTCTCCCTTCAGGGGTCGAATGAATCACTGCTGTTGATACAGACGAGCGGGTGCCACGAATGGTGCCCTCATGCACCGAATTCACAGAAGTTGTCGTGGACCGGCACTGAACGACCCGATGTCAGTGCCGGGCCGTAGAGTGGGCGCCGCCCGAAGAAGTGATGGAAGGACCCGCCGAGCCGTGACCGACACCCCAGCCGACGACCCCAAGCCCAGCTTCCGGAGCGACGTCACCGTCGAGCTGGTCAAGCACACCGCGTCCGACGCCGACGTGCTCTTCGCCGCCCGTGTCTCGACCGCGGGAGAGCAGTCCCTGGACGAGCTGGGCAAGGACCCGGAGCGCTCCAAGGGCCTGATCAACTACCTGATGCGGGACCGGCACGGCAGCCCCTTCGAGCACAACTCGATGACCTTCCTCATCAGCGCCCCGATCTTCGTCTTCCGCGAGTTCATGCGGCACCGCGTGGGATGGTCGTACAACGAGGAATCCGGTCGCTACCGGGAGCTCCAGCCCGTCTTCTACGTGCCCGACGCGTCCCGCAAGCTCGTCCAGCAGGGTCGCCCCGGCAAGTACGTCTTCGTCGAGGGCAGCGAGGCCCAGCAGGAGCTGGTCACCCGCACCATGGAGAACTCCTACCGGGAGGCGTACGAGGCCTACCAGGAGATGCTCGCCGCCGGTGTCGCCCGCGAGGTCGCCCGCGCGGTCCTCCCGGTCGGCCTGTTCTCCTCGATGTACGCCACCTGCAACGCCCGCTCGCTGATGCACTTCCTCGGGCTGCGGACCCAGCACGAACTGGCCAAGGTCCCGTCCTTCCCGCAGCGGGAGATCGAGATGGTCGGCGAGAAGATGGAGGCGGAGTGGGCGAAGCTGATGCCGCTGACGTACGCCGCCTTCAATGCGAACGGCCGGGTGGCGCCGTAACGCACCCGCGTCCTGCGCCCCGGGCACAGATGTGCGGGCCAGCCTCGCGAAGTGTCCGTATTGCGGCATTTGGAGAAGTGCATCTAGCCTGATCGAACGGACCCGGCACTGCTTGAACCCCCGAGCAGGCAGTGCCGGGCTCCGCATTTGTCACCACTTGTCGCCCGCCCCGAGGGCAGACCCCACCTTGAGCAACGAGTAGCGTGTTACCCATGGCTCCGACCTCCACTCCGCAGACCCCCTTCGGGCGGGTCCTCACCGCCATGGTCACGCCCTTCACGGCGGACGGCGCACTCGACCTCGACGGCGCTCAGCGGCTCGCCACCCACCTGGTGGACGCAGGCAACGACGGCCTGATCATCAACGGCACCACCGGTGAGTCACCCACCACCAGCAACGCGGAGAAATCGGACCTGGTACGGGCCGTCCTGGAGGCCGTCGGCGACCGCGCGCACATCGTCGCCGGCGTCGGCACCAACGACACCCGCCACAGCATCGAGCTCGCCCGGATGGCCGAGCAGGTGGGCGCACACGGCCTCCTGCTCGTCACGCCGTACTACAACAAGCCCCCTCAGGAGGGCCTGTTCCGCCACTTCACGGCCATCACCGACGCCGCCGAGCTGCCGGTCATGCTGTACGACATCCCGGGCCGCAGCGGTGTCCCCATCAACACCGAGACACTGGTCCGCCTCGCCGAGCACCCGCGGATCGTCGCCAACAAGGACGCCAAGGGCGACCTCGGCCGTGCCAGCTGGGCCATCGCCCGATCGGGACTCGCCTGGTACTCCGGCGACGACATGCTGAACCTGCCGCTGCTCTCCGTGGGCGCGGTCGGCTTCGTGTCGGTCGTGGGCCACGTGGTCACCCCGGAACTGCGCGCCCTGGTCGACGCGTACATGGCCGGCGACGTCCAGAAGGCCACCGAGATCCACCAGAAACTGCTCCCGGTCTACACGGGCATGTTCCGCACCCAGGGCGTCATGACGACGAAGGCCGCGCTCGCCCTGCAGGGCCTGCCCGCCGGACCGCTGCGCGCCCCCATGGTCGAGCTCACGCCCGAAGAGATCGAGCAGCTCAAGATCGATCTTGCTGCGGGCGGGGTACAGCTCTAGCACCAGACTTCGCGCGTCCGCTCGCGCGACCAGACTTCACAACTGAATAAGCAGGCCACCGGTGCCTGCGTCCACAACGACAACTGCTTCTGCACGAACGTCATGCGCGCCACGTGCCCACCGGTACGTGGCGTGTGTGGTGAGGAGAGTCTTTTGAGTCATCCGCATCCTGAACTCGGCCCGCCCCCGCCGCTCCCCGCGAGCGGCCTGCGAGTCACCCCACTCGGCGGTCTCGGCGAGATCGGCCGAAACATGACGGTCTTCGAGTACGGCGGCCGCCTGTTGATCGTCGACTGCGGAGTGCTCTTCCCCGAGGAGGAGCAGCCTGGAATCGACCTGATCCTGCCGGACTTCTCGTCCATCCGGGACCGCCTCGACGACATCGAGGGCATCGTCCTCACGCATGGCCACGAGGACCACATCGGTGCCGTCCCCTATCTCCTCCGGGAGAAGCCGGACATCCCGCTGATCGGCTCCAAGCTGACCCTCGCTTTCATCGAGGCCAAGCTCCAGGAGCACCGGATCCGCCCGTACACCCTCGAGGTGGCGGAGGGGCACCGCGAGCGCATCGGCCCCTTCGACTGCGAGTTCGTCGCCGTCAACCACTCGATCCCGGACGCCCTCGCCGTCGCCATCCGCACGCCGGCGGGCATGGTTGTCCACACGGGCGACTTCAAGATGGACCAGCTCCCACTGGACGGCCGTCTCACGGACCTGCACGCGTTCGCGCGTCTGAGCGAGGAAGGCATCGACCTCCTTCTCTCCGACTCCACGAACGCCGAGGTCCCCGGTTTTGTGGCGCCCGAGCGGGACATCTCCAACGTCCTGCGCACGGTCTTCGCGAACGCCCGCAAGCGGATCATCGTGGCGAGCTTCGCCAGCCACATCCACCGCATCCAGCAGATCCTGGACGCCGCGCACGAGTACGGCCGCCGGGTCGCCTTCGTGGGCCGCTCGATGGTCCGCAACATGGGCATCGCGCGGGACCTGGGCTACCTGAAGGTCCCTCCGGGCCTGGTGGTCGACGTCAAGACGCTCGACGACCTCCCGGACCACGAGATCGTCCTGGTCTGCACGGGCTCCCAGGGCGAACCGATGGCGGCCCTGTCGCGCATGGCCAACCGGGACCACCAGATTCGCATCGTCCCCGGCGACACCGTGATCCTGGCGTCGTCACTGATCCCCGGCAACGAGAACGCGGTCTACCGCGTGATCAACGGTCTGACCCGCTGGGGCGCCAACGTCGTCCACAAGGGCAATGCCAAGGTCCACGTCTCGGGCCACGCGTCGGCCGGTGAGCTGCTGTACTTCTACAACATCTGCCGGCCGAAGAACCTGATGCCGGTCCACGGCGAATGGCGCCACCTGCGTGCCAACGCCGAGTTGGGCGCCCTGACCGGCGTCCCGCACGACCGGATCGTCATCGCCGAGGACGGTGTGGTCGTCGACCTCGTCGAAGGCAAGGCGAAGATCTCCGGCAAGGTCCAGGCGGGCTATGTCTACGTCGACGGCCTCTCCGTCGGCGACGTGGGCGAACCGGCCCTGAAGGACCGCAAGATCCTCGGTGACGAGGGCATCATCTCGGTCTTCATGGTCATCGACTCGTCGACCGGGAAGATCACGGGCGGCCCGCATGTCCAGGCGCGCGGTTCGGGCATCGACGACGCGGCCTTCGCCGACGTGATCCCGAGGATCACGGAGGTCCTTGAGCGCTCGGCCCAGGACGGTGTCGTCGAGCCCCATCAGCTCCAGCAGCTGGTGCGGCGGACCTTGGGCAAGTGGGTCTCGGACACGTACCGACGCAGGCCGATGATCCTCCCTGTCGTGGTGGAGGTCTGACGGCCCGTCGGACCCTCGTCTGCGTGAACCCGGAGCGGGGCGCCTCGATTTGCATCGGGGCGCCCCGCTCCAGTAGGTTTACGGCTCCGCCCGAGGGGGAACCCGGCAGCTTCATGAGCCGCAACCAGTCTCCTGAGGGGACGGGAATTCCGACTCAGAACTTCTGATAAAGTCGGAGTCGCCGGAAAGGGAAACGCGGAAGCGGAAACCTGGAAAGCGCCGAGGAAATCGGGTCGAGAAAAAGATCTGATAGAGTCGGAAACGCAAGACCGAAGGGAAGCGCCCGGAGGAAAGCCACGAGAGAGTCTCTCGGGTGAGTACAAAGGAA
>NZ_JBEXRA010000109.1:0-11285 GCF_040612855.1 Streptomyces sp. NPDC006332
CTGGAAGTGCTCTCCCACCAGGTCACACCCGAACAAGCCGCTGGGCTTGCCGGGGTGATCGTGGTCGCCGGCGAAGCGCTGGCCGGTCCGCTGGGCGCACGCTGGGCTGGCTGGCTCGGCGAGGGCCGCCTGATCAACGAATACGGGCCGACCGAAGCCTCCGTGGGCACCACCATCCACCCCGTGCCGGCCGACGCCGAAGGCGTCGTCCCCATCGGCCACCCCCTGCCCGGCATGCGGGTCCATGTGCTGGACGAGGCGATGCAGCCGGTACCGGTCGGTGCCCTGGGAGAGCTGTACGTCGGCGGCACCGGAGTGGCCCGCGGCTATGTGGGCCGCCCGGAACTGACCGCGCAACGGTTCGTCCCCGACCCCTTCGGCGATGCCGGCGGACGCCTGTACCGGACCGGGGACGTGGTGCGGTGGAACGCCGCCGGAGCGGTGGAATTCCTCGGACGCGCCGACGACCAGGTCAAAATCCGCGGCTACCGCGTCGAACCCGCCGAAGTAACCGCAGTCCTGGCAGGAAGCCCGCTGGTGAGTGAAGCCGTCGTGACCGCCCACACCGACGACGGCGAAACCCGCCTGGTCGGCTACGTCGTACCCGCCCACGGCCCCGGCACCGCACCCGGCGACGAACTGAGCACCTACCTGACCCAGTCGCTGCCCGAGTACATGGTCCCCTCACTGTTCGTCGAACTCGACACAATGCCCTTGAACCCCAACGGCAAGGTCGACCGCAAAGCCCTGCCCACCCCCACCCACCACACCGACCAGACACAGCACGTGGCACCCGGCACGCCCACCGAGCGCAAGCTCGCGGAGATCTGGAGCGAGGTCCTCGGCAAGGAGCGGGTCAGCGCGACGGACAGCTTCTTCGAGCTGGGCGGACACTCGATCCTGGTCATCCAGGTCATCGCGGCCGCCCGCCGGGAAGGACTCCCGCTGTCGCTGTTCATGCACTACCAGGCTCAGGACCTGGCGGAGCTCGCCGCACTGGTCGACGCGGCCGCCGTGCCCGAGACGGAGGCGGCGGATACCGCGCAGCAGGCGGAGCCTTCGGCGCCGTCGGCCGGAACGGCGTTGTCCGCCGCTCTGCCCGCCGCGCTGGACCGGCACAAGGTTCCCGGAGCCCTCGTCGCCGTGGTCGAGGGCGGTGAACTCGTCGCCGTCGAGGGCTTCGGCTCCCTGACCGCGGACGGGGGCGAGCCGGTCACCCAGGAGACCGTCTTCCACGTCGGCTCGCTGAGCAAGCACATCACCGCGCTCGGCGTGCTCAAGCTGGTGGACGAGGGGCGGCTGGATCTGGACGCGGACGTCAACGAGTACCTCGTCGGCTGGCGCGTGCCGCAGGACCCCGACGCGGTGCCGGTGACCGCCCGGCACCTGCTGGGGCACCTGTCCGGGCTCACCCCGACCCCGGGCAAGGGCTTTTGGCGCGGCGCCGGCCCCGTGCCGTCGCTGCTGGACCTGCTGCACGGCAGGGCACCGGCGACGACGCCTCCGGTCGGGCGTGAGGGTGTTCCCGGCAAGGAGTTCCGCAAGGCGAACGTCCACTACTCGGTGCTCCAGCAGCTCATGACCGACGTCACCGGCCGCCCGTACGACGAGCTGATGCGGGACCTCGTCTTCGAACCGCTGGGCATGCGGGCCACCAGCTTCGACCAGGCCTTCCCCGAGCGGACCGGTCGCCCGGTGGCTCTGGGGCACGACGAGGAGGGACGCCCCGTCGACGGCGGTTGGCTGATCCGGCCGGACCAGGCGGCGGCCGGTCTGTGGACGACCGCCGCCGACCTGGCGAAGGTCGCGCTGGAGGTCCGCCGCTCCGCGCTGGGCCGCCCGCTCAGCCTGCTGTCGAGGGAGACGGCGCAGCTCATGCTCGCGCCGAGCAGCGACAGCTTCTACGGCCTGGGCACGGTCGTGGACGCCACGAACGACGAGGTGCAGTTCGGCCACGCCGGCTCGCCGGTCGGCTACCAGGCGGTGTCCCTCTGCCATCTGCGCAGCGGTGACGGCTTCGTCGCCCTCACCAACGGCGCAGCCGGCAAGGACGTCGTGGCCGACATCGCCGAAGCGCTGGGCCATGGTGCCCGGCGGTCCTCCCTGGGCCTTGACGGCCGGGGCTGACCACCAGCGGGCCCGCCAGGCAGGGCCGACCCGCAGGCGTCGGCGGACCGATCCCCCCGGTCCGCCGACGCCCTCCACCAGACGGAACGCGTCCCCCGAGACCTCCGTCGCCGTCCGACCACGCGTACAACCCATGCCGAGGAGCGCCGCATGACCGCACGACACCTGATATCCCTCGACGACCTCACCGACGCCGACCTGCGCCACCTCGTGGAGCGGGGAGCCGCCTTCTCGAGCGGCACGGCCACTCCGGCTCCCGTCCTCGACGGCACGATCGCCGGCATCTACTTCCGGCGCACCTCGACCCGCACCCGTACCGCCTTCTCTGCGGGGGCGCTGCGGCTCGGGGCGCAGATCATCGCGTACAACGGCGGCGACCTGCAGACCAACACGGGGGAGACCAGCGAGGACACGGGGCAGGTCTTCTCCCGGATGCTCGACGTGCTGGTCGCCCGGACGGCCGACGACCCGGCGGAGATGCGGGGCTGGGCGGCCCAGCCCCGGATGTCCGTGATCAACGCCATGAGCGCCGACGAGCACCCCACCCAGGGTCTGACCGACCTGAGCACGCTCATGTGCCGCTTCGGCCGCGTCGAGGGGCTGCGGCTGCTGTACGTGGGAGAGGGCAACAACACCGCTGCCGCCCTGGCGCTGGGCCTGGCCCGCTTCCCCGGCACCGAACTCGAGCTGCGCACCCCGCCCGGCTACGGGCTGCCCGAGGACATCCTGGTCCGGGCGCGCGCTCACGCGGAGCGCTCCGGTGCCACCGTGACCGAGCGGCACTCGATGGACGAACTGCCCAAGGACGTCCATGTCATCTACACCACCCGCTGGCAGACGACCGGGACCAGCAAGCCCGACCCCGACTGGCGCTCCCTGTTCGCGCCCTTCCAGGTCACCCGGGACCTGTGGACGAACAACGCCGACGCCCTGTTCATGCACGACCTGCCCGCCCACCGGGGCGAGGAGGTCACCGCCGAGGTGCTCGACGGCCCGGCGAGCATCGCCTTCGACCAGGCCGAGAACAAGATGCACAGCGCCATGGCGGTCCTCGAATGGAGCCGCCTCGGCACCGCCGGTACGCCCGGCACCTTCGAATGAGCCTGACGGAGGAGCACCGCGAAGGAGGGGGTGCCCAGCCCGGCACGGCGCCGCCACCCCCACTGCGGAAGAACAGGGCCTTCCTGCTGCTGTGGACCGGCGCCGGGCTCTCGCTGTTCGGCACCCGGGCGAGCACCGTGGCCTACCCCCTGCTGATGGTCTGGTACGGCGGCTCCCCGACCGGCGCCGGACTCGTCGGGTTCGCCGCGCTGCTGCCCCAGCTGCTCCTGCAACTCCCCGCCGGGGCCCTGGTGGACCGCCTGGACCGGCGCCGGCTGATGATCCTGTGCGACCTCGCCGGGCTGACCGCCATGGGCAGTGTCGCGGCCGCGCTGATCAGCGGGCACCTGTGGCTGCCGCACCTGATGGCCGCCGCGTTCGTGGAGGGCTCGGCGGCGATCTTCTACCGGCTCGCCGAGCGGGCCGCGGTGCGCAACCTCGTCCACCCGGACCACCTGACCGTCGCGCTGACCCGCAACGAGGCACGTGGACAGGGCGCCGGGCTGCTCGGGCAGCTCGGCGGCAGCTCCCTGTACGCGGTGGCCCGATGGCTGCCGTTCCTGCTCACCGCGGTGTCCCATCTGACCGCGCTGATCACGCTGCTGCTGATCCGGAAGAAGTTCCAGTCGGAGCGCCCGCAAGCGCCCCGCGATCTGCGCCGGGAGGTCGGTGAGGGGCTCACCTGGGTGTGGCGGCAGCGGTTCATGCGGGCCGCCGTGGGGCTGATCGCGGGCAGCAACATCCTCTTCCAGGTGCTGTCGCTGGCTCTCGTGCTGATCGTCAAGGAGAACGGCGGCTCCCCGGCCACCATCGGCCTCATCGGGACCGTGTCGGGTGTGGGCGGCATCCTCGGAGCCCTCACCGGCTCGTGGTTCCTGAAGCGGCTGTCGCCCGGCGCCATCGTCACCGGCACGCTGGCGGTGTGGGCGCTGCTGATGACGCCCGTCGCCCTGGTCGACCAACCGGTGCTCATCGGCGCGCTGTTCGCAGGGATGTCCTTCGCCGGCGCCCTGCTCAACGTGGCGGCAGGCGTGTACCAGGTGCAGATCACCCCGGACGAGATGCAGGGCCGGGTGACCAGCGTCTTCGCTCTCATCGGCTCCGGCATGAACTCCGCCGGGGCGCTCGCCGGCGGCCTGCTGCTCGCGGCCTTCGGCACCACGCCCACCGTCACGGCGGTCGCGGCCGCGATGGCCGCCATGGCGCTGGTCGCCGTGCTGAGCCCGGTCATCAGGACCGCGGGGCGTACACCGGAGAAATGACGGAAGAAATATAGGCCTCCCCCGCACAGTGGGGAGGCGGACGGGCCACTCGCGCACCAGCGCCCGTACCCACGCGACCGGGGCCGAACGCGGACACACGCACGCTTCCGGCACCCAACACCCTTTCAGGAAGGCATGCCACCACGATGTCCGCCCATCGCACTGCACCAGCGGGACAGCCGCTGCCGCTCCTGGTCGAGGCCGAGTCCGCGGACCGGGACGTCATCCGCCTGATCAAGTCGGACCGAGAACGGCTGCGGGCGTCACTGAGGACCCACGGTGCGCTGCTGCTCCGCGGCTTCGACATCGGCGGGATCGACGGGTTCGACCAGGTGGTCAGGGAACTGTCCGGTGACCCGCTCACCTACTCCGAGCGGTCCTCCCCGCGCAGCACCATCAAGGGGAACGTCTACACCTCCACCGACTATCCGCCGGAGGAGGAGATTTTCGTCCACAACGAGAACTCCTACCAGGCGAGTTGGCCCCGGACGCTCTACTTCTACTGCGACCAGCCGCCCGAGACGCAGGGCGCCACCCCGCTGACCGACATCCGCAAGGTGTACGCCTCCATCGACCCGGCGGTCCGCGAGGAGTTCGCCCGGCGTGGCTGGATGGTCGTACGCAACTTCCACGACCACTTCGGCGTGGCCTGGCGGGAGCTGTTCAACACCGACGAGCGGGCCGAGGTGGAGGCGTACTGCCGCTCCAAGGACATCGAGTTCGAGTGGCTGGGCGGCGACGCGCTGCGAACCCGGGCGCGCCGCAAAGCGATCCACACCCACCCCGAGACAGGGGAGACAGTGTGGTTCAACCACATCGTGTTCTTCCACCACACCACGCTGCCGGCCGAGGTGCGTGAGGGGCTGCTCGGCCTGTTCGGCGAGGAGGACCTGCCGACCAACACCTACTACGGCGACGGCGGCCGCATTCCCGATGAGGTCACGGACCATCTGCGGGCCTGCTACCGGGCGCAGACGGTGCGCTTCGACTATCAGCAGGACGACGTGCTCGTCGTGGACAACATGCTGGCCGCGCACGGCCGGGAACCGTTCACCGGAGCCCGTCGTATCGCAGTCGCCATGGCGGAGCCGTACGCGCCGAACGCGCGGTCCGAGCGCGGCGGGGAGTGACCCCGCCATGACCATGCACCACTCCACGCCCGGGAGCGCGTGGCTGCGCCGCTATGTGCCGCGCGCCGACGCCCGGCTGCGGCTGGTCTGCTTTCCGCACGCCGGCGGCAGCGCGAGCGCCTTCAGGGACTGGCCGGAGCTGCTGCCGCCCGACATCGAGCTGATCGCCGTCCAGTACCCCGGTCGGCAGGACCGGTACGGCGAGCCGCTGATCGGGGACTTCCCGGTCCTGGTGTCCGAGGCCGCGCGGGCCGTCCTGCACTGTTTCGACCGGCCCGTGGCGTTCTTCGGCCACAGCCTCGGCGCGACCGTCGCCTACGAGGTCGCCCGCGCCCTGCGGGCCTCCGGGGCACCGGCGCTGACCCGGCTGTTCGTCTCCGCGCGCAAGGCGCCCTCGGTTCCCCGCCCGGACACCGTCCGGTTCGGCACCGAGGAGCAGATCATGGCGTACATCCGGAACCTGGGCGGATCCGGCGCGGCTCTGCTGGAGCAGGGCGACGACCTGCTGGAGCTGATGCTGCCCATGTTGCGCAACGACTTCGGGCTCGTCGCCTCGTACCGCTACGTCCCCGGATCCCCGCTCGACTGCCCGGTGACCGCCGTCATCGGCGACCAGGACGGTTCCGTGAACGAGGACGAGGCCCGGCAGTGGTCCCGGCACACCGTGCGGCCGTTCGACCTGCACACCCTGCCCGGCGGTCACTTCTACACCGAGACGGCCACCGACCGGCTCGTGGCCCTGGTGGCCGACACACTGAGCGACGTGGCGAAGAGGAGCTGACCACCCCATGAGCACCCACCCGTTCGAGGACCCGGACGCCGCGTACCACGTCCTGGTCAACGAGGAGGGACAGCACTCGCTGTGGCCCGCCTTCGCCGAGGTCCCGGCCGGCTGGACCGTCGTCCTGCCCCAGGCGGGACGCGAGGCGTGCGTCGACTACGTCAACACCCACTGGACGGACATGCGGCCCCGGAGCCTCGGCCGGCACGTGGCGTGACGCCGCCGTAGCCGCGCCCTGCCCGTACCGCTTCCGGCCGACGTCCTCGCGCCGTCACGCCGTCACCCGATCTTCTTCGATACCCGGACCCTGGTGGAAAGCCATGCCCATACCCGAAACAGCACAAACCGTGAGTCTCCCTCTGTCGGCAGCGCAAGCGGGTGTCTGGGCAGGGCATGAACTCGACCCGACCGGTGCGAAGTACAACATCTCCGAGTACATCACCTTCCACGGTGACGTCGACCACCGTCTGCTGGAGGCCGCCTGGCACCAGCTCCTCCAGGACGCGGAGACGCTCCGGGTGCGCGCCATCGTCAAGGAAGGCGAGGAGCTGCGCCAGCTGGTCGTCCCGGAGCTGAGCCCTGGGCTGCCGTTGATCGATCTCACCGGGGAGGACGACCCCGAGGCCGCCGCCCAGGAGTGGATGCACCGCGACCGGCACCGGCCCGTCGACCTCGCCGAGGGCGGTCTGACCACCTTTGCCCTGCTGAAGGTGGCAGAGGAGCGCTTCCACTTCTACGAGCGCATCCACCACATCCTGATCGACGCCTCCGGCGGCCCGTTGATCAGCGGCCGGATGGCGGAGGTGTACTCCGCTCTGGCACGCGGCGAGGAATTCGGCCCGAGCGGGTTCGCCCCGCTGGCCCAGCTGCTGGAGGAGGACGCCGACTACCGTCGCTCGCCGGCCCGCACCGCGGACCGTGAGTACTGGTCCGAGCTTCTCGCCGACACCCCGGAACCGCCCCGGCTGGTGGACACCCAGGAACTCGCGCCCCCGGACGGGCAGGTCCTGTTCCTGCGGCGCAACGTCCGGCTGCCCGCCGCCGACTTCGAGCAACTGCGGGTCGTGGCCCGGCGGCTGCGCTCGATGTGGCCCGTCCTGACCATCACCGCCACGGCCGCCTATCTGGCGCGGACGACCGGCAGACAGGACGTCGTCCTCGGTCTTCCGGTCACCGCCCGGACCACACCGGCCGACCGCCGCACTCCCGTACTGCGTTCCAACGTGGTGCCCCTGCGGGTGCGGGTGGCCCCGGGCGACTCCCTCGCGCAGCTCGTCGCCCAGGTCACCCGGGCCACTCGCGCCGCACTGAAGCACCAGCGCTACCGCTACGAGGACATGCGGCGCGACCTCAAGCTCCTCGGTGACGGCCAGACCCTGGTCGGCCCTGTCGTCAACATGATGGACTTCGACTACGACCTGGACTTCGCGGGGCTGCGCACCACTGCCCACAACCTGTCCAACGGCCCGGTGGACGAGCTGTCCATCGCGGCCTACCACCGCGCCGACGGGGAGGGGCTGACCCTCGCCTTCGACGCGAACCCGGCCTTCTACGACACCGACCGGCTCGCCGCCCACCAGGACCGTTTCCTGCGGTTCCTGAGGGGTCTGATCGCCGAGCCGGAGCGCCCGACGGGCGAGGTGGAGGTGCTGTCCCCCGAGGAGCGGCGACTGCTGCTGACGGAATGGAACGCGACCGACCGGGCCGTGCCCGCCGGGGCGCTCGGCGAGCTGTTCGCCGCGCAGGCCACGGCCGCCCCGGACCGGGTCGCCGTGGCGGCCGACGGGGTGGAGCTGACCTATGCCGCACTGGACGCGAGGGCGAACCGGCTGGCGCGACGGCTGATGACGCTGGGCGTGACGGTGGAGTCCCCGGTGGCGCTGCTGCTGGAGCGCTCCGTCGACGCCGTGGTGGCGACGCTGGCCGTGGTGCGGGCCGGCGGCACGTATGTGCCGCTGCACTCGGGCCTGCCGCCCGAGCGGCTGGCGTGGGTGCTACGTGACGTCGGCGCCACGGTGCTGCTCACTGACCGCGAGGTGCCGGAACTGCCGACGCGCGTGGTGACGCTCGAGCGGACACCGTGGTCGAGCGAGCAGGCCGGGGACGACCAGGACAACCCCGGGGCTCCCGACATCACCGTGCACCCTGACCGGCTGGCGTACGTGATGTACACGTCGGGTTCGACCGGTGTGCCCAAGGGCGTCGGGGTGCGCCACCGCGATGTCGCGGACTTCGCCTTCGACCGGCGCTGGGTCGGCGGGGACCACGACCGCGTCCTCATGCACGCCCCCCAGTCCTTCGACGCCTCCACGTACGAGATCTGGGTGCCGCTTCTGAACGGCGGCCGGGTCGTGGTGGCACCGCCGGGCCAGGTGGACGGCGCGGTGGTGGAGCGGATGGTCGCCGAACACGGCGTGACAGCCGCCTTCCTGACGACGGCCCTGTTCAACCTGATCGCGGACGAGCACCCCAAGGCCTTCGCCGGGATGCACACCGTCTGGACCGGCGGCGACGCCGGCTCCTCCGCAGCCATGCGCCGAGTCCTCGAAGCCTGCCCAGGAATCACCGTCGGCAACGGCTACGGCCCCACGGAGACCACGACGTTCGCCGTGACCTCCCTCGCGCGGACGGCCGACGACATCGGCACGGTTCCCCCCATCGGTACGCCGCTGGACAACATGCGCTGCTACGTCCTGGACGCGGGTCTGCGGCCGGCGCCGGTCGGTGTGGTGGGCGAACTCTTCATCGCGGGTTCCGGTCTGGCCCGCGGCTACCACAACCGCCCGGGCCTGACGGCGGAGCGCTTCGTGGCCTGCCCGTTCGGTGCTCCCGGAGAGCGCATGTACCGCACCGGCGATCTCGTCCGCCGGCGCGCCGACGGACAGCTGGAGTACGTGGGGCGGGCCGACTTCCAGGTGAAGGTGCGCGGCTTCCGCATCGAACTGGGCGAGGTGGAGGCCGCTCTGGCCACCCATCCGTCGGTCGCCCAGGTCGTCGTCGTCGCGCGGGAGGACCGCCCCGGGGACCGCCGCCTGGTCGCCTACGTCGTACCGGAGGGCAAGCCCGCCGATCCTGCCGACCTGCGCACCCATGTCGCCCGGGAACTGCCGGAGTACATGGTTCCTGCCGCGTTCGTGGTGTTGGAGCGGCTGCCGTTGACGGTGAACGGCAAGGTGGACCGGGGGGTTCTGCCCGCGCCGGAGTTCGTCTCGGGTGCGGGGCGTGCGCCCGGTTCGGGCGTGGAGGAGGTGTTGTGTTCCCTGTTCGCCGAGGTGCTGGGCCTGGACGAAGTGGGGGTGGAGGACTCCTTCTTCGATTGTGGTGGCGACAGCATCATGGCGATTCAGCTGGTGTCGCGTGCGCGTCGGGCGGGCTGGGTGTTCTCGGCGCGGGATGTGTTCCAGCACCCTTCGGTGGAGGGCCTGGCGCGGATCGCGGCGCCGGTGGGTGCCGGTGGTGCGGTGGCGGAGTCGGCGGGTGCCGGAGTGGGTGTGGTGCCGTTGACTCCGGTGATGGAGTGGTTGCGGGACCTGTCGGGGCCGGTGGAGGGGTTCCACCAGTACGTGGTGGTGTCGTTGCCGGGTTCGGTGAGTCGTGGCGCGCTGGTGGACGCGTTGCAGGCTGTGGTGGACCGGCATGACATGTTGCGTTCGCGTCTGGTGCGTGAGGACGGTGGGTGGTCGCTGGAGGTCGCGGCGCCGGGTGAGGTGGACGCGGGTGGCCTGCTGAAGCAGGTCACCGTCCCCGACCTCGACGAAGCGACCGTGAAGCAGCACGTACGTCACGCCGGCGGCCTGCTCGCCCCGGACGCCGGGAGCATGCTGCGGGCCGTCTGGCTGGAGCCGGGCCGGCTGCTGCTGGTGGCGCATCACCTGGTGGTGGACGGTGTGTCGTGGCGGATCCTGCTGGAGGATCTGAAGGCGGCCTGGGAGGGCCGCGAGCTGGAGCCCGTGCCGCTGTCGTTCCGCAGCTGGGCGCGACGCCTGCACGAGCACGCCGAACAGGGCAGCTACGCCGGCCGCCTGGACTTCTGGCGGGAAATGGTCGGACGGCCGAACCCGCCGCTCGGCTCCAGGGCTCTGACCCCCGCCGAGGACACCGCCGCCACCCAGCGCGAGATCACTCTGCCCCTCCCTGCGGAGCTGACGGAGGCGCTGCTGACGCGGGTACCAGCGTTGTTCCACGGTGGTGTGAACGATGTGCTGCTGGCGGGTCTGACACCGGCGGTGCAGGAGTGGCAACGCCGACGGGACCGGGAGTCGGACGCGGGGGTGCTGCTCGATCTCGAGGGGCATGGCCGTGTCGAGGAGCCGGGGGTCGATCTTTCGCGCACGGTGGGGTGGTTCACGTCGATCCATCCGGTGCGTCTGGACGCGAGTGGGGAGTCCTGGGACGAGGTGTGTGCCGGTGGTGCGGCTGCCGGGCGGGTGCTGAAGCGGGTCAAGGAGCAGATGCGGGCCGTCCCCGACGACGGCATCGGCTACGGCGTCCTGCGCCACCTCGACCCCGCGGCGGGCACGGAACTGGCCGCCGGGGCACGGGCCGAGCTGGCGTTCAACTACCTGGGCCGGTTCACCGGCGAAGCCGGCGCCTGGGAGATGAGCTCTCGTCCGGGCATGGTGGGCGCCGGCGCCGATGCGGGGCTGCCGTTGGCGCACGCGCTGGAGCTGAATGCGGTGACGTACGACCTGGCCGAGGGGCCGTGTCTGCACGCGAGCTGGGCATGGGCCGACGGGGTGCTGTCCGAGGCGGAGGTGCGGGAGCTGGCGCAGCTGTGGTTCGAGGCCCTGGAGGGGCTGGCCCGGCACGCCGACGCACCCGGCTCGGGCGGTCTGACCCCTTCCGACCTGGACCTCGTCCAGCTCAGCCAGGACGAGATCGAAG
>NZ_JBEXRA010000110.1:0-10328 GCF_040612855.1 Streptomyces sp. NPDC006332
CATCCCCACCCCCCCCCCCCCCCCCCCCCGCGGGGGGGGGGGGGGGGGGGCGGGCCCCCCCCCCCCCCCCCCCGCGCCGACGGGCCGCCCCCCTCCTCGAGAACGCCCCCGACCGCCCGACCCCCGTGCAAGGAATGAGCATGCTCTCCCACTCCGCCGACTGGACGCACGTGCTGCGCCCCGCGGCACACCGCGACAGCCGCGTCGTCGTCTTCCCGCACGCGGGCGCCGGAGCGGAGCGCTGTGCGAGCGTCCTGGCCGGGTTGCCGGACTCGGTGGAGGTGGTGGGCGTCACCCTGCCCGGGCGGGAGCGGCGTGCGAGTCTCGCACCGCGTACGACGCTGACCGCCGCCGTGTCGGGCGTCCGCCGGGAGCTGTCCGCCCTCGCGCCCGCGCCTACGGTCTTCTACGGGCACAGTCTGGGAGGGCTGCTGGCGCTCGCCGTGGCGCACGCGGGCGGCGGACGCTGTGACGGTCTGGTCGTGAGCTGTTCCCGGCCGGGCGCCCGGAGCCTGCCCCGCCCGCGACACCCGGACGCCGCCGCCGAACTGGCCGAGATCTTCGCCTTGCACCGCCTGCCCGCCGACGCCCTGCACGACCCGTCGCTCAGCCCCGCGCGGCAGGTCCTGGCCCATGACCTCGCGCTCGCACGGCACGCGCTGCACGCCGTGGAACCTCTCCGGCTCACCGTGCCGCTGACCGCGCTGGCCGGTACGGACGATCCGCTCGTCCCGCTCGGCGAACTCCCGCTGTGGGCCCGCTTCACGTCGGGGCCGTTCCGTCAACGGCGCGCCCAGGGCGGGCACTTCTTCCCGTTCACCCCGAACGGACAGGGTGTGGTGCTGGAAGAGCTGCTCGCGTCCCTGACGGCCGCTCACGCCGCAGACGTGGTACGGGGATCAGCGCGAGGACTGCTGGCCTCGTCCCCCTCCCGCTGACGACCGCGGCTGCGCGCACCGGCGCCACTACGCCCCGACGAGGTGCCCGGAGCGGTCGTCCAGGAAGGTGTGTTCCAGCTCGTCGTCGCAGTTCAGGATCTGCTGCTGGAGGCGGCGCAGACGGTGCGAGGGCTCCAGGCCGATCCCGTCGGTCAGCGCGGCGCGAACGCCCTGATAGGTGGCGAGCGCGTCATTGCGGCGCCCGGAGAGGTGCAGCGCCAGCATCAGGTACTCGTGCAGCACCTCGTCGTAGGGGTTGAGGGCCACGAGTGCGTGCAGTTCGCCGATGACCTCGGCGTAACGGCCCAACCGCAGGTCCAGGCCGACGCGTTGACTCAGCACCGACTTGCGGTCCTCCTCCAGCCGGAGCACGTGCGGGTGCAGCACGGGCCCGGCCGGCACGTCCGCCAGGGGCGCGTCACGCCACAGCTTCAGCGCGTTGTTCAGCTGGGCCGACGCCTGCGACAGGTCTCCCCTGGCCTCCGCCTCGCCCGCCACCGACACGAGCTTGTGGTAGCCGACGATGTCGAACTGCTCGCCGGGGACTTCGAGCCGGTACCCGGTGGCCTCGGTGATCAGCGTCTCCTTGGGCAGACGGTCCGAGGGGCCACCGTCGACGGCGCGGCCGATGCTCTTGCGGATCTGCATCACGCAGTTCTGGATGCCCGTCGAGGCGCTCATGGGCACGTCCAGGCCCCACAGTTCGCGCTCGATGGCGGCCCGCTGCACCACGCGGCCCCGGTTCAGGATGAGCACGGCGAGGAGCTTTCTGGCCTTCAGTGCCGTGGGGACCACCGACACGCCGTTCATGGTCACGCGCAGGGGGCCCAGCACTCTGGCGATCATCCGTCCTCCTCCTGGTCGGCGGCCGGGCCCCGAGAGGGCGGCCCGGCCGGGGCGCGGTTACGCTCCGGGATTCTGTGTAGCAGTTTATCAATGGACTGTAGCTCATGTTTCACCCGAGAAAGGTCACGACTCCGGCACTCCGAGGGCAGAAATGGCAGGTCACTCACCCCGTGAGACGGGTGAAAAGTGGCCGTAACCCGATCTTCTCCTGGTGTTCGCAGGCGTTGCTAGAGTCGACTGGAAGTCAAACTTGCTCTCTGGTGTACTTTTGCATCCTGACACCACAAGACTGAGGGGGCTTCGTGCGGCAAGGCGGCATGCCTGACATCGCGATCGTCGGGATGGGATGCAGATTCCCCGGAGCGCCCGGGGTGGGTGCGTTCTGGCACCTGCTCGAAGACAACACCGACGCCGTCACACCCGTACCGGAGGACCGGTTCGACATCGAGCGGTACTACTCCGCGCGACCGGGCGAACCGGGCAGGACCGTCTCGCGGCACGGCGGCTTCCTCGACGACCTGTACGGCTTCGACGCCGCCTTCTTCGGAATCGCCCCGCGCGAGGCGCAGGCCATGGATCCGCAGCAACGGGTCCTCCTCCAGGTCGTCTGGGAGGCGCTGGAGGACGCGCACATCCTCCCGTCCACGCTGGCGGGCAGCCGCACCGGTGTGTTCGTGGGGCAGGCGACCGCCGAGTACGCGGACCGGGTGGAGCCCGACGGGCCTCAGGACCTGCACGGCATGGCGGGCAACCGGCTCCGGACGATCACCGCGGGGCGCCTCTCCTTCGCCCTCGACCTGCGGGGGCCCAGCCTGGTGGTCGACACGGCGTGCTCCTCGTCCCTGGTCGCCGTGCACCTCGCCCGGCAGAGTCTGCTGACCGGGGAGAGCGATCTGGCCGTCGCCGCGGGAGTCAACGCCGTGCTCTCACCGTCCGACGCGATCACCTACTCCCAGGGCGGCATGCTCGCACCCGACGGGCGCTGCAAGTTCGCCGACGCCTCCGGCGACGGCTTCGTCCGCAGCGAAGGAGTGGGGGCGGTCCTGCTCAAGCGTCTGCCCGACGCGCTGCGCGACGGCGACCAGGTCCTCGCCGTACTGAAGGGCAGCGCCGTCACCAACGACGGCCAGGGCAGCGGAACACTGCTCCAGCCCGCCGTGTCCGGACAGACCGAGATGATCCGCTCCGCCTGCCGCAGCGCCGGCATCACCCCGGACCAGCTCGACTACGTGGAGGCCCACGGCACCGGCACCCCCGTCGGCGACCAGGTCGAACTGCGTGCGCTGGCAGAGGCGTTGGGCGTGGACGACGAAGAGCAGCCGCGGTCCCGCCCGCTGCGCGTCGGCTCCGTCAAGACCAACATCGGCCACGCCGAAGCCGCCGCCGGGATCGCGGGCCTGATCAAGACGGTGCTCATCGCCCGGCACCGCACCATCCCCGCCTCCCTCCACCTGCGCACACCGCACCCCGTCCTGGCCCAGAACACCGGCCCCCTGGAATGCGTCACCCGCAACACCCCCCTCATGCCCGGCGGCCCGGCCGCACTCATGGGCGTCAGTTCCTTCGGCCTGTCCGGCACCAACGCCCACGTGATCGTCAGCGAGTACGTCCCCGAGCCGCAGGCCCATGAACCGGAGTTGGGGCAGGATCACGTCCCCGGGCAGCTCTCGTACGACGTCTCAGAGCCTCGGTTGCTGCTGCTCAGCGCCCGCACTCCGGCCGCCCTGAGCCAACTCGCCGCGCGCTACGCCGACTTCCTGGAAGACGGCGAGGGACGCTCGTACCCGCTGCGGGACATCTGCCATGCCGCCGCGACCCGGCGGGACGCCCACCCCCACCGCCTGTGGGCCGTCGGCCGCACCCATGACGAACTCGCCGCCGCCCTGCGTGCCCTGGCCGTCGGCGAGGAGACCCCGGACGGAGGGGTGGCGGACGCCGGATTCGCGGGTGACCGCCGGATCGCCTTCGTCTTCCCCGGGCAGGGCTCGCAATGGCTCGGCATGGGCCGCCACCTGCTGGCCTCCGAACCGGTGTTCCGCCGGACCCTGACGGAATGCGACGCGCTCGTCCGGGAGGAACTGGGCTGGTCGGTCATCGGCCTGCTGACCGGCGACGGCGACAACGCACCGCCGTCAGAACTCCCCGACGACGTCGCGGTGGTGCAGCCCCTGCTGTGGGCCGTGCAGGTGTCGCTGGCCGCGCTCCTGCGCGCCAAGGGGGTCGAACCCGACCTCTGTCTCGGACACAGCATGGGCGAGGTGGCCGGCGCCCACGTCTGCGGAACGCTGTCGCTCCGGGACGCCGCCTCGGTCATCTGCCGGCGCAGCTCCCTCATGCAGCGGCTGGCAGAGCGCGGCGCGATGCTCGCCGTCGAACTCGACGCGCCAAGCGCGGCGGACGCCGCCGCGCCCTACGGCGACACGGTCTGCGTCGCCGCGGAGAACGCCCCAAGGAGCACCGTGCTCGCCGGAGACGCGCACGCCCTGCGGCTCATCGCCGAACGCCTCCAGGACGAAGGGGTGTTATGCCGCCCCGTCAAGGTCAACGTGGCGTCCCACTCCCCGTACATGGCGGAACTGCGGGACGACCTGGCCGACGCCCTCGCCCATCTCACCCCGCTGCCCGCCCGTACCGCGATGTTCTCCACCACCCGCTGTGAGCCGGTCGACGGACCCGAGCTGGACGCCGCCTACTGGGTGGACAACCTCCGCGAGCGGGTCCGCTTCGTCGAGGCAGTGCGGGCGGCCGCCCAGGAGGAGACGGTGTTCCTGGAGGTCAGCCCGCATCCGCTGCTCGTCCAGTCCGTCACGGCGACCCTCGAGGAACGGGGCGCTGCCCCGGCCGCCGTGGCCACCCTCAAGCGTCACCAGGACGACGGCGAGAACATCACCCGCGCGCTGGGCCAGCTCTTCTCGCACGGCGGACGCATCGACTTCGACCGCCTCTTCGACGGGACCGCGCCCCGCGTGCCGCTGCCGACGTACGCCTGGGACCAGGAACAGTTCAGGACGGCGCCCGCTCCGGCGCCCGCCGCACCGGCCGAGCACGTACGGGAGGTCGAGCTGCGCGAGTTGGGCCTGGACGACCTCGGGGAGAGCGTCCGCACGCGGGGCGGCGCGGCCGTCGTACCGCCGGTGCTGTACGTCGAGGCGGTCCTGCGGGCGGCGAGCGGCCTCACGGGGCGCGGTGAAGGCGTACTGGAGGACGTCGAGTTCGGGGCCCGGCCCTGGGAGCTGGCGCAGGCGCGGGGCGCCGCGGTGCGGGTGCGCCTGACGCCTGCCGCGCGGCAGGGGTGTTTCGTGTTCACCGTCACGACGCTGCGCACCGTGGACGGGGCCCGGGACGGTGAGCTGTGCCTGACGGGCAGGTTCCGCACAGCGGGCGCGGGCGAAGGCGACAGCGCGGGCACCGCCGGCCCCCACCGCGTGGCAGCCGAGCCGCACGGCCGGGAGCTGCTGGACGCGAGTCTGACCCGGTGCACCACGTACGTACCGGCGGCGGAGTTCTACCGCCGCGCCCAGGGCCGCGGCTACACCATCGACGCGTCACTGCGCACGGTGGCCCAACTGTGGTGCGCGCAAGGCGAGTCGGTGGCTCGCATGCGCCGCTCCCCCGGCGCGGCGGCGACCGGGCTCGAGGCCGGGCTCCTGACGATGCTCGCCGCGTGGCCGAACTCCGCGGGCGCGGACGGGAGCGCAGACGTGAGCGGGGGCGGGGGCGGGTACGTGCCGGTGTCCTTCGGTCGGGTCCTGGTCCGGGACGCGGCGGGAGTCGGCCGGGACCACTGGTGCGTGGCCCGCTTCACGCCCTCGGACGGTACGGACGACGCGCGCTGCGACGTGTGGCTGACGGCCGAGGACGGGCACCTGATCGCGGAGTTCCATGACATACGGCTGCGCCGCCGACCGGTGGGTTCCGCCCCCGAGACGCGCGACGCGGAAAGCCCCGCACCCGCGGACGTGAAAGCCCCCGCGCCCACGCCCGCGCCCACTCCCCCGACCGCGCCACTGACCACGACCGCTCGTCCCGCGCCCCCCACGGCGCCCGGTTTACAGGCTGCGCCCGACCTGCCGCCCACGTCCGACGACGTCCTGAAACAGGCCGCCACCGTGCTCGGACTGTCGGCGACCCGGCTCGATCCGCGCAGGCCGCTGCGGACCCTGGGGCTGGACTCCCTGCTGGCGACCGAACTCAGGGTGCGACTGCACCGCACGGCGGGTGTCGACATACCCGCCACCCGGCTGCTGGGCCGCGAACCCATCGGTGTGATCGCCGCTTCCGTGGCCACCCGACAGCCTCTCGACCACAAAAACGAAGACCATGACTCATAGATGTACCGTGGTATAATTTTTGGGGGCGATGGGAGCCCGCACAACGACGTGAGAAGGCGAGGAAGCACATGGCCTCTGAACCCGCCCGCCCCCTCGGGCGCAGAGAGCGCAGCAAGCAGCGGGTGCGGGACCGCATCTACACATCTGCCCTGTCCCTCTTCGCCGAGCAGGGTTACGACCGCACCACGATCGACCAGATCGCCGAGCACGCCGACGTGGCCCGCGGCACCTTCTTCAACTACTTCCAGCGCAAGGAAGACCTGGTCACCGCATGGGCCGAGGCCCGGAAGCGGCGCCTGGAGCTGTGCATGGAAGAGTCCATGAAGTCCCAGAACGACGATGTGACGGTGCACCTGGAGAGGTGCATGGCGGCCCTGGCGGAGTTCAACGAGTCCGAACGTGAGATCACCGCCGCCATGCTCCAGGCCTGGGTGAAGGCGGGGCAGCCCCTCCTCGAGGAGCCCTACGCGGGCCAGGTCTTCGCCAACATCATCGAAGCCGGCCGCCAGCGCGGCGAGGTCACCTTCGACATCGATCCGATGCGCGTCGGCAACATCCTCCGCGATTCCTACCTGGGCCTGCTCTACCGCTGGTCACAGGACCCGGGCTCGCGCATACCGCTCCACATCGAACTGCGCGAGGTACTCAGGATCGTCCTCACGGGCGTCCTGTCGTACTCCCAGCACGGGCGCGGTGTCCCGGGGGCGTCGACCCACACCTCCCCGCCAGCCGCTACCCCGCTGGCGCGGGCGTCACAGGCGTAGGCCCCCTACGTGTGCGCGACCGTGTGCGCACGGCTGGGCCGGGGCGAGACTCCCCCCGCCCGCCGACGGACCGACCGCCGACCGTCTGGTCGCCGGCCGGTCCACGGTCGGCGATCCTCAGCCGCATCCCCTTGCCTGCGGTCATCCGCAGGAGGAGGATCCTGCCGATCAAGGGAGCGGCGATGCTGCGGTTCATGGACTGGTCCGTAGTCGCGATGGGATGCCTGCTGGTTCTCGGCAGCCTCATCGGCCGGTGGTGGGAACGCACCCGGACCCGGCGGAGCGAGGGCCCCGACCAGCGCCTGCGCTTCCTCTGGGCATGGCTCCCCCTCCTCATGGGCCTGGGCATGATCGGCACCAAGGTGCCGACCCTCTTCCACGCACCCCACACCGTTGTCGAGAGCCTCGACGCGCTCAACTTCATGCTGTCGGTCGCCGTGTTGGTCATCGTCCTGTGGACAGTGCGACGCTTCTTCCGGTCGCGCGACACCATGTGACAGCGACCCGTGGGGGTCAGGAAGCCGAACCGTCGAGGTCGAGGCGGATCACGGCAAGTGCCTCGGCGGTCTCGACGCTCATCTCGTCGTCGGGACCGAACACCATGCACATGTCCTGGTGGAGCGGTTCGAGGACCTGCCGTGCTTCGACCGTCCGGCCCTGCGCGAGCAGTAGCATCCCGATGTTGTGCCGTAGCTCCACGGCTTCCTCGCTCACGTCGCTGTCGACGGCCCGCACGACGTTCAGCACCCCCTGGAGCGCGGCGAGCGCGTCAGTCACCTGGCCGAGTTCAGCCCGGCACCGGGCCGCCTGGGCGCGGCAGGCGCGGGCACCGGCTGGGCAGCGGGGAGGACGGCCGTCGGCTTCGAACCACCGGGTGCGGGGGCCTGGGCGCGGGCGCGGGGCGCGAAAGGCTGACGGAACACGCCCGTCGGGTCGGGCGCTCCGGCCGGCCCGGCATCGGCCGTGCCGGGCTCCTGGCCTGGCGGTGGGAGGAACGGCAGCAGCCGCGCGTACACCTCCTGCGTGTCGGCGGGACGCGCCTCGGGTGCCTTGCGCAGCAGGTGCAGGACCAGCTCCTCCAGCGCCTCGGGGACGTCGGGCCGCAGCTGTCGCAGCGGGGTGGGGGCGGCGTTGACGTGCTGGTACATCAGCAGGTACTCGCTCTCCGCCTCGAACGCGAGGCGCCCGCTGAGGAGTTCGTGCAGCACACAGCCCAGCGCGTACAGATCGGTCTGTGGGGTGATGCGTCCGCCGCGGACCTGCTCGGGCGACATGTACTGGTGGGTGCCGATGGGGCTGCCGGTGGCGGTCAGTTTGGTGACGTCGGTGCGCAGAATCGCCGCATGCCGAAGTCGAGGACCTTCACGGTGCCGTCGCGTGCGACGAGGATGTTGCCCGGCTTGAGGTCCCGGTGGATCACCGGCACGTCGTGCGCGTACGACAGCACGGTCGCGACCTGCGCGGCGACGGCGACCGCCCAACTGACCGGCAGCGGACGGCCGGGATCGAGGTAGGCGGACAGCGGTACGCCGTCGACGAGCTCCATCACGGTCTGGGGTCAAGTGTGACCGCTGCGTCGATCTTCCGTCCAGCGGTCGCGGTCCTACGGGGCTTGGGCGCGGTGGTGGACGACGGGCAGGGGAGCGATGGCCGTTCAGCTATCCGCCGACAGGACGTACTCGGCCCAGACCGTCTTGCCGGGGCTGTCGGGGCGCGGGTGCCAGTGCCAGCGGTCGGCGAGGTGCTGCACCAGGAGCAGGCCGTGGCCGGTGTCGCGGAGGTCCGTGGACGTCGCTGCGACCGGTACGCCTTCGGTGCGGGTGTCGGTGACCTCGATCCGTACGGTGGTGGCGTCGCGGGCCAACGCGAGGTGGAAGTCACGGCCGGAGACCCGGCCGTGCTGGACGGCGTTGGCGGCGAGTTCGGCGACGATCAGCGTCAGCGTGTGGTGCGCCTCGCAGTCGTAAGGGATGCCCCACGCGTCGAGCCGCTGCCCGGCCAGCCGCCGGGCGAGCCGCGCGCCGCGCGGGGTGGAGCTGAAGCGCATCGCGAAGTGGCCTGTGGGGATGCCGGGTTGACCGGTTCGCGAAGGAGCGGCGATCTCATGGTTCATGCCCTCAACGCTTCCGGCAGTGGCGTAGCGTGACCAGTGGTGACGCGCCGTCGTGTTCTGGTTGTACGCGACGGGGTGGGAGGTGTACGAGGCGCGCTGCGTGACCGGCTCGGGGCGGGTGCGTTGGGCCGGTGAACTGGGCCGGGGAGGCGGTGGAGCCGATGGAGTCAGTGGAGTCGGTGGAGCAGCAGGGCGAGGGCGAGCGGGAGCGGGAGGACGCCGGACCGAGGCCGGAGGACGAGCCGGGCTCGGGCGTGGTGACGGCGTTCGGACGGCAGTTGAAGCTGCTGCGGGTACGGGCGGGCCTGGAACGGCCGGAGTTCGGAAAGCTCACGGGCTACGCGGCCCAGTCGATCGCCTCCTTCGAGCAGGGCCGACGGATTCCCCCGCCGAGGTTCATCGACCGCGCGGACGAGGTGCTGGACGCCGGGGGCGTCCTCAAGGCGCTGAAGGAGGAGGTGGGGCGGGCACAGTATCCGGCCTTCTTCCGGGACATGGCGCGGTTGGAGGCGGGAGCGGTCGGCCTGTCTGTGTACGCGGCTCTTGCGGTGCCGGGCCTGTTGCAGACAGAGGAGTATGCGGGGGCTGTTTTCCGGATGCAGCGCCCGCTACTCGATGACGACGTCATTGAACAGCGTCTGGTGGCTCGGATGGCGCGGCAAGACATCTTCACTCGCCGGTCGGCACCATTGCTGAGCTTCGTCATCGAGGAAGTGGTGCTGCGCAAGCCAATCGGTGGACGGGCGGCACTCCGAGGTCAGTTGGAGCAGATCCTGCTCGTGGGGCAGAACCGCAACGTGGAGATTCAGGTGATGCCCACCGACCGAGAGGATCATGCGGGGCTGGGCGGCCCCTTCAATCTGATCGACACCGCCGAAGGGCGACGCATCGCGTACACCGAGGTACAGGACGACAGCCGCCTGTACACCAGCGCCGGAAAGATCCGTGAGCTCGAAGCCCGATATGGCATCCTCCGGTCACAGGCGCTCACCCCTCGTGAGTCGCTGGACTTCATCGAGGAACTGCTGGGAGTGAAATGACCTTGCAAAGCACCGAGTTGACTGCGTCGGAGTCGGCCTGGTTCAAGAGCAGTTACAGCAGCGGCGGGGGTGGCGAGTGTGTGGAGGTCGCAGCCGCCGTCACCGGCATACACATCCGGGACTCGAAGGTCCGATCCGGACCGGTTCTGACGGTCGCCCCCGACACATGGGCCGGGCTCGTCCGGCTGGCCGCCGACCAGACCATCTGAGCCGCACATCCGCGAGACGATCGCCTTCCCGCTCAACGGCAACGCCCAGGACCTGATGATGGGCGCGCCGACGGAGCTGGAGGAGAC
>NZ_JBEXRA010000111.1:0-9834 GCF_040612855.1 Streptomyces sp. NPDC006332
GGGCAGACGTGCTCTTCGCGATGCTCCGCGACGGCACCTTCTACCAACCACCAACCCCGATCACTTCTTGACCAAAGTCATAGGGGCACCCCCCCGGCTGCCGCTCCGGCTAGGAGATCCGCACCTCGTACGTCGCCACGCGTACCGTCTCGTCGTCCAGGCACACCCCGGTCTCCAGGTCGAAGCGCTGCTTCAGGAGCGGCGAGGCGACGAACGGGCGTCCCTGGTGGGTGCCGGTCAGGCCGCGGGAGAGGACCGCGGCGCCGCTGAACGGGTCGCGGTTGTCGATGGCGTACAGCTGGCCCGCGCGGTCGCGGAAGAGGGCGGCCTGGTGGCCGTCGGGGAGCAGGGCCGCCACCCCGCGGCCCGGCAGCAGGGCGCTCAGGTCGCAGACGGTGAACCAGGCGTCGTCGCCCGCGTCGAGTTGGAGTTGGACCTTCAGGTCGGTCGTCTCGGGTGCCAGGGTCATCGCTGGGCGCTTCCTTCCAGGACGTCGGCCGGGTTTGCGGTGGGCCGCATGCCGATGGACAGCAGCGGCAGGTCGGGCTTGATCTGGTCGCGCTCCGGGATGAAGCCGACGACCGGGTCGGGGGTGTCGGGGGCGTTCACGAAGGAGACGAACCGCGACAGCTTCTCGGGGTCGTTGATGGTCGTCGCCCACTCGTCGGCGTAGTGCGCGACGTGGTCCGTCATCAGCGACTCCAGCTCCTCGCAGATGCCGAGGGAGTCCTCCACGACCACGTCCCGCACGTGGTCCAGGCCGCCCGGGATCCGCTCCAGCCAGGTCGAGGTGCGTTCCAGACGGTCGGCGGTGCGGATGTAGAACATCAGGAACCGGTCGATGAGACGGATCAGTTCGGCGTCCGACAGGTCCTGCGCGAGCAGGTCCGCGTGGCGCGGGGTGGCGCCTCCGTTGCCGCCCACGTACAGGTTCCAGCCGCTCGCGGTGGCGATGACGCCGAAGTCCTTCGACTGGGCCTCCGCGCACTCCCGGGCGCAGCCCGACACCGCCGACTTGAGCTTGTGCGGGGAGCGCAGTCCCCGGTAGCGCAGCTCCAGGTCGATCGCCATGCGCACGGAGTCCTGGACGCCGTAACGGCACCAGGTCTGGCCGACGCAGGACTTCACGGTGCGCAGGGACTTGCCGTAGGCGTGCCCGGACTCGAAGCCGGCGTCCACCAACCGGGTCCAGATCAGCGGGAGTTGTTCGACGCGGGCGCCGAACATGTCGATCCGCTGACCGCCCGTGATCTTCGTGTAGAGGCCGAAGTCGCGGGCGATCTCACCGATCACGATCAGGCCCTCGGGGGTGATCTCACCACCGGGAATGCGGGGGACGACCGAGTACGAGCCGTTCTTCTGGAGGTTGGCGAGGAAGTGGTCGTTGGTCTCCTGGAGCGCCGCCTGCTCGCCGTCGAGGACGTAGCCGCTCGCGCCGATGGTCGGGGCGAGGGAGGCGATGATCGAGCCGACGGCCGGCTTGCAGATGTCGCAGCCGTCGCCGCCCCGGGCGCCGTCACGGCCGTAGCGGTCCAGCAGGTCCTGGTAGGTGTTGATGCGCAGGGCGAGGACGATCTCGTACAGCTCCTCGCGGGTCTGCGAGAAGCAGCCGCACAGGCCCTTGTCGACCTCGACGCCGCTTGCCTCCAGCTCGGCGTTGACCAGCTGGCCGAGGACCTTGACGCAACTGCCGCAGGTGGTACCGGCCTTGGTGCACTTCTTCACCTCGGGCACCGTGGTGCAGCTGTGCTCGGTGACCGCGCCGCGGATCGTGCCCTTGGTGACGTTGTTGCAGGAGCAGATGATCGCCTCGTCCGGCAGCGCGGTCGGGCCGAGCTGGACGGACTCCCCGGCGCCGGCGGGCAGCACCAGCGACTCGGGCGACACCGGCGGAACCGAGCCGGTGAACGCCTTGAGCGTGCCGTACGCCTCCGCGTCGCCGACCAGGATGCCGCCGAGCAGGGTGCCGTCGCGGCCGATGACCAGCTTCTTGTACAGGCCCGAGCGGGAGTC
This sequence comes from Streptomyces sp. NPDC006332, assembly GCF_040612855.1. Taxonomy (NCBI): domain Bacteria; kingdom Bacillati; phylum Actinomycetota; class Actinomycetes; order Kitasatosporales; family Streptomycetaceae; genus Streptomyces; species Streptomyces sp. NPDC006332. Next base: position 2,014 of record NZ_JBEXRA010000111.1, read on the forward strand.
GGAGTAGACGACGTCCAGGCAGTCCTCGGCCGTGCCGTGCGCGTCACCGAAGGACGCCACGTCCACGCCGAGCAGCTTCAGCTTGGTGGACAGGTCGGCGCCGGTGAACTCCGCCTCGTCCTCGGCGATCGTCGCGGCCGCCGCCTCGGCCTGCTCGTAACCGGGGGCCACCAGGCCGTACACCCGGCCGTCGGAGGCCAGCGCGCACTCGCCGATCGCGAACACGTGCGGGTCGGACACCGTGCGGCACTGCTCGTCGACGGTGATGCCGCCGCGCTCGCCGACCGTCAGGCCGCAGTCGCGGGCCAGTTGGTCGCGGGGGCGGACACCGGCGGAGAACACCACCAGGTCGGTGTCGAGTTCGGAGCCGTCGGACAGCTTCATGCCGGTGACCGCGCCGGACTCGTCGACCACGATCTCCTGCGTGCCGACGCCCGTGTGGACCGTCAGGCCCATGTCCTCGATGGTGCGCAGCAGCGCGGCGCCGCCGCCCTCGTCGACCTGGACGGGCATCAGGCGGGGCGCGAACTCCACGATGTGGGAGGTGAGTCCGAGGCCCTTGAGCGCGCCGGCCGCCTCGAGTCCGAGCAGACCGCCGCCGACCACCGCGCCGGTCGTCCGGGTCTTCGCGTACTCCTCGATCGCGAGGAGGTCGTCGATCGTGCGGTAGACGAAGCAGCCCTCGGCGTCCTTGTTGGGGACGGGCGGGACGAAGGGGTACGAGCCGGTGGCGAGCACCAGGACGTCGTAGTCGACGACCAGGCCGGAGCGGGCGGTCACCCGGCGCGCCTCGCGGTCGATCGTCTCCGCCGGGTCACCGACGTACAGCTCGATGCCGTGGTCCTTGATGAACTCCATGTCGGTCATCGAGAGGTCCTCGGGCGACTTGCCCGAGAAGTACGAGGTGAGCGCGACCCGGTCGTAGGCGGGGCGCGGCTCCTCGCACAGCACGACCACGCGGTGCGTGGCGGTCAGGCCGCGTGCGGCGAGCGCTTCGAGGAAGCGCTGGCCGACCATGCCGTGGCCGACGAGCACGATCGTGGGGGTCGTGGACATCAGGAGCCTCCGTCGTTGGTGAGCAGGTGGAGCAGGGGGCCGCCGTCGGACGGGAGCGGCTCTGCTCCCTCCCAGGCGCGCGCGAGCGCGCCGACGGTGCCGAGTTCGCCGACGAGGACCCCGCCGACCAGGCGGTCGTCGCGGACGACGACCTTGCGGTAGGTGCCTCGGGTGGCGTCGGCGAGCTGGACCACGTCGTCGCCGGGAAGGGCCTCCGTCTCGCCGAACGCGGCGAGGTCGAAGGCGCTCTGTCCGGCGAGGGTGAGCCGGGTGAGTGAGCGGGTGCCGGTGTAGCGGGCGCCGAGGTCGCCCGCGCTGCCCGCCTCGCCTGCCGCGCCCGCCTCGCCGGCGAGCAACTCGGCGAGGATGTCGGCCTGTTCGAGGGCCGGAGTGGCCAGCCCGTACACGGTGCCGTCGTGCTGGACGCAGTCGCCGACGGCCCGGATGTGCGGGTCGGACGTACGCAGTTCGTCGTCCACGACGATCCCCTTGCGCACGTCCAGGCCCGCGGCCTGGGCGAGACCCACCCTCGGGTGGACCCCGCAGGCCAGGACCACCAGGTCGGCGTCGAGGGCGTAACCGTCGGCCATCTCGACCGAGCGGACCACGCCGCCGACGCAGCGCACGTCCCGCACCCGGCACTCGGTGTGGATCTCGACGCCGAGGTCCTTCAGGTGCCGGCGGACGAGCTTGGAGGCCGACGGGTCGAGCTGGCGCTCCATGAGCCGCTCGGACTGCTGGGCGAGGACGACCTGGGCGCCGCGCAGCGCGAGCGCCCGGGCCGCCGAGACCCCGAGGAGTCCGCCGCCGATGACGACCGCCTTCACACCCGGCCGGACCGCCTTGGACAGGCCCAGGCAGTCGTCCATGGTGCGGAAGGCGTGGACGCCCTCGGGCAGCACGTGGTCGGGGGTGAACAGGCCGCGCAGCGGCGGGAGCACCGGGTTGGAGCCGGTGGCCAGGACCAGGTTGTCGTATGCGATCTTCGAACCGTCCGCGCACTCGACGGTCCGTCCGTCCCGGTCGATGCCGGTGACCCGGGCCCGGACCAGCCCGGCGGGCGCCGGGAGGGCGATCACCTCGGGGCTGTAGCGCCCGGCCAGCACTTCGGCGAGGAGCACCCTGTTGTACGGACGGTGCTCCTCGTCGCCGACGAGCGTCACGGGCGTGCCCAGCTCGCTGAGCCGCCGGGCGAGACGGACGCCCGCGAGGCCGGCGCCGATCACCACCACACGCGTATTCGAGGTCATGTCTAGGAGCGTGCGGTGTGGGTGTTACCCGGTCGCATCACGTCTGTTTCCCGCGGGGAACGCTGCCCTCAGCGGGGACGGGTGGCGGGTGTGAGGGTTCGGGACGGGCGCGGGGGGAGCGCTGTGAGGTCCGCGGGCCCCTCGCACACCCCTTGCACACCCCCGGGGCAGGTGTCGTCAAAAGGACCTTGCCAAGGCGGCGTAGCCATCAGACAGGGTGTGCTGCTCCGAACTGCTCGTCACCGACGATGCGTTGGGCCGCTTCGGCAAGCCCGCGCTCGCTGCCGAGGTCGTAGTAGCTGCCGCTGCTGACCGATACGGCGACCGGCTGCGACCGGAGGACCGACAGGAGCCCGTCGGTGAGGCGGTACTCCCCTGACTCCTCGTGCTCGGCCACCGAGGCGAGAACGGAAACGAACTCGGCGGGGAAGGCGTACCTGCTGATGTTGATCAGAGCCTGACCGCCGTCGACGAAGCCGCTGTCCTTCTCGACGAGATCCCTCAGCAGCAGCCGCCCGTCGGTCTCGGCCGTCCGGAGGCGGCCGTAACGCTCCAGGGCGACCTCGGCCACCGGCTGGCCCACGAGCGCGTACCCGCCGGCGGCCTCGCGGGCCAGCTCCGCCAGGGTCGAGAGGCCGGGCTCGTCGACGAGAAGGTCGTCGCTGGAGAGGAAGAAGAAGCTGTCACCGGCGACGAAGTCCTTGGCCAGCAGCACAGGCAGCGCGGTGCCGTAGCTGTCCTCCAGGGACTGCTCGACGAAGGTGATGGACGGCACCGAGCTGATCTCGTCGAGGCCACGCGCCTTCTCGGCCCAGCCTCGGCGGGTCAGCAGGGCGCGCAGGTCACTGTCGTCGCCGTAGTACCGCTGGATCTGCGTGCTGCCCTTGCGCACCACGATCGCGATCTCCTCGACCCCGGCGGCAGCACACTCACGGACGAGGTAGTCGATCGTGGGTCGACGGCCGATGGGCAACATCGCCTTCTCGACCACCTTCGTGATCGGGAACATGCGCGTACCCAGTCCTGCGGCGGCGATGACGGCCTTGCGGACAGTGGTCACAGCAGGATTCCTCACGTCGTGACTTCAGGGACGCCGGGCACGGCCAGGCCATCCGACGGTACGGGCCGCGCATCACGGAACGCGAGTCGGTGAGTGCGGCCGGGCGCGGGTCAGGCGGGCGAGGTGTCGGGGCGGGCGTCGTACTCGGCGCGGGCGGCGTCGATCTGCGTCAGGTGCGTGATGCTCCACTCCAACAGGGGTGCGGTGGCTTCGCGCAGGGTCCTGCCCATCGGCGTGAGTTCGTAACTGACGTGCGGCGGCATGACGTTGCGGACGGTCCGGGTGAGGATCCCGTCGCGTTCCAGGCCGCGCAGGGTGACGGTGAGCATGCGCTGGCTGATCCCGTCGACGGCCCGCTTGAGTTCGGTGAAGCGGCGCGGCCCCTCGCTGAGGTTACGCACGATCAGCAGCGACCACTTGTCGCCGACGATGCCGAGCACTTCACGGGCCTGGCACGGGTCCTTCGGCCGTGCCGCGGTGCCGGCCGCCCGCGACTCGCCGCCCACTGCGCCGCTCATGGTTACCTCCAGAGAACCGGGGCACCGAAATGTGCCTTATTGATCGGAGTGCGGCAGGTGCAGCACGATGATTTCGGTTCCTGAAGAGTACCGAGGCACCAACAGGAACCGAGATGCTCCCGCGCCTCCACGCCCCGAACAGGAAAAACTCCCCTGATGTCAACCTTTCTGCTGGTACACGGCGCCTGGCACAGCGGCCAGTGCTGGGAGCGGGTGGTCCCGCTGCTGGAATCGGCCGGTCACCGCGTGTTCGCGCCCTCACTGACCGGCTACGGCGACAAGGCCCACCTCCTCGGTCCCGAGGTGGGGCTCGACACGCACGTCGCGGACGTCGTCCAGCTGATCCACGAGGAGAACCTCACCGAGGTGGTGCTCGTGGGTCACAGCTACGCGGGGCTGGTCGTCTCGTCCGTGGCCAACGAGGTACCGGAACGCATCGCGCACCTGGTGTACCTCGACGCGATGGTCCCGGAGCACGGCGAGACCGCTGTCGACGTGCAGCCCATGACCCAGCACCTGATCGACCTGGCCGCCAAGTCCGACGACGCCTGGCGCATCCCGCCGCTGCCCGAATTGCCTGCGCCCCTCGGCCTGTTCGGGGTCACCGACCCGGCGGACGTCGCATGGCTGCGTGCGATGCTCTCCGACCAGCCAGTGCGTTGCCTGCGGCAACCGGTGCGGCTGGACAACCCTGCCGTGAACTCCATTCCGCGCACGCACATCCACTGCGTCGGCGCAGAGCCGGAAGGCATCGTGCGCCGGCCGGTCCCCGCGACCCAGCCCAACGGCTCCCCAGCGCGGATACGGGAACTGCCGACCGGGCACGACTGCATGATCACCATGCCGGCGGGGCTGAGTGAACTGCTGCTTGAATCCACCCTTCGGTAGCGTCCGGACCGTGACCCGGCCGAGCTCGTAACCTGAGGGCGGACTCGGACGAGGGCATGGTTCCAGGAGCCACTGACATCGGTCACGGGCGAGGAGGACCCCGCCAGCCCAACTGCCGCTAGGAAACCTCTTGTTGCTCACCGGAGGTCAGCAGCACATCGACCAACCCCGTGGTGTCCTCGGCACCGTGACCCTGACCCGCCGCCAGGCGCCGCTCCATCAGCGCCATGTACGGCGTCAGCAACTCGGCGCTCACGCCCTGCTGCTCGGCCGTGCGCAGCAGGGTCGCGTTGCCGGTGACCTGCATGGCGAGGTTGGAGAGGACGTCCTTGGTGTAGTCACCGCGCTCCAGCCGCTCGGCCACCCCGTGCGCCATGGGAGCCATCGCGGTGAGCCACGACACGAGCAGCGGCGCGAAGTCCTTCGGGGCGATGTCCTCCCGGCGGATCAGCGCGAAGGCGTGCGTGATGCCGGCGAACATCCCGCTCATCGCGCTCAGCAGCGCCACGTCGTGCAGCGCGGCGAACCCCGGGTCCGCGCCGGTGTACGTGGCCCCGGCCGGGACGGCGAGGGTGTCCCGGTGCTCCTCGAAGAGCGCCGCACCCCCGCTGTAGAAGACGTACGCCCCGGAGTTCGCGGCTCCGATCATCGGCGGTACGGCCATGATCCCGCCGTCCAGGAAACGGGCCCCGCGCGCCTCGGCCCAGGCGGCCCGGTCCCGTCCCTGGGCGGGCGTCCCGGTGGTCAGGTCCACCAGGTCCCGGCCCGTGAGGTCGGCCGCGTCGAGGGCCTCGCCGACGGACGCGTGGTCGAGGAGACAGACGACCACCAGCCGGTTCGCGGCCACCGCGGCGGCGGCGCTCGGGGCGACGGTCGCGCCCTCGGCGGCCAGTGCCTCGGCGCGGGCGGGGGTGCGGTTCCAGACGGTCACGGGGTGGCCGGCGGCGAGCCAGGCGCGGGCGAGGGCGGTGCCCATCGCGCCGGTGCCGAGGAGGGTGAGGGGAGTGGAGGGGGAAGGTGTGCGCGGGGCAACCGCGTTGTCAGTCATGGCGATTAGGCTCGTCGCAGGGCAACGGCCCGCTCAAGTACGTACTTCTGAGTGGGTGGTTACCACCGGGAAAGAGTCCAGGCGGGGGAGGGGCGGCAATGACGACCGTACGGCGGCCGGGGGCGTACGTCTGCGGGATCGACGCGGCGATGGATGTGATCGGCGGCAAGTGGAAGGTGCTCATCCTGTGGGCGCTGCACGTCAGACCACGCCGCTTCGGTGAGCTGCGCAGGGAGCTGCCCGGCGTGACGGAGAAGGTGCTCGCGGCACAGCTGCGGGAGCTTGAGGCGGACGGCATCGTGCACCGGGAGGCGTACGACGAGGTGCCGCCGCGTGTGGAGTACTCGCTCACGCCCCTGGGGATCTCCCTGAACGCGGCACTGGGGCCGCTGGGCGCCTGGGGGCGGGTGAACCTGCTGGCGGGCTCAGCGGCTGCCCGTGAGGTGCGCGAAGACGACGACGTTGCCCTGATAGCCGGTGCTCCGTGAGTAGCCGCCACCGCAGGTGATCACCCGCAGCTCGGGCCGCGCCGCGGCGCCGTACACCTTCGTGTCCGGGAAGCTTTTCGCCTGGTAGGCCTCCACCGCGTCCACGGTGAAGACGGCGACCGTGCCGTCACGCCGGTCCACCTCGACGGTGGCGCCCTTCTTCAGCGCGCCGAGGTCGTAGAACACCGCGGGACCGTCGGCGTTGTCGACGTGCCCGGCGACGATCGCGGTGCCCGTCTCCCCGGGGGTGGTGCCGGCCTCGTACCAGCCGGCGAGGTTCTCGCGCGCGGCGGGCGGGACGTCGAGTCGGCCTGCCGGGGTGAGACCGAGGCCCGTCAAGGGCGCGTTCACCCGGATCGAGGGGATGCGGATCCGGTCGGGCGGGGAGGGCGGCAGCGCGGGCGCGCCCGGCGCCGCGGACCGACGGGTGTCCTGCCCGGCGTCGCGGCCCGCGTGCGCCTGTGCGGCGGACGGCTGCGGCGGGGCGTGTGTCTCGGTGCCGCTGCGCAGCAGCCAGGCCCCGGTGCAGAGGGCCGCCGCGGTGACGGCCGATATGGTGGCGTTCTGGACCCTGCGCATGACGCTCGACCTCTCTTCTGGCCGGGGCCCCTTCCCTCCTGCCGGGGCCCATTGCTGGGGTCCCCGTCCCCCTCCGGGCCGCGAGGGGGAACGGACCCGGAGGGGGAGGGGACACGCGGTACCGGCGGACGGACGGCGGAGGGTGTCCGTCAGATCCCGTCGCCTCTCGCCCGGCGATGCAGGAGCCAGGTACCGCCCGCGGCGGCGACGGCGAGAGCCGCCACACCGGCCGCGGTCTGCACGGGATCGGGGCCAAGTGCGCCGCCGACCCCCGTCTTCACACTCCCCCGCGGATACACCGGCTCGCGCTGGGACGTCAGCGTGACGACCAGGTCACCGGTCACCCGCCGACCGCTCACCGCGCAGGTCGCGACGATCTCGTAGGTCCCCGGCTGGGCGCTCGGCGGCACCCGGAACCGCCCGAGCGCCTCGCCCTCCCCCTCGCGGGCGCTGGGCGCCATCGTGAAGACACCGGCGCCCACGGCTCCCGCGTCGCCCGCCGCCGTGTTGATGTCCCCGCAGGACGCCGAGGTCACCGTGACCTGCCCGCCCGGCACGACCGAGGACGGGGACACCTCCAGTCCGGTGGTGTCACCGCCGTACGCGGGTACGGCGGTGAGGCCCGCGGCGGCCACGGCGAGCGCGGCAGCGGTCAGCGGGCGGGCGGTGCATCGCATCGGTGCTCCCTCGAGCGGTTTCGGTGGGACTGCCCTTCCGAGGTAAGTGGCACCGAGCCCGACCCGCTCCCTGAGGGATCGTCAGAAATAGGATGAATGGGTGCCGCCAAGGAGCCGCCCAGACCTGAACCACCCGGCGTTTCGGCTGGTCACCGGGGTCTGGGGAGGCGTGTGGAAAGAGGCTCCGATGGGCGGAGGGGGAAGGGGGTGAACGGGTGACGGGCGGCTGCCCCGGCCCGAAGGCAGTGGCAGCCGCC
>NZ_JBEXRA010000112.1:0-9151 GCF_040612855.1 Streptomyces sp. NPDC006332
CAGGCCACCGCCACCGCATCCGGCACCCGCGCAGCCTGCTCCTCGAACACCTCCACCACCGGCCGCTCCACCACCGGCCCCGCACCCACCGACCAGTCGGCGAGCGTCTTCGCCTCCTCCTCCGGCAGAAGGACGAGCCGGGCGTCGCCGTTCGGGTCGGCAGCCATCGCCTCCAGGACGGCGCGGTACATGCCGGCCAGCCGGGTCGCGTGCGCACGGCTTAGGGTGCGCGAATCGGCCCGCAGGTTGATCCGGCCGGGGGACGTCGAGACCGAGAAACCGAACTCGTTGGTGCTGTTCCCGGTGCTGGCGGAGGCGTCGATCATGCTGGTGTCGCTACCGCTGAAGTCCTGGTAGCTGAAGTACACGTCGACGAGCCTGCTGCCGTTGCCGAACTCCTGCTGGACGGCGGGCATCGGGAAGTTGCGGTGCTCCCACATGCCGAGTTCCTGCCGGAACACGTCCTGCACCATCTCCTGCCACGTCCCGGCCGTGCGAGCTACCGCGAACGGGAGGATGTTGAGGTACATCCCGTACACCCGCTCGGCGCCCACCGCCTCGGGCCGGACGTGCGCGACCAGGCCGGTGAAGAACTCCTCCTCACGGGTGAGCTGGCTCATCACCTTCAGGTGCGCGGTGTGCAGCACGCTCTTCAGTGACACCTTCGCCGCCGCAGCGAGACGCTGGAGCCCGTCCGTCAGGTCGCCGAAGGCCACCTCCAGCTTGTACTTCTCCGGATCGGCGTCGCCGGCGTCGCCCCAGCCCTCGGGCATGGTGAACTTCTCCCGGCCGACGACGACGTCACGCCAGTGGCCACGGTGCCGGTCCGATGCCAGTGCGGAGAGTTCCGCGGCGACGGTGTCGGCGAACCGTATGGCCGGGGCGGGCAGCTGCTCCGGGTCCCGGCCGTCGGCGTGGGCGCGGTAGATCTCCAGCAGTTCGGTCAGCAGTCCGCTGAAGCTCCACCCTTCGAGGATCACATGGGACTGCGCGATGGTGAACTGCCAGCTTCCGTCGGCGCACTGGTGGATCGCGATACGCACGAGGGGCCCGGCCGCGTGGTCGAACGCCGTCGAGTTCTCCTCGGCGACGAACTCCCGCAGCGCGTATTCCTGTTCCTCCTCGCTGCGGTCGCTCAGGTCGAAGAACCGCACGGGTGTGGGCACCTCGGCGTGCACCAGCTGCATGGGCACCGAGTAGCGGTCCAGCTCCAGTGAGGTGCGCAACACGTCGTGCCTGCGCAGCAGTTCCGCCACCGCGGACCGCATGGCCTCCTCCACCACCGGCCGTCCGTCCCGGACCCGCAGGGACGTCACGAGGTGGTAGTTGAGCCGATCACCGGCGCCCAGCATCTCCACCAGCATGCCGATCTGGTTCTGCATCATCGGGTAGGCGTCGGTCAGGCCCTCGGGCAGCAGTGCCCGGTCGGCGTCCCCGACCAGCGCGAACGGCTTGACCGCCGCCGAGGTGAGGGGGCCGCCGTCGGCCGGTCGGCCCGAGAGCCGCTCGCACAGCGCTCCGAGCGTCTGCGCCTCCAGGGTCTCGCGGACGGTGACGTCGTAACCGGCCTCCCGCAGGGCACCCACCAGCATCACGGCGCGAATGGAGTCGCCGCCCAGCTCGTAGAAGCCGTCCTCGACACCGACCCGCTCCACGCCCAGGGTCGCCTGCCAGATCGCGGCGACTCGTTCCTCCAGCGGGGTGCGCGGGGCGACATGGCCGCGCCCGGTGCTGATCGCGGAGGCGTCGGGGGCGGGCAGGGCACGACGGTCGAGCTTGCCGTTGACCGTGAGCGGGATGCGCTCGACGGTCACAAAGGCCGCCGGGACCATGTACTCCGGCAGTTCCAGGGCGACGAACGCCCGCAGCTCGGCGGTGGCGGGCAACTCGCCGTCCGGGACGACGTAGGCGACCAGCCGCTCGTCCCCGACGATCACCACCGCTTCGCGGATCGCCGGGTGGGCGGCCAGCCGGGCGCTGATCTCGCCCGGCTCGATCCGGTAGCCGTGCAGCTTGACCTGGTCGTCGGTCCGTCCGATGAACTCAAGGCTGCCGTCCTGCCGGCGGCGCGCGAGGTCACCGGTGCGGTACAGGCGGGCGCCGGGCGGGCCGAACGGGTCCGGCACGAAGCGTTCCGCGGTCAGTTCCGGCCGGCCGAGGTAGCCACGGGCAACGCCCGGGCCGCCCACGTGGATCTCGCCCGGTGCGCCCATCGGTACCAGCTCGCCGAACCGGTCCAGCAGGTGCATCGTCATGTCGCTGAGCGGACGTCCGATCGGCGCGGCCGCACCCGGCACGACATCGCGCGGGGTGAGCCGGTGGTAGGTGCAGTAGACCGTCGTCTCCGTCGGCCCGTACATGTTCACCAGCGCGGTACGGCCGAGGCCGAGGCGTTCGGTCCATGGGCGTACGTCGGCCACCTCCAGCTTCTCGCCGGCCAGGACCACCGCGCGCAGCGACAGCTGCTTGAGCCGCTTCTCGCCCGGTGCGGTCGCCGTGGCGATCAGCGAGCGGAAAGCGGTCGGGGTCTGGGCCAACACCGTGACCTCGCGCTCGACGAGCAGCTCCAGGAACTCCTCCGGCGAACGCGTCACCTCCCGCTCCACCACGACCAGGGTCCCGCCGTGCAGCAGCGCACCCCACATCTCGAACACCGACACGTCGAAGGCGTAGGAGTGGAACAGCGTCCACACGTCGTGCTCGTCGAAGCCGTAGTGCTCCTGCATCGTGTCGAGCAGTCGCACCACCTGGGTGTGCGCCAGGGTGACGCCCTTGGGGCGGCCGGTGGAGCCGGACGTGTAGATGACGTAGACGATGTTGTCCGGTGCGACCGGTGTCTCGGGTGCGGTCTGCGGGCGGGAGGCGATCGTCTCCGCGTCCCGGTCCAGCACGACGAGTTCACCGTCGTACACGTCCTCCAGCACCGGTCCGAGGCCCCCGGAGGTCACCACGGCCCGCGCCCTCGCGTCAGCGAGGACGAACCCGAGCCGTTCCGCCGGGTTGGCCGGGTCCAGCGGCAGGTATCCGGCACCCGCCTTCAGTACGCCCAGCAGGGTCGGCATCAGGTCGGGGCCGCGCTCCAGACACACACCCACCAGGGACTCCGGGCCCACGCCCAGCGAACGCAGGTGATGCGCCAGCCGGTTGGCACGCGCGTCGAGCTCCGCGTACGTCAGTTCCACGTCGCCGGCGATCACCGCGACCGCGTCCGGCGTCGCCGCGGCACGCTCCGCGAAGATCTCGTGGACACACTGCTCCACCGAGGCGCTCTGCACGGACGACACGGCGCCGAGCAGCGCCTCCCGTTCCCCGGCGGGCAGGTACACCGCCCGGGCGTCACCGTCGGCGTCCGCCGCCATCGACTCCAGAACCGCCCGGTACATCCCCGCCAGCCGGTCGCCATTGGCACGGCTGACGGCGTGCGTGTGGGTGGCCAGGGTCAGGTGGTGGGTGCCGTGGCTGTGCACGGACAGCTCGAACTCGTTGGGAGCGTCGCTGATGCCGGTGCCGGTGTCGACGACGTCCGTGTCCACCTGGTGGAAGTCGACGTAGTTGAAGTAGGCGTCGACCAGGCGGCGGCCGCCGCCCCACTGGCGCTGTATCTCCGGCATCGGGTAACGCCGGTGCCGCCAACCGGCCAGTTCCGTGGCGAGCACCTCGCGCACCGTCTCCCGCCAGGTCCGGGCGGACCGGCCGGCCGGGAACGGCAGGGTGTTGAGGTGCATGCCGAGCACCCGGTCGGAGCCCGGGGCCTCCGGACGGGTGTGGAAGACCACGCCCGTGTGGAAGGTGTCGTCCTCGGTGAGCTGGCTCATCACCTTCAGGTGCGCCGCCAGCAGCACGCTCTTCACCGGTACCTGTGCCTCGGTGGCCAGGGCCCTCAGCCGGTCCGCCAGGTCGTCGACCGGGACGCGGACGCTGTACACCTCCTGCGGGCGGCCCGAGGTGTCGGCCCAGTCGTCCGGCAGCGCGAACGGCCGGTGGTCGAGGGCCACTCGCTCCCAGTACGCGCGGTCCTCGGCCGAGGCCAGGGACTCCAGTTCACCGGCGACGCAGTCCGCGAAACGTACGGCGGGCGCCTGGTAGGGCTCCGGTTCGCGGCCGTCCCGGAGCAGCCGGTAGCAGTCCAGCAGCTCCGTCTGCAGGGAGTGGTGGCTCCAGCCCTCCAGGATGACGTGCGACTGGGTGAGCGTCAGCCACCACGCGTCGTCGCTCTCCAGGTGAGCGAAGACCCGCAGCAACGGCGGCCGGGACAGGTCGAACAGCGTGGCGCGTTCGTGGGCCGCGTGGTCGACGAGCCGCTGCTCGCCGGCTTTGCGGTCCGTCGTCCCGCGCAGGTCCGCCCAGCCGACCGGCACCTCGGCTGTGCGGTGGACGATCTGCAGCGGCACCGAGTGGCCCGACAGGTGCACCGACGTCCGCAGCACCTCGTGCCTCTCCACCAGCAGCGCCACGGCGGAGCGCAGCGCCTCGGCGGAGAACGGGCCGTCGTCCCGGACCCGGACCATCGTGACGTTGTGATAGTTGTTCCGGCCGTCCCCGGAGAGCAGTTCGGCTGCCATGCCCAGCTGCGCCTGCGTCAGCGGGTAGGCGTCGACCGCGTCCTCGGGCAGCCGCGCCCGGTCCGTCTCCGGCAGCAGCGCGAACGGCTGTACGGCGTTCTCGTCCGCGACTGCTCCGCCGGCCGGTGCACGGCCCGCCAGCATCACGGCCAGCTGCGCGACCGTGCGGTGTTCGAAGACCTCCTGCACGCCGACCTCGAAGCCGGCACCGCGCAGTGCCCCCGCCAGGGCGACGGCCCGGATGGAGTCGCCGCCCAGCTCGAAGAAGCCGTCCTCGACACCCACCCGTTCGAGGTCCAGTACGTCGCTCCAGACGGCGGCCACGCGAGCCTCCAGCCAGGAGCGCGGCGCCACGTACTCGCCGGCCGCGAAAGCGTCCGCGCCGGGAGCCGGAAGGGCACGCCGGTCGGCCTTGCCGTTCGCGCCCAGCGGCATGGCGTCCAGCCGTACGTAGGCCGACGGCAGCAGCGCATCGGGCAGCTCGTGGGAGAGCTGGGCGCGCAGCTCGGCCGGGTCGGCCGACCGTCCCGGGGCCGGGACGACATAGGCGACCAGCCGCGGCAGGCCCGCGCTGTCCTCGCGGACCACGACGACGGCGCTCGACACCTCGGGCAGAGCGCTCAGCGCCGCCTCGGTCTCGCCGGGTTCGACGCGGGCGCCGCGGATCTTGACCTGGTCGTCGGTGCGGCCCAGGAACTCGACGGTGCCGTCGGCCCGCCACCGCGCCCGGTCGCCGGTGCGGTAGAGCCGGGCGCCCGCCGGGCCGAACGGGTCCGGCACGAAGGAACGCGCGGTCAGGTCGGGCCGGTTCAGATAGCCGAAGGCCAGGTTGACACCGCCGATGTACAGCTCGCCGGGGGCGTCGACCGGGACCGGGTGCATACGGGCGTCCAGGACGTGGATCGTGACGTTGTGCATCGGTGAGCCGAGCGGCACACGGTGCAGCCCGTCCAGCCTGTCGGGCGCGCAGTGCCAGGCCGTCACGTCGACCGCGGCCTCGCACGGACCGTACTGGTTGTGCAGCTCCGCCCACGTCAGACGGGTGGTGAACTCCTTCGCCAGGGCGACGGGGAGGTCCTCGCCACCGGACACCACGATCCGCAGGGACTGCAGCTCGGACAGGTCGTCCACGGCGAGGACGGCGGCCAGCATCGACGGCACGAAGTGCAGGTTCGTGACGCCGTACCGGGCGATCGCCGCCCGCAGATAGCCGGGGTCACGGTGACCGCCGGGCCGGGCCACCGCGATCCGGGCGCCGGCCATGAGCGGGCCGAAGATCTCGGCGAGCGACGGGTCGAAGCCGATCGGGATCTTCTGCAGCACCACATCGGCGGCGGTCAGCCGCAGGTAGGTGCGCTGCGTCCAGTCGAGCCGGTTGACCAGGCCGCGGTGGTCGCAGAGCACGCCCTTGGGACGGCCGGTCGAGCCCGATGTGTAGATGAGGTAGGCGGCGTCGTCCGGGCCGGTGACGGGCTCCGGGTTCCGTTCGCTGCGACCGCTCCAGCGGTCCTCGTCGTCCAGCAGCACCTCGGTGGCGCCGCTTCCCTCGACCAGCGGGAGCAGTTCGTGCCGGGTGACCAGGACGGCGACCTTGGCGTCGCGGACCATGTGGGAGATCCGCTCGGCGGGATAGTCCGGGTCCAACGGCACATACACGCCGCCCGACTTGAACACCGCGAGGACGGTGACGAGCAGCTCGACCGACCGCTCCACGCAGACGCCGACGAGGGTGCCCGGAAGCACACCCGTGCCCCGCAGATGGTGGGCGAGCCGGTTGGCCCGCGCGTTGAGCTCGGCGTAGGTGAGCTCGATGTCCTCGAAGACCACGGCCACGGCGTCGGGCGTCGCCTCGACCTGCTGCTCGAACAGCTCGTGCAGGCAGGCGTCGACCTGCTCGGCACCCGTGTCGTTCCAGGTACCGAGGATCCGCTCCAACTCCCCGGCGGGCAGCCTCGGCACGACGGCGTCGGCCTCGTCGTCCGCGGCCATCGACTCCAGCACCGCCCGGTACATCGCGCCGAGCCGCTCGCCGTCGGCCCGGCTGAAGTGCTGGGTGCCGGTCTTCAGGACCAGGCCCTCGGCCGCCGTGGTCACGGCGAGCGAGAACTCCATCGAGCCCGCGCCCAGACCCGCGTCGACGTCGACGACGTCGGCGTCGACAGCACCCGTGAAGTTCAGGTAGTTGAACATCACGTCCACGAGCCGCCCGCCCCGGGCCTCCCGCTGGATCTCGGGCAGCGGGTGGCGCCGGTGCGGCCAGAGCTCGACCTCACGGGCGAAGACCTGCTGGACCAGCTCCCGCCAGGTGCGTGCGCTACGGTCCACCGCGAACGGCAGCGTGTTGAGGTACATGCCCGGCACCCGGTCGGCGCCCAGCGCCTCGGGGCGCGCGTCGCAGACCAGTCCGGTGTGGAAGGCGTCCTCGTCGGTGAGCTGGCTCATCACCTTCAGGTGTGCGGCGAGCAGCACGCTCTTCAGCGACACCTTGGACCGGGTGGCGAACGCGCGCAGCTGCGCCTCCAGGTCCCGCAGCGGGACGACGACCGTGTAGTCCGTGTCCGGTTCGTCGGCCGGGGACAGGGTGCCCGGAAGCGACAGCGGCGTGTACTCCTCGCAGATGCCCCGCCAGTAGGCGCGGTCCTCGGTGGAGGCGAGGGATTCCAGCTCGCCGGCCACGAAGTCGGCGAAGCGCACGGCAGGGGCCTCGTACGGCTCCGGCTCCAGGCCGTCCCGCAGCCGCCGGTAGCAGGAGACCACCTCGGTCAGCAGCGAGTGCTGGCTCCATCCTTCGGTGATGGCGTGGGTCTGGGTGAAGGACAGCCGCCAGCCGGCGTCGTCCTCCACGTGTACGGCGGCCCGCAGCAGGGGCGCTGTGCTCAGGTCGAACACCGTGTCCCGCTCGGTCACCACGAAGTCCCGCAGCACCTGTCGGCGCGCGTCCTCGTCCAGCTGCCGTATGTCGTGCACGGCCAGCGGAACGTCGGCCTCGGCGTACACGACTTGCATCGGAACGGCGTAGGTGTGCATGGCGAACGCCGTACGCAGGATGTCGTGCCGCCCGGCGACCAGGTGCAGGGCCTTCCGCAGCGCGTCGGCGTCGAAGGGCTGGTCGTCCCGGATCCTGAAGCCGCTGACGTTGTGGTAGTTGTTCCGGCTGTCGTCGACGAGCATCTCGACGACCATGCCGAGCTGGACCTGGGACAGCGGGTAGGCGTCGACGACGCCTTCGGGGAGCTTGGCCCGGTCCTCTTCACTGATCAGTGCGAACGGCTCGACCCGCCGGTCGGCGTCCGTCACCGCGGGACGTCCCGTGATCAGCTCGGCCAGGCCGGCGACCGTGCGGTGCTCGAAGACGTCTCGCACGGCCACGTCGAACCCGGCCGCTCGCAGCGAGCCGACCAGGGCGACGGCACGGATGGAGTCACCGCCGAGTTCGAAGAACCCGTCTTCGACACCGACGCGCTCGACGCCGAGGACCTCTTGCCAGACCTCGGCCACCCGCTCCTCCGTGGGAGTGCGGGGAGCGACGAAGGTGTGACCGGTTTCGACGGAGGCGTCGGGCTCGGGCAGGGCGCGGCGGTCGAGTTTGCCGTTCACGGTGAGCGGGATTTGGTCCAGTTCGACGAAGGCCGCCGGGACCATGTACTCGGGCAGTTCCAGGGCGACGAACGCGCGCAGTTCGCCGGTGGCGGGCAGCTCGCCGTCCGGGACGACGTAGGCGACCAGCCGTTCGTCGCCGACGATCACCACCGCTTCGCGGATCGCCGGGTGGGCGGCCAGCCGGGCGCTGATCTCGCCCGGCTCGATCCGGTAGCCGTGCAGCTTGACCTGGTCGTCGGTCCGTCCGATGAATTCCAGGCTGCCGTCCTGCCGGCGGCGGGCGAGGTCACCGGTGCGGTACAGGCGGGCGCCGGGCGGGCCGAACGGGTCCGGCACGAAGCGTTCCGCGGTCAGTTCCGGCCGGCCGAGGTAGCCACGGGCCACGCCCGGGCCGCCCACGTGGATCTCGCCCGGTGCGCCCATCGGTACCAGCTCGCCGAACCGGTCCAGCAGGTGCATCGTGGTGTCGCTGAGCGGACGTCCGATCGGCGCGGCCGCACCCGGCACGAGATCGCGCGGGGTGAGCCGGTGGTAGGTGCAGTAGACCGTCGTCTCCGTCGGCCCGTACATGTTCACCAGATGCGGGGCGTCGAGGCCCAGCCGGTCCGTCCACGGACGCAGCTCACCGACCTCGAGTTTCTCACCCGCGAGGATGACCGCACGCAGGGCCAACTGCCCGCTTTGGGGATCGCCCTGACCTGCCGCTGCCACCAGTGAGCGGAAGGCGGTCGGGGTCTGGGCCAGCACCGTGACCTCGCGCTCGACGAGCAGCTCCAGGAACTCCTCCGGTGAACGCGTCACCTCCCGGGGCACGACGACCAGGGTCCCGCCGTGGAGCAGGGCACCCCACATCTCGAACACCGACACGTCGAAGGCGTAGGAGTGGAACAGCGCCCACACGTCGTGCTCGTCGAAGCCGTAGTGCTCCTGCATCGTGTCGAGCAGTCGCACCACCTGGGTGTGCGCCAGGGTGACGCCCTTGGGGCGGC
>NZ_JBEXRA010000113.1:0-8885 GCF_040612855.1 Streptomyces sp. NPDC006332
GGCGGATACCAAGGCACTGGCCTCCTCATCCCGCACCGCAAACGACGAGGCCAGAGCCACCTCAGCCCATCGCAGGAGGCAGAGAACGCCGTCCACCGCTGGGCCCGAGCACGGGTGGAACACGCCCTGTCGCGGCTGAAGAACTGGAAGATTTTGCGGGACTGCCGACTCAAGGGCGACGGAGTTCACCAAGCCATGCTCGGCATCGCCCGACTCCACAACCTGGCCCTCACTGGATAACTCACACCCCATACGGGACAACGTCTAGCCCAGGGAATGAGTGGTGCTGAAGCTCTCTGTTTTGGCCGTTTGTGAGGCCAAAGTGCGGGATACCCCCTCAAGTTGTAGCTAGCAGCCCTACTATCGTCTGAGCCGGAGGTCGGAGCTAGTGGCTAGTTTTGCGGACGCCGGGCGACCGTTGTCGAACGTTGGGAGCGTCGGATGAACCCCCTCATCAAGGGACTGTTTAAGAAGTTTCGCGAAGAGGAGGAGCTTACTGACATTAATGACGCTGACGCTTTCGAGCTTTTTGCTGCAAGTCTCATCCTTCCGGAAGACCTTACGAGTCAAGTTCAAAAGTCCGACCTACTTCTCGACCCAGGCGCAATCGGCGTTGACGTAATCGCCCTTGACGTAAACGGGCATCTAGCTTGGGATGTTGATGACGTTAAGGAGATTTGCGATAATGCCGCCAAGGTGGATATGAGCTTGCACTTCATCCAAGCTAAGCAGTCTGCCTCTGTATCTAGTACTGATATTCTCAATTTCGGCGATACCGTTCGGAGGTTCCTCCAAGGGGAGGGTTTTTCTGCGCATCCCCGCATGGATGCATTGGCCAAAGCGCTTGGTTCTGTGTTCGAAAATTATGCGAGTCGCCTCAAAGGATCCCCCTCTGTCTATTTGTACTTCACCACTACAGCGCCGAAGCAAGCCATCGCGGCCGATCCGGTGAAAGAAAGGATCGCGACGACGAGGGAGTATATCGAAAATCTCGGTTTTCTTGGGAAAGTCACTGTTACAGTCCTCGGCGCTGATGATATTCATGACGCATGGGTTAGGAAAAACCATGCAAACGAGGTGGAAATCCAGTTCGAAAAGCAAGTTAACTTGCCGAAGATGCCTGGCGTTGATCAAGCGATTCTGGGCGTCGTGTCAGTGGCTGAGCTGCTTAAATTGATCGAGGTTGGCGATGCAAGGACTCTCGATGAACGGGTATTCTATGACAACGTGCGAGGGTTCAAAGGGGAAGACAACTCAGTAAACAAGCAGATTATGAAGACCCTCGATTCTCCTGAGCGGAACCTCCTTCCTGTTCTCAATAACGGCGTAACTGTCGTTGCTGCGTCATACGCACCCAAGCCCGGAGATGCGGTTGCGTTGTCTGGGTACCAGATTGTCAATGGTTGTCAGACCAGTCACTGCCTATATCTGTCCAAGGAGTCACTTGGTGAGGCGCTTTCTGACGTCTACGTGCCGATTAGGCTGGTTGTAACTGGGGATGAAGAGGTAGCGACACAGATCATTCGTGCAACGAATTCTCAGACCGCCGTACAAGAGAATGATCTAGTGGCGCTTAGCAAGTTTCAGAAGAGGTTGGAAGATTTCTATAAACTCGACGCTGCGGATATTAAGCTGACGTACGAGCGGCGTTCAGGTCAGTTCTATAATAAAGAAGTCACCAAGAATCGTGTCGTCACAATTGGCGATCAGATGCGTGCCGTTTCGTCGATGTTTCTAGATGCCCCACATGTGGCTGCCCGATATGCGAGCAGGCTGTACGAAGACATCGGTGCGGCGATCTTTCGCGAGGATCACAAACTCCTTCCGTACATGGCGAGCGCATTCGCTGCCACCGGCTAGAAAATGCTTTCAGGTCCGGCGGGCTAGAGGCTGTCTACAAGCCGGCTCGATACCACATTCTCATGGCCTACAAATATCATGTACTGGGAGGTCAGTCGGCTTCTCTTGAGAAAAACAAATCTGAAGAGCAGAGTGAGCAGATCATTGCCGCCTTGAAGCAACATGACCTGATCTCAACATTTCGTGAACTGGCTCAGTCGGTCATCGCAGCTGGTGGCGGCCAGATGCCCTCGCGGGATCGGCTAAAGCGACAGCAATTCACTCAAGACTTGGTCACTCAGTTGATGAAGCCGTGAGCGGGGTACTGAGGTTGAACTCGTGATGTCGGAGCGGGTTATGTGGGTCTGATGGTCAGGCCGGTCTCGGTGAGGCAGCCGTCTATGAGGTGGCTGCGGTACTGAATGTGCCGTAGGTCGCGTCGGATGCGCTGGATGAGGTGTTCAGGGGTGCTGAAGGCGACGTTGGAGAGCCATCCGCGTCGCAGGAGGGACCAGATGCCTTCGACTGGGTTGAGGTCGGGCGCGTAGGGCGGCAGGTAGTAGACGGTCAGCCAGTCCCTGCCTTCCGCCCACTGCCGTAGGTCGGCGGCCTTGTGGAAGTTGAGGTTGTCCCAGACGAGCACGATCTGGCCGCCGAGCTGCTGATGAGCGACGGTCAGCAGGTCTCGGTAGTCGCGCCAGGAGAAGCTCTTGCGTCCGTCATGTGGGCCGTCGTCTCTGCGTGGCCGGTAGATCAGCCTCGACCTGCGGCCGGTTTTGTAGCAGGTCAGCGCGGCGATGGAGATCCGCCTGCGGGAGCGGCCGCGCACCCGGAGCACCGGGGTGCGGCCACGCTGTGACCAGGTCCTGGCCTGCGGCGGCGTCATGGAGAAGCCGGCTTCATCCTCGAAGACGAGCCAGGCTCCACGGGCCGCCGCGACCCTTCCGCGCAGGGCCACACCTCCTTGACCCACCCGGCCACCGCGTCGTCGACCCGCTCCATCGCGCGTCGGGCCGGAACCTGGCAGGACCAGCCATTGCGTACCAGCAGTTTCCGCACGCCCTGGATCGTGTACGTCAGGTGGAAACGCCGGCCAATCACCGTCTTGACCCGCTCCAACGTCCACCGCTGGTCCTCCCAGCCGTGCGCGGACGGGCCCTTGGCCAGCTCCGCCTCCAGCTGCGTGAACTGTTTCTGGCTCAGCCTCGGCAGCGACGTCGGCCCCTGCGACCGCAGAGCCCGCGGACCGTCCTCGCTCCATGTCTGCCGCCACCGCTGCACCGACCGGACACTGACCCGCAGGTCCTTGGCGATCACCGAACTCGCCTCAACTCGTGCGAACCAATCCGCGGCCTGAAGCCGTAACTCCTCACGGAACTGCTGCCGTTCGGCGGTCCGCCCGCCCCCTTGTGGATACCGCATGCCCCTGGTGATACCGCAGCGGACGACGAGCCGTCAGCCCCTACGACACCACGAGTTCAACCTCAGTAGAGCTGTCGCGCACTATGAGGTCGGCGGAGTCTTAATGGCCGAGTCAAGGGGCTCTGTCTGTCGCGGGTGCTGTCAGGCGTCGGTGTCGGCGGCCTCTTCGAGCAGGTCCAGGGCGTGGTTGTGGAACCGGCGTTCGGCATCGCGGCATGGGGCGTTGAAGAAGGCTCGCTGAGCCTCGGCAAGATCGCAGTTCAAGAGCCCCATGGTCACGAACACGGCTTCCACGCCGTGGCACCCGTTGTCTTTGAGGAACTGCTGGAGTCCGTCCGTGTCGCCGGTCGCCTCCCAGACGGGCCGGGCGGTTTCCTGCATGGCTGCGATGCGCGCTGATCGTTCTGCGTCGAAGCTCACCAGACCCGCCTCTCTGGGATGGGTCCGCAGACTATCGCCAGTGGTGGGGCACGTTGGCCCAGTTAAGCGGCGCGAGCGACTGGTGGGCGCAGGGTGAAGGGCCTTCCATCGCGTAGGAGGGCCCACAGGACATCGACGCGTCGGCGGGCGAGGGCGATGACGGCTGGGACGTGCTTGCAGCCCTCGGCTCGCTTCTTCGAGTAGTAGTCACGGTTGGGGCCCTCAGGGATGATGCTGGTCTGGGCGGACAGATAGAAGACTCGGCGGAGGCGTCGGCTGTAGCGTTTGGGCCGGTGGAGATTGCCGGTGCGGCGTCCGGAGTCCCGGGGAACGGGCACCAGGCCGGCCGCGGAGGCCAGGTGGCCTGCATCGGCGAAGGCGGCCAGATCACCCGCGGCAACGATGAACTCGGCACCCAGGATGGGCCCCATTCCGGGCAGGGATTCGATGATGTGGGCCTGGGGGTGGGTGCGGAAGGTCTGCCGGATCTGCTGGTCGATGTGCTTGAGCCGATCGTCCAAGGCCAGGATCTGCGTCGCGATGTCGGCGACGATGTCGGCGGCGACGTCTTGGCCGGGCAGAGTGGCGTGCTGTGCCTTGGCGGCCTGCAGGGCCGTGGCGGCGACCGAGTCGGGGTTACGCACGTTGCGGCTTGCCAGCCAGGCCGTGAGGCGGGCTTGGCCGCGGCGGCGTATGGCTGCCGGGGTCTGATAGCCGGCGAGCAAGATGATCGCGCCTTTGTGGTCGGCGTAGTCGAAGGCTCGTTCCAGTGCGGGGAAGATCCCGGTGAGCACGTCGCGCAGCCGGTTGAGCATGCGAACGCGGTCGGCGATCAGGTCGGAGCGGTGGGCGGTCAGCAAAGCCAGATCGGCTGCCAACTGTGCGGGAACGGCGATGGAGGTGAAGCCTCGCCGCAGCCGGGCGGTTTCTGCGATCACGTAGGCGTCGCGGGCGTCGGTCTTGGCTTCACCGCGGTAAGCCCCGGCCATCCGGTTGACCGTCCGGCCGGGAACGTAGACGGCCTGTTGGCCGTGGGCGGCGAGTAAGGCCAGCAGCAGTGCGGACGCGGTGCCGGCGATGTCGACTGCCCAGTGCACCTCATCGGCTATGACGAGGATCTCGCCGAGCGCGGTCAGGATGGCGCTCTCGTCGTTCGGGACCTTCTTGCTCCAGATGGTGGCCCCGGCGGCATCGACCGCTGCCAGCCAGTGATGGGCTTTACCTGCGTCGATCCCGACCCAGAGATGGGTCAGCTGCTCGGCCATGTGCGTCTCCTCGGTTCAGGCAGCATGCCGTTTTGGCCCGAGGAACACCCGCCGTCAGCTCCGTAAACAGCGATCAGATCGCACATCTCAATCAGCGGCCAGGGCGTCCCGAAGAGCGGGGCGGCCACTCCACCGGAGCCACTTGGGCAAGCGACTTTAGAGCCACACCCCACTCTTCCGGACCGCCAAACAACTTACGGAGCGGCTTTGGGCGGGAGCTGCTTTGGCGCGAGTGATCATGGCATGGTGCGCAGGGCGACTGCTGCCCATCTGCTGGCCTGGGGTGCCGAGTACGCGTCGAAGGAACCCTCGTTGCAGGCTCCGTCGTAAGACGCGGACGCCCTGGTGTGCCGGAAGGACGGGGCGCCGGATCCGGGCGAGGGCTCGCCGTCTCCACAGGCGGCGGGTGCGCTGGATCCGCAGCGGACGCAGTACGTTGAGTGGCCCCTGTCATCGCCTTCGGGCGGTGGCGGGGGCCGTTTCGTCATGCTCGGGGTCAGGCCGCCTCGACGATTCCCGAGCGGACGGCCGCGTCCCACTTCACGACCAGCAGCCCGTACACGACCCGCTCCTCGTCCGTGAACGGGTGCCCCCACGCCGCCCGCGCGAGCGCACGGGTCCCCTCGTTCACGACCGCAGCAGAGCGCGGCAATCCAGGGGCCGGGATGGGTGGGGGCATGAGGCCAGAATATCGAGCTGCGGCCCTGAACACGCATGGCCCGTACGGCTTTTTGAGGACCGCTCAGGAGTCGAGCCGACGCCGCACTCCAGCGAGCGCCTTCCCCCACGGATACGCCAGTGGATCCCCCTGCTTGGGAGGATGCGACTCATACCCGTCCGGCCCGTCGAGGACAACGACCCCCTGCTCCCGCAGCGCGCCAACTGAACGAGCGACCGCCGGCTGCGCGCCCTGAGCCCGGTTGAAATACGGCATCGCCACCACCGGCACCCCCATGTTCACCGCCTCGGACGGCAGACCGATCGCCAGCGTGTCCGAGATCCCGGCCCCCCACTTGTTCAGCGTCGTGCAAGACATCGGCGCCACCAACATCGCGTCCGCCTTCGGCAACTGGTCCTTCTCCCACGGCAACTTGTAACGCGACCGCACCGGATACCCGGTCAGCTCGACCAGCTCTTCCATGCGCGGCCCCCACCAACTGGCCGCCGACGGGCTGAGGATCAAGCACACGTCCCATCCGTCGGCCTGCGCCGCGCGCACGCCGACGTCGATGTACTGGGTGGGGCCAGCCGCGCAGCCAATGAAGTAGAGCACTCGGGTCATGCGCGCAGTCCACAGCGCTCAGCCAGCGCACGCAAGCCAGGCCCCGGGTTCGCCGTTGCGCCGACGACGTCCGCGACGAGGTTCACCGTGTCTGGCCTGCCCTGCACCTCCTCCGGCGCCAGTTCGTCGGCCTCCAGGAGACGGGTCGCCGCATCGTCCTTGCGCCGTGTCAAGAGCGAAGCTCGTGCCATGGAAACCCGGTGCCCGGCCTGCCGCTCCCGAGTCATTCCGGCCAGCGTTTCGGGGTCAACCTTCGTAGCGGCCTCAAGAGCGGACCATCCGTCCTCGAACCGAAGGAGCATGTCCATCCGGTGAAGGACCACGTTGGTGGGCCCGAACTGGGTGTAGTCCTCGTCGAGGTCGGCGCCTTGCCGCGCTGCCACATCTCCGGCCTCGCCCACGTAGCCGTCCGCCGCGCGCACCCGGTCAGTGGTCCGCTCCTGCGAGGACTCGGCCAACGCGGCGGACAAATACAGCATGCCGAGGGTGGACAGGCCAAGCGGCCCGCAACCGGTCAGGTCGTTGGACAGGCGGCGCGCGGCAGCCGTCGCGAACTCGACGGCCGCTGCGGGGCGCTGCTGGCAGACGAGGCTCTTCGTGACCCGCCGTGCCGCCGCACCCACCTGTACGGGATCACCGGACCGCTCCGCGGCGACCAGCGCCCGGTCTGCGGCGAGCGCGGCCGGAATCGCCGTCGCCGACCCGTACTTGTGGAGGTACGACGTGACGAGCTGGTAGACGCGGGACAGCAGCGCTTGCGCGTCCGACTGCTCGCCAACGGGCGCGGCGTGCGTGGCTTGTTCCGCATCGGCGATCAGGGCGGGCAACTCCCGGGCGAGGGTGGCGTAGTGGCATGCCTGGAATGCCCGGCAGCAGTAGCCGAGCGTCCGTTGCAGGGCTGCTTGTGCGGCCGGCGCTTCGTCGCTGTCGGGGGCGTAGAGGGCGTCGATGACGCGGAGGGCGTCGGCGGGTGGGGCGCTGCCGGCGGGCGGCAGCGGTGTGCTGTCGGTCAAGAGTTGCTCCATGGGTACGCGCAGGACTTCGGCCGCGCGTACCAAGACCGACAGGCGTGGGTCCTGTTGGCGTTTTCCGCCTTCGATGTCCTGCACCCAGCGCTTCGTCTGCCCCATGAGCTGTCCGAAGTCGGTTTGGGTGAAGCCGCGCCGGTCTCGCCAGTAGGCGATACGGCGGCCGATGCCTGAAGTGTCCATTGTGCACCCCCGAGCAAGGCACGCACTTTGCGTGCCCGTCTCTGTTGTACCGCGTCCTACGGTCACGTGTGTGAAACGGATCACCGTGACCGTGGAGGCGCACACCATGCAGACGAGCGACGACACCCACACCCCAACGCCGCTCGCCCTGCTTCCCCTCCCAGCTCTCGACGGACTGTCACAGGAACAGGTCCGCGGCGCGGCATGCGTCTGGTGTAGCGAGGGACTCGACACAGGCACGGCTGTCGACCTGGGCGAGCGCCGTCACAAGCACCTGGACGGCCACTACTCGACGTTCCCCCGTGCATGCCGCCGCTGTGCTGGAGAGGCCGCCGTCCGCGTGGTCCGGGACCACGCCCCCTACTGCGAGCTGTGCGTGAAGAACGCCGCCGAATGCGACACCGGGCGCGTCCTTGTCCGCCTCATCCGGGAAGGCGGCCGCGCATGACCGACAGGCCTGTGCCGCCGCCGTTCATGTGGGCCTGCCGCCGTTGCGCCGATCTCCTCATCGACATCGCCACAGCAACCGCCCTGTCCACCGAGCACGACCTGTACGACGGCACGGTCCGCTGCCAGCTGATGCTCGCCGGGCACCTCGCCGCCCACCACCTCGACGCCATCCCTGAACCCCACACGGACTGCCCGCGCTGCGACTTCTACGCGAAGCAGCCCGACCGCCAGCACTTCGAGAGCTTGTGGGCCGAACATCGGGCGCGTGACCTGTTCCTACCTGCCGAGGTAGCCCGCCTCATGTGACCCCTGCCCCGCGCCCCCACAGATTCCCGCCCGTCCCGTACCCCGTGAATTGCTGGGGCGGGCGGGTTACAACGCCTCCCACCAGAGGCGTCCGTCCACAAGAGGAGGAAGCACGTGACCATCGCGTTGGAACGTCCCGTGGGCACCACCGACCCACCCACCCTGCTCACCCCCGAGGTGACCGACCGACTCGCCCGCCGCATCACCACCGACCACCCGGACATCGACTCGGCCACCGCGCACCGCATCATCGGCCAGACCGCCGCGTTCATCGCTGCATCCGGCCAGCAGCCCGGCCAGAACCTCGCGCCGAGCAAGCTGGTCGATGTCGGCTGGCACGCGTTCGTCCTGCACACCGTCGACTACGCCGAGTTCTGTCAGCGCGTCGTCGGCCACTTCGTCCACCACGTCCCGACCGACGAGGACGAGGAGACGCCCGACGGGCCGCAGGCCACCCGCGAGCGGACCCTGACCGCCATCACGGCCGCCGGATACACCGTGGACCTCGAGCTGTGGGGCACCACAGCCGACTGCAACCAGTGCCACGCCGGATGCCACGACAGTCCCAAGAGCGGCTGACACACCGGCACCTGATGTAAGAAGCCGTATCTCAACCGAACGTGATCCCTTGATTCCTGCTGGTCAGGCATGGTTTCGCTCGGGTTGAGGGAGGCATCGCGACGTCTTGTG
>NZ_JBEXRA010000114.1:0-8561 GCF_040612855.1 Streptomyces sp. NPDC006332
GAACCGCCGTCCGGCTCGGTCAGGCCGAACGCGCCCAGCGTCTCGCCGGAGCACAGACGCGGCAACCACTCCCGCTTCTGGGCCTCGGTGCCGAGCCGGGGCATCTCGGCGGTACTCGTCGAGGTCGGCGAACTCGGGCAGCGCGACGGCGCCACGGCCGACCGCCGCGTCGACGGTGTCCTCCAGGCAGACCGGCGTACCGGTCGGGCCCACACCGCTGCTCAGGTGTCGGCTCGTGTCTGTCTACCCGGTCAGACCGTGACGGGGGGTGCCGAGCATCGCGGAAGCGTGCTGCATCGGGCTGAGAATGCCCAGGGGCGCTGCCTCGGGAACGGCCCGGCAGGTGAAGCCGAGCTGGGCCATGGCCCGCAGGACTTCGGCGGCGCTGAAGTCACGGCGGTCCTGGCGCGTGATGACCTGGCCGACCTGCTTGACGGGGTAGTGGCGGCGGCCGATGATCACCGATTGGCCGGTGACCGGTTCGGGCTTGACGCCCTTCATCGATTCCAGCACGCCGCCCTTGGTGAGCTCGAAGGGGAAGCGGGCGATGACGCAGCGCATGTGGCCTCACAGGGAGAAGGGGAGAACGGTCCGACCGGGGGTGGGCGTTTCAGGGGGAGAGGGCGAGGATGCCCAGAGCGCTGCCTTGCTCGTCGACCACCGGTAGGGCACCGCTGACGAGCTCGTGCGTGGTCGGCGGTGCTGTACTGAACCAGCGATCACCGCAGCAGTCTCGATGGAGTCGCGCTTGCGCCCGCGCCTTCGGGCAGCTACCGAATCCCGTGGGTGTCGGAAGCGTGAACGTCCACGAATTCACCTCCCGGGCGACGAGCCACTGGGTCATGCCCAGCTCAACAGCCGGCCCTGGGCACTGCGCGCCGTCGTAACCCACCGCGCACAGAGGATTCGCCAGGCCGTCCCGGAGGTGCTTCGCCGTATCACCGACGCCCCTATAACGGGGGACGCCGGATACCCGTTCTGACCAAGTTGCAGACCTCTCGGGCGGCCCGAGTAATCGACGGGCCGGGTCAGTCGAGCGCGCCGCCGGCCGTGAAGTGGAGGCGTTCCAGGGCGTCCAGGACGATGGTGTACCAGTGCCAGGACAACCAGCGGCCTGTGTCGGCGCCGGTCTGCTGCAGGGCCGCCAGCTGAGCGTGGGTCAAACCGGCCAGGGGCCGTTCGTGGTGGGAGGACACCATCCCCAACGGCACGCCTTTCCGGTCGACGAGCGGGACGCTGTGGACGGCGCGGCTGCCCGCCTGCAGGACGGCGTGGCGTGAGTCTTCGTCGAACACGGCCTCGGTCGCCACGTCCCGTACCGTGACCTGCCGACGCTCGGCGGCCGCCTGCGCGCATGCGGTGGTCGGCGCGTCGACGAAGGCGAAGAAGTCGGTGAAGTACTTGTTGAGCCCGGTGTGCCGGGCCAGGCTCAGTCGGCCGCTCTCGGCCAGCTGGACGTTGCCCATCGGTGTCTGCGTGATGGACAGCACCCGGTGCAGGACCGCCTTGAGGACGGCGCCCTGACTGCTGTGGCTGCCGTGCTCCACCGGCAGACCGGGAACGCGGGGCGCGCTGTAGCGGGCCCGGTTCGGGAACCACAGCCGCGAGTCCTGATCCGGAGCCGGCGTGCGCACCACGGCGTCGGCGAGCGTGGAGAGCTTGATGTTGAACTGCTGGGAGGTGCTCCTCAACAGGGCGAACGCTTCCTCCGTGGAGGCCAGGCCGTAGCGCTTCAGCAGCAGGTCCTCGGCACGGGCCACCCCGGCGTGGCCGTACAGGCGGTTGCGCAGGTCAAGATCCTCCTGCTGCCAGGGCTGAGTCTCCTTCTCGGGACTGCGGGCAGCGTCGACGGCCGGGAAATCTCCCGCCGGGTGCTCGGGCAGCTGAGTCATACATGGGCTCCGTTCGGCACGGCAGACAGCGCGGACACCGCAACCGGCCCTGCTGAGCCGCCGCGGCCGTACCTGCTTCCCAAGCACTCCAGACGAGCCTAACCAGATCGATCCGGCGGAAACGCAAGGCCCGTTCCCGGAGGGCGGGCATGGGCCGCGGGCCGATGACCCCAGCCGTCCGGGCCCTCGCCGGCCGACGAAGGCGGAAGTGGCGGGGCGCGGTGTCCGACCGATTCAAGGAGCACATCGCCATGTGGGAGGACCTCGGCGACGGGTGCGCGACCGGTATGGACGGTGGCTTGTGATCTCGCGCCCCACCAGCCGTGTGCGTGCCGGAAGCAGGGTACTCGCCGATCTGTCCAACGGGTGCTGGTCCGCTTGACGTCGGCACCGGCCCTCGCCCAGCCCGAGTCGTCACGGGAGCCATGATGTCCCAGCCTCGTCAGCAGCAAGTCCCGCCCGGTGTGACCGCCGAGATGGTGCCCGGGCCCGATCACGGTGAACACAGTTACCGGGGATCCGGACGGCTGGCCGGCAAGGCCGCGGTGATCACGGGCGGGGACAGCGGGATCGGGCGTGCGGTGGCGATCGCCTACGCCCGTGAGGGTGCGGACGTCCTCCTCTCCTACCTGGACGAGCACGAGGACGCGCAGGAGACCGCGCGGTGGGTACGGGAGGCCGGCCGCACGTGCGTACCGGTGCCCGGGGATCTGGCCGACCCGGCGCACTGCCGCTCCGTCGTCGACAAGGCCGTCGAGGAGTTCGGCCGGGTCGACGTGCTGGTCAGCAACGCCGCGTACCAGATGACGCGCGAGTCCCTCACGGACATTCCCGACGAGGAGTGGGACCGCACGCTGGCGATCAACCTCAGCGCGTTCTTCCACCTGGCCAAGGCCGCCGTCCCGCACATGCGGCCGGGATCGGCGATCATCGGCAGCACCTCGGTCAACTCCGACAGTCCGCCGCCGCAGCTGCTGCCGTACGACGTCACCAAGGCCGGCATCGCCAACATGGTCGGTTCGCTGGCCCAGATGCTGGCGTCGAAGGGCATCCGCGCCAACAGCGTCGCCCCGGGCCCCATCTGGACGCCGCTCATCCCCGCGACCATGCCGCCCGAGCAGGTCGAGAGCTTCGGAGCGGAGGTACCCATGGGCCGGCCCGGTCAGCCGGCCGAACTGGCGCCGGTGTACGTCATGCTCGCGTCCGACGAGGCCAGTTACGTCTCCGGGGCCCGGGTCGCCGTCACTGGCGGACAGCCGATCCTGTGAGCGCCGGGGGAACGGCCCTGTACCCGTTGCGGCTGACCGTCACGGCGAAGCCCCTGGTGTTCGGCGGCCATGCGATCGCCCGCCGCCTGGGCAAGACGGGGCTGCCGGACTGGAGCGTCGCGGAGACCTGGGAATGCAGCGACGTCGAAGGCAACCGCAGTGTGGTGACCAACGGTCCGCTGGCCGGCCGGTCCCTGCGCCAGGTGCTGTCCGACCACCGCGAAGCCCTCATGGGCGCCGGCTTCCGCGGTACGCGCTTCCCCCTGCTGACCAAGTTCATCGACGCGACCGGCACCCTGCCCGTGCACCTGCACGCCGACGACGAGACCGCCAAGCGCCTGGAAGGGCAGCCGAACGGGAAGACCGAAGCCTGGCACATCCTGGACGCCGCCCCCGGCGCGACCGCCCTGTGCGGCGTCAAGGACGGGGTGACGGCCGACCGACTGCGTGCCGCGCTGGAGACGCAGGACTTCGACGCGGTGCTGCGCCGTCTGCCGGTGCGCGCGGGCGAGACCCTCTACGTGCCGGGTGGAACACTGCACAGCTTCGGGCCCGACACCCTCGTCTACGAGATCGAGCAGACGTCCGACATCCAGCAGCACGCGATGCGCTGGAAGATGGAGGACGGCTCCCCGGTGGGCCAGGAGGAACACCGGTCCAACCTCGACATGCTGATGCGGCAGGCCGACCTGGAGGCCCGACCCGACTTCCGCCCCGGGTTGAGCATCGCCGTCTCAGACGCGGTGGAGCGGGTGTTCCTGTGTGCCGGCCCGTACTTCGCGCTCGAACGCTGGCGTGCCGGAACCGCGGCACCTCTGCGGCACGCCTTCACCACGGCGCAGATCCTGACGAACGTCGGCGCCCCCGTACGGGTGCGGACCGGCACATGGAACGAAGAACTCGGCCGCGCGGAGACACTCCTGCTGCCCGCGACGTGCGGTGACGTCGAGATCACCGGACCGGCCGACGTCCTGATCGGCTACCTGCCCGACCTCGACCGCGATGTTCGTGGCCCGTTGCTCGCGGCGGGATACCCGCTGCCTCTCCTGCGGCAGTTCATCGCACCGTCAGCCTGACACCTAGCCGGTTTCGCGCCCGCGTGCGGGGACAGGGAGACTTCTGTGACTGCCGAGACGGGGCCCGCCCCGTAGGACCGTGGTCGGCCGGGCGGGCGGGGACGGTGCGGTGCCGGGGCCCCGCCCGCGGCCGGCGGGCCGGCTTGCCGACGTCCTCAGGACTTGTCGCGTACGTCGTCCGGGCTGAGCCCGGCTTCCTCCATCGCCTCCCGCATGGTGCGGCCGGTGGCGCCGTCGCCCTGCACTCCGGTGGTCTCGGCACCAGGCGACTCGACGACGTCGCCGGTGGACGTCGTCTTCGGGCGATTCTCCTCGGGTACGGTCACGACTTCTCCTCGCTCGTTGCTGCGGCGGGCTCAGGCCGGGTGGTCCGGCTGCTGCTCGGGAGGCGTACCGCCGCCTTCCCCTCCGCCCTTGTCGCCGCGATCCGTGCCATGGGCAGGGCCGCCGCTTCCGTGGCCGGGCTGTGCCGCCTTGCGGGCCTGGCTGTCCTGCGGAGTGCCCGCCCCCTTGTCACTGCGCCGCAGTTCGGGCTGTTGCGGGTTCGACATCGGCTCTCCTCCTTGCTCGACTTGCGCACCGAAAACGCTTACCGATCACACGGGTGGCTCACGGGCGCTGCCCCAAACGTTCAGCCGAGACATTCGCCTCGGGGACCCGCCCTCGAGCGACTCGACAGCCGCCGACCCTTGGGCGGACTCGCCGCTCGCCGCGAGTTTCCGCGACGCCTGCGGTACAGGGTCGGGCGGCCGCACGCGCATCCGTGACCGTGCTACGCGAGGGTTCGGATGATCATTCCGCTGCGCGGCCGCGCGGGGATGCGGTCCAGAGGGATGGTCAGGTCCTGCGGCGGAACCTCGTAGTTCAGGTCGGCCAGGCGGCGGGAGAGCGTCTCCAGGATGCCGACGGTCATGGCCTCGCCGGGGCAGCGGTGTCCGGTCCGTGGGTCCGCGCCGCCCTGCGGGATCAGTTCGTCCCGGCCGGGCGGATGGTCGAGGAACCTGTCGGGGCGGAAGGAGTACGGGTCCTTCCACAGGCGTTCGTCGTGGTTCTGACCGTAGACGTCCAGCAGGACGAGGCCGCCGGCCGGGACGTGGCGGCCCTGCCAGGTCAGGTCGGTGACGGCCTGGCCGCCCAGGTAGGGCGCGAAGGGGTAGAACCGCCGGACCTCGTGGGCGAACGCCGTGGCGAACCCCGCCTCGTCCGTACGGAGCCGCTCCCCGTGTTCGGGCCAACGGTGCAGGGCGTGTGCCGCGAAGGCCACGAACCAGCTCAGCGCCGTGGTGGGGCGGATGACGTTGAGCAGCTCCACCGCCGCGATCCTGGGCGTCAGTTCGGCGCCGGTGGCGTCGCGGTGGCGGCAGACGCGCTCCAGCACGGAATCCGCCGGGGTTTGGACCGTCCCGGACCTCACCTCGGTGACGAGGTCGGCGAACCTCCCTTCCTGACGGGTGCGCGCTCGCCTGGCCCGCCAGTGCCGGGCGCCCGCCGTGGCGAAACCGTCCACCATGGCCAGCAGGTCCCGCGCCAGCGGTCCCTCCTCGTCCTCGGCGAGGGGGACGCCGGCCCAGCGGCAGACACCGCGCGTGATCACCCGGCCGACGGCGTCGAAGAGCACCACGTCCGGTTGCTGTCGCCAGTGCGGTACGGACTCGTCCCAGGCGGTGGTGATGTGCTCGGCCGAGCCCGTCACCGCGTCGGTCTCCAGCAGGGGCAGGAAGAACGACTTGCGCTGCCGGTGGACGGCGCCGTCGAGGGTGTGGACCGCGCCGTGACCGAAGAGGGTGCTCAACACCGGGCCGGGGAGTGCGCCGTGGCGCCGGACGTGATCCTCGTCGTAGAAGAAGCGGACCGCCTCGGGACCCCGCATGGCCAGGGCCGGGCGCCCCAGGACGCGAAGGTTCAGCGCGGTGTCGCCCTCGGCGCGCATCAGGTCGGGAAGCCAGGCGTAACCCTCGGTCAGGAGGGCCAGGGACTCGGGGACCAGTCGGTGGGGGCTCATGCCCCTGGAGTTCCCGCGACGGCTTCCCCGACACCGGCACGGTTCAGCGGCCAGAAGGCCACGGTGTGTCCTCAGTCGGATGCGAGTCGGATAATCGGGGTGGTCGGGGGTAGAACGGCTAAGGCTCGTGCGATTGCAGAGCCGGAGTCGCCCGGTTTCACGGGCTGTTCCCAGGCATGAACGAAGGATCGACGGTATGGCCAGCGGCACCGTGAAGTGGTTCAACTCCGAGAAGGGCTTCGGCTTCATCGAGCAGGACGGCGGGGGTCCGGACGTCTTCGCCCACTACTCCGAGATCAACGGCAGCGGGTACCGCGAGCTGACCGAGGGCGAGCACGTGACGTTCGACATCGGCCAGGGGCAGAAGGGGCCGCAGGCACAGAACATCGTTCGGGGCTGAGGGGCGGCTGACGGGCAGGTAAGCGTGGAGTGAGGCGGTTGCCGGTCCGGCGGCCGCCTCATTCATGCAGTTGATGTGAAAGCAGGCCGGTGGTCGACCCTTCCCAGGGATGACGCCACCGTCCTGTGCCTGGACTGGCAGGGCCGTCGACGCGAGGGCCGGGGCAACCCCTGCTTACTCAGGGGATCGGGGCTGCGGCAGGTGTCAGCCCGCCAGCTTGTTGAACTTGCGGATCTGCTGATCGAAGACCCGGGCGGGAGCCACGCGGCGCAGCAGACTGAGGCGCCGGGCCAACGGGCCGGCTGTGTAGCGCAGCCGCGGCTTGCGTGCGGTGGCCGCCGCGACGATGGCCTGGGCGACCACGGCGGGGGCGTCGCCGCCCGTGACCATCTCGGCGACCACGTGGTCGACGATGCGCCGCTGTTTCGCGTAGACCGGCAGCGGAGTGTCGGGCTGCACGAGGTTGCCTTCGAATGCGGTGTTGGTCCCGCCGGGCTCGACGAGCAGGACCCGCACGCCGTGCTCACGGACCTCGTGGTCCACGGACTCGGAATACCCCTCGACCGCGTGCTTGGACGCGATGTAGGCGGCCATGTAGGGCTGCGGGATGAACCCGTAGATCGACGACAGGTTGATGATGCGGCCACGGCCCTGGGCGCGCATGTGGGGCAGGACGGCCTTCGTCAGGCGGATGACGCCGAAGACGTTGATGTCGAAGACGCGCTGGTGCTGCGCCAGGGAGCTTTCCTCTGTGGCGCCCGACGAGCCGATGCCGGCGTTGTTGACCAGGACGTCTATGCGACCGAACCGGTCGATGACTTGCTGCACCAGCGTGGCGACCGAGGCGTCACTGCTCACGTCGAGGTCCAGGAACGTCACGCCGTCCCGGGGGGCGGCCTTCGCGGTGTTCCGGCTGGTTCCGATCACGTCGAAACCCGCTTCGACGAGGGCGAGGGCAGCCGCCTCTCCGATGCCGGAGGACGCGCCTGTCACGAGTGCTACAGGTCGTTTCGTGGTCATCATGGACTCCTGAGGTTTTGATCACGTCAACAACGAATTGCGGCTTTCGCGGAGCCTGGATCGCCGCGCCTTCCGTCGGCCCTCTGACCGTAACCGCATCTCAAGAGTACCCGTTCTGGACTTATCTGCAACTCTAATGTCGCGGTTTATGGATAAGGTGAAGCTTGGGAGTACCTTCTTTGGGTAGCAGGAGTCGATGACGGGGAGGGAGACGCCATGGGGCGAGCTCTGCGGGCTGATGCCGAACGCAGCGTGCGCGCGATCCTGGAGGCGGCCGAGCGGGTGCTCGCCGAGGATCCCGGCGCGCCGATGGAACAGATCGCCGAGGCTGCGGGCCTGGCCAGGACGACCGTGCACCGGCGGTTCGCGAACCGGCAGGCACTCATCGAGGCGCTGGCCGCCTCTGCGAAGCAGCAGCTCACCGACGCCATCGACGACGCCCACCTGGACACTGCTCCGCCACTGGTCGCGCTGCACCGCGCTACCGCGAACACGCTGCGGGTCAAGGGCGCCTGGCAGTTCACGCTCGGCAACCCCTTGGCGCAGAACGATGTCGCCAAGGATGTCTGGGCCGAGATCAACGCCCGGTCTCTCACCTTTCTCGCCCGAGCCCAGCGTGAGGGGTTTCTCGATCCCGCGGCAGATCTGGAGTGGACACGGCGGGTCTACTACGCCCTCATCGGCGAGGCTCTGCACGGGCCCGGCGCCCACGAAGACCCGGATGCAGAGAATCCGGACGCGCTGGCCACCCGTATCGTCGACACGCTGCTGCACGGTGCGGGACCACGCGACTGAGCCGCACCCGCCCGCCCCCCCCATTACCGTCTTCGTAGCCCCGCAACGGGGTTACCGGCCTTCGGAGTTGGCATGACTACCTCCCCTTGTCGAGTGCATGGCCTGGGG
>NZ_JBEXRA010000115.1:0-8516 GCF_040612855.1 Streptomyces sp. NPDC006332
GTTCTTCTCGAAGTCCTGCTTCCAGATCTGCTCCCGGTAGACGTCCGGGACGCTGGTGTCGAACTTCGGGAAGCCAGGCGCCGACCCCGGGCAGCTTCGACGCCGTCCGGTCCCGGACCACGCACGAAGCGGCCCTCCCCGCAAGGCGGGACGGGCTCCGGAGTGCGAAATTGACCCGGATGGCGCTCTCGCCGGGAGACGTGGCGCCCGGCGGGGTCTCCTTGAGGGGCAGCCGTCGAAGGAGGTGTCCCATGTACGAGATGTGCGTTGGTCCGGAGGCCGGGACGGGGGCGCTGGTGTGGCACGTGCTGGAGCGGCACCGGGGCAGCAGTCTGTGCGGTGTCGACCTGACCGCCGGGCCCGGCGCCCGACCGTCCGAAGGGACCGCGACCGACCGCCACTGTCTGCCCTGCATGGCGCGCTTCCAGGAAAGCCTGGAATCGACGGGCGGCGGTCACTCGCGCTGAACCGAGAACCGGCGGACAGCCGCCGGTGACCCCGCCTCGGGAGCAGCTGAGGCAACGGGCTGGTTACGGTGCCCTCGAACCGTGATGGCCACCCGGTGAGCTCTTCATGATGAAGGTATGACGACTGGCTCGCGGGCCATGACCCGACTGGCGGACTGGCCGGACCTCGTGGAGGCCCGGCCCAGTTGCGGCACGGGTCGTGCGCTGCGCTGCGACGGTGCCGAGATAGCGCACTTCCATTCGGCCCGGCTGGCCGACGTGCATCTGTCGGCACCGGCCATCTGGCGCCTGAGGGCCGATCTGAAGGGCTCGACCGCCCTGCGGCTGGTGCCGGGCTCCGCCTGGGTGACGGTCCGCCTGGAGTGCGAGTCGGACATCGACCTGCTGTTGACGCTGGTGAGCGTCGCCCTCAAGGCGCACCAGGGGAGCGTAGCGGGTGACCCGGCCCCGTCCGCGCGCTGCAACGAGTCGCGTGGTGCCGCGATCGCGCGGTGACAGACCCGTGACGCTCCGTCAGCCGTGGAAGTTCACATAGCCGTTGCGGTCCGGGTCGGAGCCGCTCTTGGTGTACGCGTGCACGTCGGCCCGGCTGCCGGACGGCTTGTAGAAGTAGATCGTGTCCTTGTCGTTGTTCCAGATGAAGTTGCAGTTCTGGCGGTAGACGACGTTGTTCGCGTCCGAGTCGGTGCCCTGCCGCCGCGCAGCTTCACATAGTCGCCCGGCTGCAGCGAGTGGTTGTTGGTGAAGGTGAAGCGGTTCCCGGCGGCATCCTTGACGACATAGCCCTTGAGATTGACGGTCGTCGAGGACGAGTAGTTCTTGATCGTCAGGTACTCGTTCTTGGTGTTGCCGGTGGTGCAGTTGTTGGAGTCCGAGCCGGGAGCGTCGTACTGGACGCCCTTGAGCTTCAGGGCCGACGAGTACTCGGCGGCCTGGGCCGGCGCGGCCGCCACGGCGGCTATCAGTCCGGCGGCGGCGGTGGTGGCTGCCAGGCCATGGCGCTTACGCATGGGAAATCCCCCCAGTGGTGCGAGTGGAGCGCCAGGAGCCTACCTCTTTTATGAAAAACATATGGAGTGATCGTGTGGAAAATGTGAAGTGAGCTGATCGGCGCGGTGATGGATACCCGTGACCTTGAGGAAGACCCGGCGGTGGAGAGGGCCGGCAGCGGAGAGGAGCCCGGGTGGGCACGGAGGCGACGGCGGGCGGCCAGGACGACAACCCGGCGGACACGACCCAAGGAGCCGACCCCAGAAGGTGGAAGGCCCTGTGGGTGACCCTGGTGGCCGGCTTCATGAGCCTGCTGGACGTGACGATCGTCGCGGTCGCCCTGCCGTCCATGCAACGGGACCTGCATGCCTCGGCACCCGCCATCCAATGGGTCGTCTCGGGCTACGCCCTGGCGTTCGCCCTCGTCCTGGTGACCGCCGGACGCGTCGGCGACGCGATCGGCAGGCGCCGCATCTTCCTGCTGGCGCTGACGGCGTTCGTGGTGTGCAGCGCGGCGGCGGGCGCGGCCCCCACCATCGAGCTGCTGGTCGTGGCCCGGCTCGCCCAGGGCCTCGCCGCGGGCTGCCTCGCCCCGCAGAACTCCGCCCTCATCCAGCAGATGTTCCGGGGTGCCGAACGCGGCCGGGCCTTCGGCCTGTTCGGCGCCACCGTCGGGGTCTCCAGCGCCGTCGGCCCGGTGGTGGGCGGACTGATCCTCATGCTGGCCGGCGGACCACAGGGCTGGCGTTGGATCTTCTACGTCAACATCCCCGTCGGCGCGCTCGCACTCGGACTGGGACTGCGGCTGCTGCCGAGGCTCGCTCCCGGCCGCCGTGAACGGCTCGACCTGCCGGGCGTCGCCCTGCTCGGCTGCGGAGTCCTGTCGCTGATGCTGCCGCTGGTGCTGGCCGAGTCCGGCGGCGTCCGACGGCTGTGGTGGCTCTTCCTGGTCGGCGCGGCGCTCCTGTTTGCCTTCGCCCGCTGGGAACGGCGCGTCGCCGCGCGCGGCGGGCAGCCGCTGCTGGACCCGGAACTGGCCACCGCCACCCGCGGTTACGCGGCCGGCGCCGCCATCGCGACTCTCTACTTCGTCGGCTTCAGCGGCGTATGGCTGGTGTTCGCCCTCTACTTCCAGAACGGCGAGGGGTACTCGCCGCTGCGCTCCGGGCTGGCCGTGACCCCGTTCGCCCTCGGATCGGCGCTGGCCGCACTCGTGGCCGGCCGGCTGGTGGAGCGGCTGGGCCGGCTGCTGACCGTGTGCGGCCTGGCCGCCGTGGTCCTCGGGCTGGGCGGGGCCGTGCTGAGTCTGGGCCTGGCACCCGCCGGCCTCGCGGTGTGGCTCGCGGCGCCCGCCCTGTTCGTCGGCGGCCTGGGCAGCGGATGCGTCATCTCG
Source organism: Streptomyces sp. NPDC006332 (assembly GCF_040612855.1). Lineage (NCBI taxonomy): Bacteria > Bacillati > Actinomycetota > Actinomycetes > Kitasatosporales > Streptomycetaceae > Streptomyces > Streptomyces sp. NPDC006332. The sequence continues at coordinate 2,851 of NZ_JBEXRA010000115.1, forward strand.
CCCAACGTCACCATGACCCTGCGCGATGTCCCGGTACGGATGGCGGGCGCGGCGGGAGGCGCGCTGCAGACCGGACAGCGGCTCGGCGGAGCCGTCGGTACGGCCGCCCTGCCGGGCCTGTTCTACGTGGTGCTCGGCGCCCACGGCCACGACTACCGGTCGGCGGTCGCGACCGCCGTGGGCTGCGGCATCGCGCCGGTGCTGGGCGCGCTCGCGTTGGCCGTGCACGACTGGCTACGGGACCGCAGGGCGGCCCGAAAACCGTGCCCGCCGGAGGTGTCCCACAGCCCCGTGCACGCGAGCCAGGGCTGACCTCGGGCCCGCACGGGTACGGCGATAGGGTCCCGGCATGGTTCATGCGGACGTGGGAATCGTGCATCCCGGCTCCATGGGAGCGCAGGTGGCCGCGCAGGCCGTGGCGGCCGGAGCCAGGGTCTGGTGGTCGGCACAGGAACGGTCGGACGCCACCCGGCAACGGGCCGCCGCCCTGGGACTGACGGCGGTCCCCAGCATGACGGAGCTGGCCTGCGAGTGCGCGGTGATCCTCAGCGTGTGCCCCCCTGCCGCGGCCCTGGACGTCGCCCGCCAGGTCGCGGCGACCGGCTTCGACGGCGTCTACGCCGACGCCAACGCGATCAGCCCCAGCCGCATGGAACAGATCACCCGGGTGATGCGGGAGAACGGGGCGACGGTGGCCGACGGCGGCATCACCGGCCCGCCTCCCCGCGAGGCAGGCACCACCCGGCTGTATCTGTCCGGCGACGACCCGGCGGTGGAGACGGTGCGGGCCCTGTTCGCCGGCACCGCGCTGACCCCGGTCGTGCTGGCCGGGCCGGTTGGCCGCGCGTCGGCGCTCAAGCTGGCCTTCGCCGCCTACAACAAGATCTCGTACGCGCTCGCCGCCGAGGCCAGCGCCCTCGCCGCCGACCACGGTGTCCTCGACGACCTCCGCGACCTCGCCGCGCACCTGCTGCCCGGCACTCCGCTGGCCCTCCCGGAGCGGTTGGCGAGCGCGGGGGCGAGGGCCTGGCGGTGGGAGCCGGAGATGCGGGAGATCGCCGAGGCCTGGCGCGGCAGCGGCCTGCCAGGTTTCTTCGCGGACGCGGCGGCGCACACCTTCGACCAGTGGCGGGACCACAAGGACGACCGGACCGTGACGGGAGACCGGCTGATCTCCGACCTCATGGAGCGGCCGTCGGACGAGCCGTGACGGTCGAGTCGGACGAGGACCCCCGCGTCCGCCTGATCCGACGGTACCGACCGTACGACTGGGACCGGGGCCGCACCACTCGAACGGACCAACGGCAAGAGCTCCGCCGTACCGCGGCCGGCGCGGTACGGCGGAGCTCCCTTGCGTTACGGGGCGGTCCTAGTGGTCCGCCGCCTCGTCGGTCACGTCCGTGACCGTCCAGCGCTGGTTGGAGCCGGAGTTGGGCTGCCACGTCGTGACCGGGGCGCCCTCGTTCGTGGCCTGGCCGCCGACCTCCAGCACGCGTCCGGTGCCCGCGTTGACCAGGGTCCAGGTGTGGTCACCGGTGGTCGACATGATCCACTCGGTGGCCGGGTCCCGCTCGCCGGTGTCCGGCTCGACGACGGGGACGTTGTCGCGGACTGCGAGCCGTTTGCCCTCGGCCGGGTTGGCGAGGACGTACCGCTGACGGTTGCCGGTCTTGCCGTGCCGGGCGTCCAGCTGCCACTCCTGCGCGACGGTGCCGTTCGCCGCACCGAGGACCAGGTTCGTCCCGTTCGCCGCGACCGTCACCGCCTTGCCGCTCTGCACACCGGTCAGGGTGTAGGAGTGGCCCTTGGTGAACAGGCCCGCGTTCTTCGCGACGCCCGAGACGCCCTTGACGGCGAAGGAGGTCACGGACTGCGCGGGAACGGTGTAGGTGGCCTTGCCGTCCACGACCTTGACCGGGGCCTGCCGCTGGAGCTTGCCGTCGGCGCTGGTCACCGTCGGCGTGACGGTCGCGTTGCCCTTGATCGTGCGGAACTTCGACAGGTCGATGGTGACCGTGCGGGGCGCGGTGGTGGAGTTGACGTGGACGAGCGAGGCGCCCTTGCCGTCCTTGGTCACGGCGGCGGCGCTGGAGGTGTCGTCCACCTTGATCAGCTTGTCGCCCGGCTTGATGAAGTGCGTGAAGTTACGAGCGGTGTCGAACTTGGTGTTGGTGTAGATCGGGCAGGACTTCAGGGTGTCCTTCGAGGTGCAGCTGAACGGGAGCTGGATGCTGCCCCAGTTGCCGCCCTTGGCGGACTCGCCGCCCGGCTTCATGTTGTCGTAGTCCTCGACCGGCTGCCAGAACACCCAGGCCGTGGGCTCCAGTTCACGCAGGTCGTTGACGATCTGCTGGGCGAGTCCGAGACCCGGCCGCATGTCGGTGAAGCTCTGGCCGTCGCCCCAGTCGCCCTCGACCTCGCTCATCCACAGCGGCTTGTCGGCCGCCTTGGCCAGGTCCCGCACGGTGGTGCGCTGGCCCGTGCCGTAGGTGTGGACGTTCATCTGGTCGACCAGGTCGCGCGACGCCTGCGAGTAGGTGTTCCAGTTCTGCGCGAAGATCGACGGGTTGGTCTCGTCCATCGCCGAGATCTCCGACTTGACCTTCGCCTTCCTCAGCGCGGGCGCCAGCTCGGCGAGGACCTTCTGCTGCAGCTCGGGGCCGATGTGCGCGCCCTCCTGACGGCCGCCGACCGGCTCACCGTCCGCGCCCAACTTGGTGCCCCAGTAGCTGGTGTTGGGCTCGTTGAACGGGTCGACGGTGTCGACCTTGATGCCCTCCGCCTTCTCCAGCCGCTTGGTCGCGCCCGCCAGGTAGGCGGCGAAGTCGTCGACCGAGTCGGTCTTCAACTGGTCCTTGGAGGCGTCGAACCCGCCGGAGACGTAACCGCTCTCGGTCATGAACCAGGGCGGCGAGTTGCTGAAGGTCTCCCAGTGGGTGATGTCCTTCTTGATGCGGTCCACCCACCACCGCTGGGTGGCGTCGGCGTTGTTGTTCCAGTCGGCCGGATCGTCGGCGCTCCACCAGTCGGTGTCCTCGCGGGTGGTGCCCGCGGGCGCTTTCCACCAGCCCTCGACGGCGCCGCCGGCACGCAGGTAGTCCTTGACGTCGGGGGCGTTGCCGCCGCCGATGTTGTACCGGGCGATGTTCAGCGCCAGGCCGTCGTCGCCGAAGAGGAGCTTCGCGAGCTTCTCGCGTATCTCCGGCGGGTAGTCGCCGGTGGCGTTGGCGAACCAGACCAGGCTGGTGCCCCAGCCTTCGAACTTCTGCTGCTGGTACGACGGGTCCGGCTGCACGGTGACGGAGGCGGTGGCCTCGGTCTGTGCGTGCGCGGGAACGCTGAGCAGAGCGGCCCCGGTGGCCAGGGCCGTCAGGGCGGCGGCTGAGAGGGACCGTCTGCTGCGGGTACGGCGTGCCATCTGTGCTCCCCACTGGATTGTGGTCGCTGTGATGACCCCTCCCGCCACGGAGCGGGAGGGGACTGCCCTCGAACGGCGAGTGCCGCTCGAGGAGTCATGGGTGCGGGTCGGTTGTGTTCAGGCCTCAGCGGGCTGTCGCAGTACGGCGACGCCCCTGGGGCCGAGGGTGAGTGTGCCGTCCGCGTCGGCGCCGCCGACGAGGATCTCGCCGGGGAAAGCGGCCACCGGCACCGTGTCGTCGGTGCGGTTGACCAGGAACAGGAACCGGCTGTCGGTGCCGCGACGCACGGTCAGTTCGACCAGGCCGCGGACCTCCTCGGGCAGTTCGCTGGTCACGCCGGCCGGCCCGAGCAGACGCGGCAGCAGGGCGGTCAGACCCGGCACGCCGAGCCGCGTGGACACGTAGGCGGCCGAACCGCCGCCCGTCGTACGCCGGGTGACGGCGGGGCCGCCGGTCTGCGGGCCGGTGCGGTAGCGGGCCAGGACCTCGGTTCGGGGGTCGGTGACCGTGATCCGGTCGGTCCACAGGCTGCCGGTGCTCGCGTCGTCCAGTTCGACGGTGTCCCCGTCGAGCAGCGGCCCGAACTCCTCGATGCGCAGACCGAGCAGGTCGCGCAGGGCTCCCGGGTAGCCGCCGAGCCAGACGTGGTCGTTCTCGTCGACGACCGCGGAGAAGTACGTGGTGATCAGGTGGCCGCCCTGCTCGGCGTACCGGGTGAGCTCCTTGGCGAGGTCGGAGGGCACCAGGTGCAGCACCGGGGCGATCAGCACCTGGTGGCGGGACAGGTCGGCGCGGGTGGTGATCAGGTCGGCGCGGATGCCGAGGGCCAGCAGCGCCGAGTACCAGTCGAGCGCCTCCTGCCGGTAGTCGAGCAGGGAGGTGGGGTGGGAGTCCTGCTCGCTCGCCCACCACGACTCCCAGTCGTAGACGATCCCCACCTTGGCCGGCTCCCGCTCGGAACCGGCGACCGGGGCGAGCGCGCCGAGGGTTGCGCCGAGAGCGGCCACCGCCCGGAACAGGTCGCTGTCCTCGCCGGCGTGCGGGACCATCGCCGAGTGGTACTTCTCGGCGCCCGCCGCCGACTGCCGCCACTGGAAGAAGCACACCGCGTCGGCGCCGTGCGCGACATGGAGCAACGAGTCGCGGGCCAGGTCGCCGGGCCGCTTGGCCACGTTGACGGGCTGCCAGTTGACGGCGCTGGTGGAGTGCTCCATCAGGAACCAGGGCCGCCCGCCCGCGATGCCGCTGGTCAGGTTCGCCGAGAAGGACAGCTCGTCGCGGTCCTGGGGGCCGGGGTGGACGTAGTGGTCGTTGGAGACGAAGTCGATCTCCTCGGCCCAGTCCGGGTAGTTCATGCCCTTGGTGCCGGGCGTCACCATGAAGTTCGTGGTGACGGGCACGTCCGGTGTGATCTCGCGCAGGAGGTCCCGTTCCGCGCGCAGGTGATCCTTGAGCGCGTCCGAGGAGAAGCGCTTGAAGTCCAGCTGCTGGGTCGGGTTGGGGTGCGAGGCGGCGAGCCTCGGCGGCAGGATCTGCTGCCAGTCGCTGTAGCGCTGCGACCAGAACGCCGTTCCCCAGGCGTGGTTGAGCGCTTCGAGCGTGCCGTAGCGGGCGCGCAGCCAGCCGCGGAAGGCGCGGGCCGCGTCGTCGGAGTAGTCGTAGATGTTGTGGCAGCCCAGCTCGTTGGAGACGTGCCAGGCGACCAGCGCGGGATGGTCGCGGTACCGGTTCGCGAGCTCCCGGACCAGCCGCAGGGCGTGCTCGCGGAAGACCGGGGAGGTGGGCCGCCAGTGCTGGCGGGCGCCCGGCCACACGGTCTCGCCGTTCGCCGTGACCGGCAGGATCTCCGGGTGGGCCGTGCTGAGCCAGGGCGGCGGGGAGGCGGTGGCGGTGGCCAGGTCGACCCCGATGCCGCCGGCGTGCAGCAGGTCCATGACCTCGTCGAGCCACCCGAAGTCCCACTCGTCGGGGCCCGGCTGGATCCGGGCCCACGAGAAGATCCCCACGGACACGATGGTGACTCCGGCTTCCCGCATCAGCCGGACGTCGTCCTCCCACACGTCCCGGGGCCACTGCTCGGGGTTGTAGTCGGCGCCGTAGCCGAGACGGGGGACAGGGTCACCGTCCGCCCCGCGCGGGCGGGACAGGAGGGTGGAGATCATGGCGGTCCTTCCAGATGTGGTGCCGTCCGGGCCCGGGGAGTTTGATTGCGACTCCCGCTTCTGCTTGTGCCGACCGCACAGCTCC
>NZ_JBEXRA010000116.1:0-7429 GCF_040612855.1 Streptomyces sp. NPDC006332
GCCTGGTCGGTGACGGTCACCAGCAGCGCCGCGAGCAACGAGGAGACGAGCAGCCCGCCGACCGCGACGGCGGCGGCGAGTCTCGGGGTGTACGCTCCGTCCGCCGACCCCGGTTGCGGGACCGCGTGTCCTCGCGTCGGGGGCCGGCACTCCCCTTACTGCGGGCCCCCTGGGAGGGTCACGAGGACCGCGCGGTCCCGGTCCTTCAGAACGTGAAGACGCTGCCGCCGTGGGCGCTCTTCACGCACTCGTTGGCGAAGGTGCGCTCGTAGGAGACCCGCTGCCCCCGCCACACACCGTCGACGGTGACGACCACGGGGTCGTACTGCTTGGTGCACTTGACGCCGCTGCCGGCCGTCAGGGCGTCGAAGTCCCCGTCGACGGAGCGGAGTTCGGCGCACGCCGACGCCGCGGCCGGGTGGGTCCCGGAGGCGGTCGGCGCGCAGGTCAGGGTGACCGCACGGGCCGGAGTGGCGAGGCTCGCGCTCTCGCCGTGCCCCACGGTGAGCACCAGGGCCGTGGGAGCGTAGAGCGAGGTCGGGGCGGTGGGCGGGGCGGCGAGGGCGGTCCCGGTGAGGGGTCCGCAGACGGCGGTGGCCGTCAGTCCGAGGGTCGCTGCCCAGCGCGCGGTGTTCCGCATTGTGTGCATCCTTCCGCTGATTCGAGGGTGTGCCGCCGACCGGCTCGATCGGTGCCGGAGGCGGCGAGCGCGAGTCTGCCGAGTCCGCCGTCGAAACTCACATCGGACCCACAGGTTTCAGTAACCTTGCGTATTGAATCAGTGGCGCGAAGTCACGGAATTCGAACGCTTCGACCCCCGAACTGAGCGGTTCTTGATCGCCGGATCGGGCCCGATGGCCGGATTCCCCCCGTTCGGCAATAGGCCTGAAACATTCCGCTTCTCTCGCATTCAGCCCTGAGCGCACCCCTGGGCGACCCCTTGTGTTCATGTTCGGGCGGAGTAATGGTGATTACATGATTACGACAGAGCAGCGAGAGAAACTGCGCGGCTGGTTCGCCGGCCGCCTCCCCGACGACCTGTTCGAGGAACTGGTCGAGGTGACGGTGGACCGCGAGGAGATCACGGTGATCGGCCGGATCCCCGAGCCCCGGCTGGCGGGCGACGCCTCGGACGCCGAGCGGAAGGCCGCCGTCCAGGGCCGGAGCCAGGAGTTCCGGGAGCGCACCCGGGACGCCCGGATCGCGGTGGCGCGGGACGCCGAGCACCGGTTCGGCCGGAAGGTCTCCTGGGGCGTGGTGTGCGGCACCGAACGCACCCTGTTCACCCATGTCGCGGCACCCGTGATGACCCGGCTGCGCCAGCCCGAGCGCCAGGTCCTGGACACCCTCGTCGCGGGCGGTGTCGCCCGCAGCCGCAGCGACGCGCTCGCCTGGTGCGTGCGCCTCGTCCAGAGCCACACCGACGACTGGCTGGCCGAACTGCGGGAGTCCCTCGAACACGTCCAGCGGGTCCGCGCCCAGGGACCCGACGCCGAACCGGAGGACACACCGGCCGACGAGACCTGAGGGAGGTGCCGCGCACTGACCGGCCCGGGCGATGCCGCCCACGGCCTCGCTGTCAGCCCCCTCCGCTACGTTCTCGGCATGACCAACTTCGTACTTGTGGCAGGCGCGTGGCTCGGCGCGTGGGCGTGGGAAGAGACGGCTGCCGGACTGCGTGCGGCCGGGCATGAGGTCCATCCGCTCACCCTGTCCGGACTCGCCGAGAAGCGCGGTGTGCCCGCCGGCCAGCAGACCCATGTCCAGGACATCGTCAGTGAGGTGGAACGGCTCGACCTGCGGGATGTCGTCCTGGTCGGGCACAGCTATGCCGGCGTACCGGTCGGCCAGGCCGCGGAGCGTATCGGGGACCGGTTGACCCGGGTGGTGTTCGTCGACGCGAACGTCCCGGTGGACGGGGAGTCGTCCCTGTCCGGCTGGTCCAGCGAGGAGGTGCGGGAGGCGATCGAGGCCCACGGGTTCTGGCCCGTGCCCGGCGCGCCCGACTTCGCGGGTCAGGGCCTGACGGACGAGCAGATCACCCGGATCCTCGACGGCGCCACCCCGCACCCCGGTGCCACGGCCACCGAACCGGCCGTTCTCACCCGGTCCCTCGGCGATCTGCCCGCCACGTACGTCAAGTGCCTGCTCGACGGCGACGAACCGCTGCCCGCCGCGGCCGAACTGCTCAAGAGCGAGCGCTGGGAGCGGGTCGACATGGACACCGGCCACTGGCCGATGTTCTCGCAACCCGCCGAACTGGCCCGGATCCTGGACCGGGCCGCCAGAACCTGATCCCCCTCCGCAGGCCCACCCCCCCCCGTGGGCGGACCTGCGCTTACTCGCCAGTATCGTCAGGGAGCAGCGCGTTCTCAGCGACGAGAGGCGGGACGTCCCCATGGCCAAGCACTGGGCGGACTTCCAGTACGAGATCTATCTCAACGGGATGTCGGGCGCCGTCCCGCGCCTGCCCACCGATCTGACCCGGCTGGAGGAGCTGACCGAGCAGCGGCTCGGTCCAGGGCCCGTCGGGTATGTCGCGGGGAGCGCCGGTGACGGCAGCACCGCCCGCGCGAACCGGGCGGCGCTGGAGCGGCGTCGGATCGTGCCGCGCATGCTGCGAGACGTACACGCGCGTGATCTGTCCGTCGAGGTCCTCGGCCGGGCCCTGCCCGCGCCGCTGGCCCTCGCGCCGGTCGGGGTGCTGTCGATCATGCATCCGGGGGCCGAGCCGGCCGCCGCCCGGGCCGCCGCCGCGCAGGGCGTGCCGTACGTCCTGTCGTCGGCGTCGAGCACGCCGATGGAGCAGGTCGCGGAGGCGATGGGGGACGCCGAGCGCTGGTTCCAGCTGTACTGGCCGAAGGATCCCGAGGTGGCCCGCAGTTTCCTCGACCGGGCGAAGGCGGCCGGGTTCACCGTGCTGGTGGTCACGCTCGACACCCCGTTGCTGTCCTGGCGTCCACGCGACCTCGACCAGGCGTACCTGCCGTTCCTGCACGGCGTCGGCACCGCCAACTACTTCTCGGATCCCGCCTTCCTCGCGGGCCTGGCCAAGCCGGTGCACGAGGACCTGAACGCCGCTGTCCTGCATTTCGTCGGCATGTTCTCGGACCCGGCCAAGACCTGGCCGGACCTGGAGTTCCTCCGGGAGAACTGGGACGGGCCCATCGTCCTGAAGGGGATCCTGCACCCGGACGACGCCCGGCTCGCCGCCGACGCCGGGATGGACGGTGTGGTGGTGTCCAACCACGGGGGACGCCAGATCGCGGGTTCACTGGCCGCGGCCGACGCGCTGCCGCGGGTCGCGGAGGCGGTCGGCGACCGGCTGACCGTCCTGTTCGACAGCGGCGTCCGCACCGGCGACGACGTCTTCAAGGCGCTGGCGCTCGGCGCCCGGGCGGTGCTCGCCGGACGGCCCTACGTCTACGGGCTCGGACTCGACGGGCAGGCCGGCGTGGAACACGTGATCCGCTGCCTGCTCGCCGAGTTCGACCTCACCCTCGCCCTGTCGGGTCACGCCGTCCCGGCCACCGTGGGCCCCGCCGACCTCGTGACGGAGCCGCACTGAGCGCGGCCCCGCGGGTCGCCGGGTTCCACGGTGGCCGCCGGCCACAAGGACGACGGCTCCCGTCTCGCGTCAGATCCGGTCCGTCAATTCAGCCGACCGCGCCGACGGCTTCTGCGTCCCGGTGATGGACAGGGATCCCGGGGTGGCCGTCGACGTCGGGTCGGTCAGCCAGCGCTGCTCGGTGGAACCGTCGCGGACCTTGACGACGACGTCGGCGCCCGCGTCGTCGTCGGTGAAGGTGACGGCGAGCTTGTCGTCCCAGCGGGGCAGCACCTCCCCCCGTACGGTGAGGTCGTAGCGCACATCGTCGGCGCGCTTGTCCTTCGCGTCGGCGCAGCCGCCGAGGACCACCACACCGGCGTCCACGTGCGAGTCCAGGCACAACGCGGGCTCGGCCACGCTGCGCAGCAGCCCGTCGTTCTCGTACGACCACTGCTGGGTCGCCGCGGTGGAGCACTTCGCCAGTTCGGTCCCGGCCCCCTTCTTCGGCTTGCCCGTGATGTCGAGGCACAGGTCGGCGTCGGCGCTGCGCAGCCTGGTCCGGCCCGGGGCGGCGGGGAGCCGGGCGGTGCCGGAGGATGCCGTCGGCGGGGACTGGGGTCCGGTGTCCGGACCGCCGAGGCCGCCGTTCGCGCTGGTGGAGGCGGCCGGGTCGACTCCGTCGTCCGTCGACCAGAGGCCGGCCACCAGCACCGTCGCCAGCAGCCCCGCGGAGGCGAGACCGACACCCGTGAGCAGTGTCCGCGAGGAACGGAGGCCGCCCGGGATCCGGCGGTGCAACGCGGGTGCGACCGGGGTGCCGGTCAGGAGGCGGCGGCGGCCGCCACCGTGCCGGGCGGCGCCCCGCGCCCCCTCCTCGGGCCCACCGCGGCCAGGACGGCTGTCGAGGTAGCGGCGGGCACCCCAGCCGATCACCGCCTCGGCGAGCATGACCCCCAACCCGCCCTCGAAATAGCTCAGCTGTTCGGCGGCGTTACGGCAATAGCGACATTCCCCCAGATGGTGCTGGACATCCGGCAGCAGTCCCCCGCCCCTGCGAATCGGAACGTCGAGGAGGCGGTTGTAGAAGCGGCAATCCTTGGTCGGCGCGAGTTCCCGATGGGCATGTACACATCCTTCACGGAATTTTTCACGCGCCTGTTCGAGTGCCGCCGACGCGGTGTCGATATCCATGCCGGACAGTGCCGCGGGGACGGTTATGGGCTCCGCCTCCACCTCCACGTGCCACAGCACACAGCGGGAGAGTGCGGGAAGAGCATGAAATGACCGCTCGGCGAGCTTGCGGTTTTCCGGCGTCATGGACTTCGCCGTACGCATCGCGCGGGCGCCCGCGGGTTTGTCGAGGTCCGGCAGAACACCGGATATGCGGTCATCGGCGACCCACTGCCGGACCGTGTCCCGCACGGCCAGCAGCAGCCGGGGACGTAACGCCATCGCCGTTTCGCCGACGGCCAGCCGGTCGAGGACCTGGTGGAAGGCGGCGGCGGTGGCCAGGGAGGCGCTGTCGGCGGAATCGCCGAGACAGATCGCCGCGTACTCGTGGGCCGGCCGCCAGTGCCGGGCCATCAGCAGCGCCACGGCGGGGCTGCTCTCCCGGTCCGGGCGCCCTCTGAGTCTCGCGCCGAGGCTGTCGTCGGATTCTTCCGGAGGCCCACCGGACGGGGGGTAGGGGGGACGAGGGGGGTGGGGGGTGGACACGGAGCGGATTCCTTCCCACGCGCATACGGACACAGAAGTTCTGGTCGCCGAAAAGGAGCCCGGGGAGTGCGGCACCTTTCGGGCGCGGGCGCGGGGAGCGCGAATTCACCAACGTCCATCCGTCCCGGTTCCCCACGGGACGAATGCCGGCCGGCCCTTACCCCCACGCCGGTGCTTCACCCTTGCACAAGTCACTCATGACCAACAAGGCACTCGGGCAACCTGCACATCATTGAAAGAAAGTCAGATACGGCGCGAGCTCTGCGCCAACTCGTCAGTCCGGCACGGCATTTCGGCATTGCATGCGCCCCGTGTGAAAATCGCGCACGCGCCGGAGCGCCACGCACGGTCCCGGCGCGGTGGCCCGCGTAGTGCACTGGAGGCGGCCTTTCCTCGGAGGCCCCGCGCAGAACGGCGGCTCTTCTGTGCGACGACGGCCGCCGACCCCGATCCTTCCGCCCTCGGTCGGCGGCCCCGAGGACGGTGCGGCATGTGCCGCCAGGGACGTCAGATCTGCCAGGAGCGCAACCGGTCGGCGGCGCCGTACACATCCGTCTTGCCGGAGATCAGGTCGCGGGCCAGGTCGACGAGAGCGCCGTAGGGCGGGTCGATGCCGACGTCGCTGACGAACATGTACGCCACGGCCGTCGCACAGGCGAAGCGGGCGTTGGCCGCCGGCAGCGGCTTGAGCAGGGCGAGGGTGTGCAGCAGGGCCGCGGCCCGCCAGGCCGGGTCGGAGTCCACCCCGAGGCGCGGCGGGTCGACACGGTGGCGGGCGACGGCGGCCACCAGCGCGGAGAAGTCGTTGACGGTGGGCTGGTCGGGCAGGACCTCTTCGTGGCGCTGGAGCAGCCAGGGCACGTCGATGTGGACGACAGGAGCCATCGGTCAGGCGACCCGCCCCTCGCTTCGGCTGTGTGGTTCGTCCTCGGGGAAGGCGGCCGCGAACTCGTCGGCGTGCGAGGCGAAGAACCGGCGGAACGCCTCGGCGCCCTCCTGCAGGGCCCGGTGCCGGGCGATGTCGGCCGCGGCTGCCTCACGCACCAGTGCCTTCATCGACGTACCGCGTTCCTTGGCGATCTGCCGCAGGTCCTCCAGCTCACGGTCGCTGAATTCCACGTTCAGAGCAGGCATGACCCCACGGTACCGCGCGGGTACTCACCCGTAAATACCACCAGGTCAAGGCATGGTGCGTGCGGTACCAAAGGATCGGAAACACCAGGTCCGATTCCCGCCGGACGCAGGGCCGCGCCGGCCGCAGACTCGGGAGGGAGGACACCGACGGGACAACACCCGCACAGGACGGGGAGGAGGGGCGGACCTCATGACGCTCAGTACCGAGGAAGCCGTACGGCGGGTCGACGGCACCGACTGGGCCGCGCTCGCCGAGGACCTGGACACGCACGGCTGCGCCACCACGGCACAACTGCTGACGCCCGCCGAGTGCCGCGACCTGGCGGCGCTGTACGAGAAGCCGGAGCTGTTCCGGACGACGGTCGACATGGCACGGCATCGCTTCGGCTCCGGGCAGTACCGCTACTTCACCCACGACCTGCCCGGCCCGGTCGCCGCGCTGCGCGAGAGCCTCTATCCGCGGCTGCTGCCGATCGCCCGGGACTGGGCGGCCCGGCTCGGCCGCCCGGCGCCCTGGCCCGACTCACTGGGCGCATGGCTGGAGCGCTGCCACGCGGCCGGGCAGAACAGGTCGGCGCAGATCCTGCTGCGGTACGGCGAGGGCGACTGGAACGCACTGCACCGCGACGTGTTCGGGGAGATGCTGTTCCCGCTCCAGGTGGTCGTCGGCCTCGACGCCTACGGCGCCGACTACACGGGCGGTGAGTTCCTGCTGGTGGAGCAGCGTCCCCGCGCGCAGTCCCGCGGCACGGCCACCGCGCTGCGCCAGGGTCACGGGCTGGTCTTCACCACCCGGGACCACCCGGTGCGCACCCGGCGCGGCTGGTCGGCGGGAGCGATGCGGCACGGGGTGAGTGTCGTGCGCTCGGGCAGCCGGCACGCCCTCGGGATCGTCTTCCATGACGCGTCCTGAGCGAGGCGGAGTGCGCCCCGGCCGCCCATGAGCGACCAGGTCAAGATCCGTGGTCAGCGTGTTGAGCTCGGGGAGATCCAGACGCGTCTCGCCGAGCTGCCCGGTGTCGCTCAGGC
>NZ_JBEXRA010000117.1:0-7160 GCF_040612855.1 Streptomyces sp. NPDC006332
AACCGGATCCCGACACGTGCCAAACTCGCACACTCACCCGCCACTTCCCTACGGGGGGACCCCCGCGCGCGTGGAGCCCCCAGTGCGTGTCAGTCGGCACCGCTCACCGCAGCTCCGCCCGGAACACCGCCGGTGTCATGTCCGTGTGCTGCTGGAAGAACTTGGAGAAGTTGGCCGCGTCCGGAAAGCCGACGGCGGCGCCGACACGGCCGATGGGCATGTCGGTGTGGGCGAGGAGGCGTTTGGCCTCCAGGACGACACGTTTGTCGATGAAGCCCTTCGGCGTCTCGCCGGTGGCGGCGCGGACCGCGCGGACGAGGGTGCGGCGGGAGTAACCGAGGGCGTCGGCGTACGCGCTGACGCTGTGATTGGTGGCGAAGCCCTTCTCCACCGCCTCGCGGAAGAGCGTGAAGGTGGTGTCCGACCACTGCCGGCCGGCGTTCGCGGAACTCGCCGCGAGATGGGACAGACGCAGGAGGAACGCCGTCAGGGTGTGCCGCAGGACCGACGTGTGCAGGCTCATCGGGAGCGTCGTGTCCTCGTACTCCCGCTGGAGTTGGGCGAGGGCGGCGCGCAGGCCGGCCGCGAGGGGCTCGTCGGGGCGCAGCAGGGGCGGCAGGTCGTAGCGGTAGAGCCCGGTGGCCTCGACCGTCTCCCGGGGCAGGAAGCCGGGTTGCATGGTCAGGACGGTTCCGCGGTACTCGCTGGTCTGCGAGAAGCGGTGGACCTGCCCCGGGCGGATCCACAGCACGTCGCCGGCCGTCGCCTCGTACGGGGCGAAGTCGATCATGTGGTGTACGGGGCCGTCGTCGAACAGCATCACGACGTGGAAGTCGATGCGGTGGACGCGGTGCAGGGGCGCGTCGGCGTGCCAGGTGCGGCCGGTTCCCATGGGGCCGACCTGGACGCCGACTCCGCCGACGCTCAACTCGACCGGGAAGGGGAACGTTCTGATCGCGTCAATGTCGCCGTCACCGTCTCCGGCTTGGATGGTTCTGTCCACCATGTCCTTCTCGTGCCGCCTCGGTCACACGCCCGGTGTCCCACATTCACCACAGGCTGACACACCGCGACCTTCCACCGTAAAAGTCAGACTTTTAAGTTTGAACACGTCAGACCAGCTACCCCGCTCCGATCGAGGATTTCTTGAAGATGAGCACGCAGACACCGGACAGCTTCGAATGGACCGATCTCGACCGGCGTGCCGTCGACACCGCGCGCCTCCTGGCGGCGGATGCCGTACAGAAGGTTGGCAATGGCCACCCCGGCACCGCGATGAGCCTGGCCCCGGCCGCATACACGATCTTTCAGAAGGTGATGCGTCACGACCCGGCCGACCCGGAGTGGACGGGCCGTGACCGCTTCGTGCTGTCCCCCGGACACACCTCGCTCACCCTCTACACGCAGCTCTTCCTCGCCGGGTACGAGCTGGAGCTCGACGACCTCAAGGCCTTCCGGACGCACGGGTCGAAGACGCCCGGTCACCCCGAGTACGGGCACACCGCCGGCGTCGAGACCACCACGGGCCCGCTCGGGCAGGGCGTCGCCAACGCGGTGGGCATGGCGATGGCCGCCCGCTACGAGCGCGGCCTGTTCGACCCCGAGGCCCCCGAGGGCACCTCGCCCTTCGACCACACCATCTGGGGCATCGTCTCCGACGGCGACCTGGAGGAGGGCATCTCCGCCGAGGCGTCCTCGCTGGCCGGCCATCAAAGGCTCGGCAACCTGGTCTTCCTCTACGACGACAACCACATCTCCATCGAGGGTGACACCGCGACCGCCTTCTCCGAGGACGTGCTGAAGCGCTACGAGGCGTACGGCTGGCACGTGCAGCGCGTCGAGCCCGGCGAGGACGGCGACATCGACGTCCACGCCCTGCACGCGGCGCTGCGGGCCGCGCAGGACGAGACCGGACGGCCCTCGATCATCGCGATGCGCACGATCATCGCCTGGCCCGCCCCGAACGCCCGCGACACCGAGGCCGCGCACGGCTCCGCGCTCGGCGAGGACGAGGTCGCCGCCACCAAGCGTCTCCTCGGCTTCGACCCGGAGCGGACCTTCGAGGTCGCCGACGACGTCCTCGCCCACACCCGCCGGGCCCTGGACCGGGGCGCCGAGGCGCACGCGGCCTGGGACAAGCAGCTCGACCAGTGGCGCGGTGCCCAGCCGGAGCGCGCGAAGCTTTTCGACCGCGTGGTCGCCGGTCAGCTCCCCGAGGGCTGGGAGGACGCCCTGCCGGTCTTCGAGGAGGGCAAGGCGGTCGCCACCCGTGCCGCCTCCGGGAAGGTGCTGCAGGCGCTCGGCGCGGTCATCCCGGAACTGTGGGGCGGCTCAGCCGACCTGGCCGGCTCCAACAACACCACCATCGACAAGACGAGTTCCTTCCTGCCGAAGGGCAACCCGCTGTCGGAGGCCGACCCGTACGGCCGCACGATCCACTTCGGCATCCGCGAGCACTCCATGGCCGCGGAGATGAACGGCATCGCCCTGCACGGCAACACCCGCATCTACGGCGGCACCTTCCTGGTGTTCTCCGACTACATGCGCAACGCCGTCCGGCTGTCCGCGCTGATGCAACTGCCGGTCACCTATGTCTGGACGCACGACTCCATCGGCCTCGGCGAGGACGGTCCCACCCACCAGCCCGTCGAGCACCTGGCGTCCCTGCGCGCGATCCCGGGCCTGAACGTCGTCCGCCCGGCCGACGCCAACGAGACGGTGATCGCCTGGGCCGAGATCCTCAAGCGGCACGCCACCGACCCGGCACCGCACGGCCTCGCCCTCACCCGCCAGGGCGTGCCGACGTACGCGCCGAACCCGGATGCGGCGCGCGGCGGTTACGTGCTGGCGGAGTCCTCCACCGAGACCCCGGACGTCGTCCTGATCGCCACCGGCTCCGAGGTCCAGCTCGCCGTGGGCGCGCGGGAGCGGCTGGAGGCCGAGGGGGTCGGCGCCCGGGTGGTGTCGATGCCGTCGGTCGAGTGGTTCGAGCAGCAGCCGCGGGAGTACCGCGACGGTGTCCTTCCGCCGGCTGTGAAGGCCCGCGTCGCGGTCGAGGCCGGCATCGGTCTGACCTGGTACCGGTTCGTGGGTGACGCGGGACGCATCGTCTCCCTCGAACACTTCGGCGCCTCCGCCGATGCCAAGACCCTCTTCGCCGAGTACGGCTTCACCGCCGAGAACGTAGCGGCGGCCGCCAGGCAGTCCCTGGCCGCCGTCCGTGGCTGATCAGATCGCCAGAAAGAAGATGATCGAAGTGACCGAAGCGACCGCGACCGCGGGAGCACTCAAGCGCCTGTCCGACGAGGGCGTCTCCATCTGGCTGGACGACCTCTCCCGGGGGCGGATCGAGTCCGGCAACCTCGCCGAACTCGTCCGGACCAGGCACGTGGTGGGCGTCACCACCAACCCGTCCATCTTCCAGGCCGCCATCGGCTCCGGCGAAGGATACGAGGAGCAGCTCACCGACCTCGCCGTGCGGGGTGTCACGGTCGACGAGGCCGTGCGCATGATGACGACCGCCGACGTCCGGGCAGCCGCCGACGTCCTGCGGCCGGTGTACGAGGCGACCGGCGGCCGGGACGGCAGGGTCTCCATCGAGGTCGACCCGCGGCTGGCCCACGACACCCGGGCCACCGTCGCCGAGGCCAGGCAGCTGGCCTGGCTGGTGGACCGCCCCAACGTCATGATCAAGATTCCGGCGACGAAGGCCGGCCTCCCGGCGATCACCGAGGTCATCGGCCTCGGCATCAGCGTCAACGTCACGCTGATCTTCTCCCTGGAGCGCTACTCGCAGGTCATGGACGCCTACCTCGCCGGTCTGGAGCAGGCCCGGGCGAAGGGCCTGGACCTCTCCCTGATCCACTCCGTGGCGTCCTTCTTCGTCTCCCGCGTCGACTCCGAGATCGACAAGCGGCTGACCCTGCTCGGCACCACCGACGCCCTGGCCCTGAAGGGCCGGGCCGCCCTCGCCAACGCGCGGCTCGCCTACCAGGCGTACGAACAAGTCTTCGACGGTGATCGCTGGACGGCCCTCGGCGGCGCCCGGGCCAACAAGCAGCGCCCGCTGTGGGCCTCGACCGGGGTGAAGGATCCGGCGTACAAGGACACGTTGTACGTCGACGACCTGGTCGCCCCCGGCACGGTCAACACCATGCCGGAGGCCACGCTGAACGCCGCCGCCGACCACGGGGACATCACCGGCGACACCGTCACCGGCGGCTACGCCCAGGCCCGCGCCGACCTCGCGGCGGTGGAGCGGCTCGGGATCTCCTACGACGAGGTCGTGCGGCAGCTGGAGGACGAGGGTGTCGCCAAGTTCGAGGTGGCCTGGCAGGAGCTGCTGGACGCCGTGACGAAGTCCCTGAACAGCAAGGGGGTTGACGAGGAATGAGCAAGGAACTGTCCGAGGCGGCCGAGGCCGTCACCACCCTTCCGGCCGTACCGCCCGCCGACTGGTCCAACCCGCTGCGGCACCCCCAGGACCGCCGGCTGCCCCAGATCGCCGGCCCGTCCGGGCTGGTCATCTTCGGCGTGACGGGTGACCTGTCCCGCAAGAAGCTGATGCCGGCCGTCTACGACCTCGCCAACCGCGGTCTGCTGCCGCCGGGTTTCTCGCTCCTCGGGTTCGCCCGCCGTGACTGGGAGGACCAGGACTTCGCCCAGGTCGTGCACGACGCGGTCCGCGAGCACGCGCGCACCGAGTTCCGGGAGGAGGTCTGGCAGCAGCTCGCCGAGGGCATGCGGTTCATCCCCGGCGACTTCGACGACGACACCGCGTTCAAGCAACTGCGGTCCTCCGTGGACGAGTTGGACGCCTCGCGCGGCACGAGCGGCAACTACGCCTTCTACCTCTCGGTACCGCCGAAGTTCTTCCCGAAGGTGGTCCGGCAGCTGAAGAAGCACGGGCTGGCCGACGCGCCGGAGGGCTCCTGGCGGCGTGCGGTCATCGAGAAGCCCTTCGGACGCGACCTGAGGAGCGCCCGTGAGCTGAACGCGCTCGTGCACGACGTGTTCGAGCCGGACCAGGTGTTCCGCATCGACCACTACCTCGGCAAGGAGACCGTCCAGAACATCCTTGCGCTGCGCTTCGCCAACCAGATGTACGAGCCCATCTGGAACCGGTCGTACGTCGACCACGTGCAGATCACCATGGCCGAGGACATCGGCATCGGCGGCCGGGCGGGCTACTACGACGGCATCGGCGCCGCCCGCGACGTCATCCAGAACCACCTGCTCCAGCTCATGGCCCTGACCGCCATGGAGGAGCCCATCGCCTTCGACGCCGAGTCGCTGCTCACCGAGAAGCTCAAGGTGCTGAAGTCGGTGCGGCTGCCGGAGGAGGTGGGCGAGCACACCGTGCTGGCGCAGTACGCGGAGGGCTGGCAGGGCGGCGCGAAGGTGGCCGGGTACCTCCAGGAAGAGGGCATCGACCCGCAGTCGAAGACCGACACCTACGCGGCCATCAAGCTGGAGGTGGACAACCGCCGCTGGGCGGGCATCCCCTTCTACCTGCGCACCGGCAAGCGGCTGGGCCGCCGGGTCACCGAGATCGCGGTGGTCTTCAAGCGGGCACCGCACTCCCCCTTCGACTCCACCGCCACCGAGGAACTCGGGCAGAACGCGATCGTCATCCGCGTCCAGCCCGACGAGGGCATGACGGTCCGGTTCGGATCCAAGGTGCCGGGCACCTCGATGGAGATCCGGGACGTGTCGATGGACTTCGCCTACGGCGAGTCGTTCACGGAGTCCAGCCCCGAGGCGTACGAGCGCCTCATCCTGGATGTCCTCCTCGGCGACGCCAACCTGTTCCCCCGCCACCAGGAAGTGGAAGAGTCCTGGAAGATCCTCGACCCGATCGAGGAGTACTGGGCGAACCATGGCACGCCGGCGCAGTACGCGTCCGGCAGCTGGGGACCCGAGGAAGCCGACGAGATGCTCGCACGAGACGGACGGAGCTGGCGCAGGCCATGAAGATCGACCTGACCGACACCACGGCAAGCAAGATCAACAAGGCGTTGGTGCGAGGTCGCCGCGCCATCGGCACACCGGCCGTGGGCATGGTCCTGACGATGGTGATCGTCACGGACGAGGAGAACGCCTACGACGCGATCAGGGCGGCCGAGGAGGCCTCGCACGAGCACCCCTCGCGCACCCTGGTCGTCATCAAGCGGCACGCCCGCACCCCGCGCGACCGCACCAACTCCCGCCTCGACGCCGAGGTACGGGTGGGCGCCGACGCCGGCACCGGCGAGACGGTGATCCTGCGGACCTACGGCGAGGTGTCCGACCACGCCGACTCGGTCGTCCTACCGCTGCTGCTGCCGGACGCCCCGGTCGTGGTGTGGTGGCCGGTGGAGGCGCCGGACAACCCGGCGAAGGACCCGCTGGGCGCGCTGGCCCAGCGCCGGATCACCGACCTGTACGCGGTGGAGAACGCGCTGGAGGTGCTCAAGACCCGGGTGCGCTCCTACGCGCCCGGCGACACCGACCTCGCCTGGACCCGGCTGACCCCGTGGCGCTCGATGCTGGCCGCGGCCCTGGACCAGGCCCGGGTACGGGTGACCTCGGCGGCCGTGGAGGCCGAGGAGGAGAACCCCGCGGCGGAACTGCTGGCCCGCTGGCTGGAGGCCCGCCTCGGCGTCACCGTCGACCGGGTGGTCACCGCGGGGCCGGTGGTGACGGCCGTACGCCTCGGCACCGAGAACGGCGAGATCGTCATCGACCGCCCCGAGGGCCCGCTGGCCACGCTGTCCCTGCCCGGCCAGCCCTCGCGCACCCTCGCGCTGAAGGTCCGCACCACCTCCGAACTCATCGCCGAGGAGCTTCGGCGCCTCGACGCGGACGAGATGTACGCCGTCGCCCTGCGGGGCGAGGGCACCAAGGAGATCCCCTCTCATGTCTGACTCCCCCAAGCTCACCCAGCGGCCGGAATGGACCGCCCTGGCGGACCACCGGGCCGAGTGGAACGCCCATCTGCGTGACCTGTTCGCCGCGGACCCCGGGCGCGCGGAGCGGTATGTCGCACGCGTGGGCGACCTGCGCGTCGACTTCTCCAAGAACCTCGTCACCGACGAGACGTTGGCCCTGTTGCGGGAACTGGCCGTGGCCACCGATGTGTTCGGGTTGCGGGATGCCATGTTCCGGGGTGAGCGGATCAA
>NZ_JBEXRA010000118.1:0-6797 GCF_040612855.1 Streptomyces sp. NPDC006332
CGGGAGTCGGCGTAGGCCAGCCGCACGTGCGCGGTCTCCGTCGCGGCGTGCTTGGAGACGTTGGTCAGCGCCTCCTGCACGATCCGGAACGCCGCGTACCACGGCGCCCGTCCCGCGCGACCCGCGTGGGACGGGCGCCGTTGTGTCGCGCGCCGCGCGGCGCCGTTGGGGCCGCACGGGGCGCAGTTGTGCCGCGCGGCTTCGGAACTCCTTCCCGGGCCTGCTCCCACGGGACGGCAGCCGGTGAACACGCTGTGCCGATCACCCGTGGCCCCGGTGAAGGGGCCGTCACACCCCAGGCGTACGCTGTATGGCTGTTATGGCCGCCCCTGCCGCACCCCCGCGACACCCGCGGCGCCGCAGCACGGCCGACCACGGGGGATCACGGGGAGTCGCGGTGTTCGAGAGTGTGGGGGCCTTGATCGGCAGTCCATGGATCTACGCCATGGTCGCGTCGTCGGTCCTTTTGGACGTGTTCCTGCCGATCCTGCCGAGCGGCGTCCTGGTCATCACGGCCGCCACCGCGGCGGCCGCGGGCTCCGGCGCGGCGACCGGCGCGGTGCCGCACGAGGCGCCCGACATCCTGGCGCTGGTCCTCTGCGCGACCACCGCGTCCGTACTGGGCGACCTGGTGGCGTACCGCCTGGCCTGGCGCGGCGGTGAACGTCTCGACCGCGCGATCGCCCGCTCGCGTCGGCTCAGCAGCGCGCAGGAACGTCTCGGCACGGCCCTGGCCCGCGGTGGCGGCGCCCTGGTCGTCCTCGCCCGCTTCGCCCCGGCCGGCCGCTCGGTCGTCTCCCTGGGCGCCGGCGCCGCCCACCGTCGCGCCCGCGACTTCCTCCCCTGGTCCGCGCTGGCCGGTTTCTCCTGGGCCGCCTACAGCGTCGCCCTCGGCTACTTCGGCGCCCACTGGCTGGGCACGACCTGGCTGGCGACGGGCGTGTCCGTCCTCGCGCTGTTCGGCGCGGGAGCGGGTGCCGCGTATGTGATGCGACGGCGGCCGGCGACGGTGGAGGTGCCGTAGCGCGCGGCGGTGCGGCGCGCGGCGGGCCGGGGGCAGGTCGCGCTTGAGGTCGGCGGCGTCCCGGATCCGGCCCACCGAACCGGAACCGGATCGAGCCCAGCGCACCCGGGATCGCCCCGCGTCACCCCGCCCGCCGAGTGGCAGCTCCCCGTACCTCAAGCCCGGCCAGCAACTCGGCCGTGGCCTCGGCGATCACGTCGACGGCCCGGTCGAACACCTCCTGGTTGTGCGCGGCCGGGGCCCGGAAGCCGGACACCTTCCGCACGTACTGCAGGGCAGCGGCCCGAATGTCCTCCTCCGTCGCCTCCTCGGGCAGGACGGGCGGACGGAGTGTCTTGATGCTGCGGCACATGCCTCCAGTCTCGCCCCTCCGACCGACATCTGTCCGCGAAACCCCGCCCCTGCGATGATCACCCCCGAGGCGGCCACCACGAAGGGGCCGACCGACGAGAGGACCCCACCATGGCGCACCACAGCGCGAGCGACACCCCTGGCGAGACGACCAGCGACCAGGCCGGCGATACGACGAGCGGTACCGGGACCGACGCCGCTCGGGCACTCACCGTCGCCGTCCTGGGCCCCGGCGGCACCGGTGGCCTGCTCGCCGGGCTCCTGGCCAGGGCCGGTCACCGCGTGATCTGCCTGGCCGGTCCGGAGACCGCCGGCACGCTGCGTTCGGCCGGAATCCAGGTCCGCAGCGCGCGGTACGGCGACTTCACGGCCCGGGTGGAGGCCGACACCACCCTCCGCGAACCGGTCGACGTGTGCGTCGTCGCGGTCAAGCACACCTCGCTGGACGCCGCCCTCGACCGCGTCCCGCTCGCGGCACTCGGCGACGGCCTGCTCATACCGCTCCTGAACGGCGTCGAACATCCGGCGACCCTGCGCGCCCGCTACCGCCCGGGCCGCGTCGCCCCGGCCGTCATCCGGGTCGAGTCGACCCGGGTGGCCCCTGGAGTGATCGAGCACACCAGCCCGTTCGCCGAGGTGGACCTGGCGGGCGACGGGGTGCCCCGCGAGCGTCTCGACGCCCTGGCCGAGGCGCTCACCGCCGCCGGTCCGGTCACCCGGGTCCTGGCCGACGAGACGGCGGCCCTGTGGGCGAAGATGTCGTTCCTGGCGCCGTTCGCCCTGTTGACGACCCGTTACGGGCTCCCCCTCGGCGAGATCCGCACCCGCCACCGCGAGGAGCTGACCGCCCTGGTGGAGGAGACCGCCGCGATCAGTTCCGCCTGCGGCGGCCCCGCGGACCCGGCGCAGGCGCTGGCCCGCTACGACGCCTTCCCGCCCGCCATGAAGTCGTCGATGCAGCGGGACGCCGAGGCGGACCGTCCGCTCGAACTCGACGCGATCGGCGGGTCGTTGCTGCGCGCGGCGGAGCGGCACGGGGTGCCGGCGCCGGTCACGGAACGTGTGGTCGAGGAGTTGAGGCACGCCGGCCACTAGGGGGCGACCGAGGCCTTCGGGTTCCTTTCTCTCTCACAAGAACCACCCGAAGCCACTCGCCACCCAAAATCGAACAGGCGTAGCATTGTGCCGTGGCTACGACCTATGACTTTCCGAGTGACCTCCTCGCCGGTCAGGAGGAGCTGCATCAGGTCCGGGCCGAGCTGTCGGCCCTGCTGAAACGGCTGCCCTGGTCGGTCGAGCCGCTGGACGGCTTCAGTGACGCGGGCGGCTGGCGCAAGGTGGAGCGCCCCGCCTCCCCCGGCTGGACGGCCGACGAACAGGCCGAGGTGGAGAAGCTCCGGCAGCGCGAGCACGAACTCGCGGTCTTCGTCACCTGCCACCGCTTCTGGGCGGAGGTCGCCGCGGCGGAGCGCGTGGACGCCCGTACGAGGCTGAAGCACGCGCACGAGGCGCCGGTGGCCTCCGAGGAGGAACGGGCCTGAACCAAGAAGACCCCGGCCGCGATCGGCCGGGGTCTTCTCCTGGTGTGGGCGCGGACGGTTTCGAACCGCCGACATCCTGCTTGTAAGGCAGGCGCTCTACCCCTGAGCTACGCACCCGAGACGAGTCGACAGCCTACCCTGCTCGGGGCGCTGTCCCGCAAACCCGTATCGGCGCCGGACGGCGACGGCCGCGTACGGGGGTTAACCCCCGTGGAAATGCGGGAGTGCGCTGGATCCCGCGGCAGGTCACGGATCCGTACGGTCGAAGGACGAAGAGCGGACCGGAGCGGGCGCGCGGAGCGCCTGCCGAGCCTTCGTCAGCCGTCCCAGGGGGAATCAGTCATGGCCCGTTCCGTCGCCGCCCGAACCGTCGCCGCCGCCGGTCTCGTCACGCTCCTCGTCGCGGGGACCGCCGCCTGCGGTGCCTCCGCCGGGGACGACAAGGACCCCGAGCACCGGTCCTTCGCGCTGCAGGGACGCACGCTCACCATCGACTCCGACGACTCGGCACTGGAGATCGTCGCCGCCGACGGCAACCCTTCGGGCAAGGTCGAGGTGACCCGCTGGTTCAAGGGCAGGGTCGCCGTCGGCAAGGATCCCGAGGTCACCTGGTCCATGCGGGAGGACCGGCTGAAGCTGCGGATGAAGTGCACCGGCGTGGTCGCCGACTGCGCCGCCCGCCACCGCATCGAGGTGCCGCGCGGAATCGCCGTGAGGGTGCAGGACGGCGACGGCAGCGTCCGGGCCCGGGGCTTCAAGGACGCGCTGAGCATCCGTACCGGAGACGGCTCGGTGCGCGTCACCGACACCTCCGGCCCGCTGGAGCTGCGTACCGGCGACGGGTCGATCCGCGCCGAGGTCTCCTCGCGGAAGGTCAGCACCCGGACCAGCGACGGTTCGGTGCACCTCGCGCTCGGCTCGGTACCGGATCTGGTGGAGTCCCGCTCCGGAGACGGTTCCGTCACGCTGGAACTGCCCCGCGCCACGTACCGCGTCACGACCCGGACCGGCGACGGCGGCGAGGACGTGTCCGTGCCGCGCAGCGACTCCAGCTCCCACCGGGTGTCCGCGCAGACCGGCGACGGCAAAATCACGGTCCGAACCGTGAACTGACCGGCCCGTGTGTTCGTCCTTAACCGGTGGGAGAATGACACTGGGCAGGACGGATGACAGCACGGGAGAGGGATGTGACGGCGACACCACCGCAGTCGGACTCGCCGTTGGTGCCGGGCGCACACCATCCCGTGCGGCTCGCGCTCCGTGACACCCTCACCCTGGTCGGCCTGCCCCTGGTGGCCGCACTCGCGCTGCCCGTCGCCTTCGCCGGCGGAGGTACCCGGCGCTGGTTCGGCGGGCGCGCGGAGAGCCAGCGGGCCGACGCGCAGGCGGCGAAGGACGCCGCGGCGGCCGCGTTCTACGAGCTGGACACCGCCCAGCGCGACCTGCGGATCTCCATCGAGACGATCATGGCGGTCGACGACTCCCCGGCCGCCCGGCGCGCGGTCTCGGACTTCGACGCGCTGGGCCGGCGCATCGACGAGGCCAGCGGGCGTTACATCGAGGCCGTGGACGCCCACGACCTGGACCGGGACGACCTGGAGGCGTCGGTCGCGGCCCACGCGCGGACCGAGCTCACCAAGGCCAAGGACGGCCTGACCGGCGTCAAGCGGGATCTGGACCGTTTCGGCGACAGCCTCGGTCCGCTGCTCGGCAAGGCGGAGACGCAGCTGGCCCGGCTCGCCCCGGCGGTCGAACGGGCCCGGCAGGGACTGCTCGCCGCGTCGAACGCCCTCGACGGCGTACGCGGGTCGGGGCTGACGGCGGACGATCTCGCGGCACGGCTCGCCGCCCTCGCCCCCGAGCTGACCAAACTCAACCAGGGCGCCGGACAGCACGGCGTGCCGGAGACCCTGGAGCGCGCCGAACGGGTGGCGCGGGAGGCCGAGGCGGTCCGGGTGGAGGCCGAGCGGCTGCCCGAGCGGGCCGCCGAGATCGACCACCGGCTGGTCTCGCTGCGCACCCGCGCCCAGGCCCTCACCACCCGCGCCGGGCAGGTCGAGCCGGTCCTCAGCGAGCTGCGGCGGCGTTTCACCGCGGCCTGCTGGCAGGACCTCCAGCACGTTCCGGAGCAGGCCGCGCAGAACGTGGCGCAGGCCGAGCGGAAACTGCGGGAGGCCCGCGCCGCCCGTGACGAACAGCGCTGGCCGGACGCCACCGCCCTGCTGTCGACCGTGCGCGCGCTGCTGAACACGACCGACGAGTCCGTGTCGGCGGCGCGCGACCGGCTGGAGCGGCTCAACGCCGTACAGAAGGACCCCCAGCAGGAGATCGACCGGACCCGCTTCGCGATCCGGGACGCCCAACGGCTGGCGATGACCGGCCGGACGACCCCCGAACCCCGACACGCCCGGCCCCTCGACGACTCCGTGAGCCGCCTGGACCGAGCGATCGCCGGCCTCGAGGGCCGCCACCCCGACTACTGGCACTTCCTGACGGAGACAGAGGCGGTACGCCAGTCAGTGGCCAGGGTGGTCGCCCAGATCCGCGAGGACCGCGGTTCCGCGGCCCCCTAGGGGCGGGAACCCCCAGGGGCGCGGGGAACTGCGCAACCACCCCCCACGGCGCCGCAGACGAAAATCCGCACCCCCAGCGGAGCGCCTAGCTGCGGTACCCGTAGTACGCCGAGTTCGGGTACGACGCGATCAGGCTCGACAGCGACCGGCGGTAGGTGTCGGTGTCGTGGTACGTCAGGTACGGGACACCGCTGGAGCTGCGGAACGTGGTCATCATGGAGTGGTCCTTCGACCCGTCCTTGTCGAAGTCCATCTGCAGCACGTCACCGAGGTCCATCTGGTAGGCGTTCGGCAGCGCGGTCGTCCGCTGGGCGGTCTGCGTGAACCAGGACCACTCGTTGACGCCGATCCAGGTGTCGGACTCGCTCGTCTTGGAGAACCAGGTGCCGTAGTCCTCAGTGGAACTGGTGACCTGCTTCCAGCCACCGGCGAACAGGGACTGGCTGAGGAAGTTGGTGCAGTCGCCGCCGGAGCTGTTGTAGCGGCGGTAGGCGGAGTTGTAGTCCTTCCAGTACTTCTCGGCGTACGTCGCCATCGCCTGGTAGTTGTACGGGGTCGTGGTGGCGAGGTTCTTGGGCTTGGCCGGAGCGGGGTAGGTGATGGCCGACTTGGGCGCGTCGATGACGGCCATCGTGCGGACCAGGCCCGAGTTGGTGGCCGGGGCGGGCTGGTTGACGGGGCGGGGGCCGCGGTCGGTGAGCCGTTCGCCGGTGAGCTGCCAGGTGCCGTCCGGGCGGGCCGCGAAGGTGAGTTCGTGGTGCGCGGTGAAGCCGGTGGTGGCGGGTTCGTCGCCGCGTATCTTCGCGTACGTCAGCGTGGTGGCCTCGGTCACCTGGACGGTAACCGTGTCGCCGCTCAGGCGGGTGCTGTCGACGGTGACCTTGGTGTCCGCGTCGGTGTAGGCCTCACCGAGCGCGGCGAGGCGGGAGCGGGTGCCCTGCAGCGAGGTCAGGGCGGTCTTCTCGGTCGTGGCCTGCGCGGCGGCGAGCTGGACGCCGGAGGTGGCCTTCAGGGTCGTACGAGCGGCCGGGGTCCCTTGGAGGAGGGCTGCCGTGCGCTCGGTGAGCAGGGCGTCCGCGACGCGGCCGAACGTGTCGGTGGTCGCCGCGGTCACGACGGGGGACGGGGAGCCGTCCGCGTGAGCGGCTCCCACGGGAAGCAGGGTGGCGGAGAGGGCCGACGCGATCACGGTGGCGCGACGGGTCCTGCTCGTACCGGACTTGCTCGATCTCACTGGGTGTCTCCTTGACGCGGGGGTGATTCAGTGCACGACCGTCGACCAGTCGGGGGCCTGCGCGGGATCCAGTC
>NZ_JBEXRA010000119.1:0-6616 GCF_040612855.1 Streptomyces sp. NPDC006332
CGGGTCCTCGCGCGGTGGCGGCTGGACCGGGAGATGCTCACCGAGGGCCTGCGCAGGCGGGTCGGGGTGGGGGACGTGCGGATGCGGCCGGCCTCACAGCATCGGGAGCATGATGCGCCGGTAGATGCCGAAGAACCCGAGCCCGTCGACCATGGCTGCCTCGTCGAGCTGGCTGGGCAGACGGGACACGAACTGGCGTACCAGGAAGACGTTGAAGGCGTTCGAGAAGAAGTTGGGCACGATCAGCGGCCAGTAGGTGTTCACCCAGCCCAGGTCCTTGAACAGGATGAACTGCGGGATCATCGTGATCTGTGTCGGGATCATCATCGTCGCGATGACGACGAGGAACAGGGCGTTCTTCCCGGGGGCCCGCAGGCGCGCGAACGCGTAGCCGACCAGTCCGCTCGACACCATCTGGCCGATGACCGAACCCACCGAGATGATCAGCGAGTTGACCAGGAACCGGCCCATCGGCAGGTCGGTGCCGAACACCTTGGTGAAGTTCTGCCAGTGGAACTCGTGCGGGAAGATCGTGAACGTGTTCGTGGTCACCGTGTGATCGCTCGACAGCGCGATCGACACGGCGAAGACCAACGGTGTCGAGAGCAGCGCGGACACCACGATCAGGGTGGCGTAGGTGAAGGGTGTCGCCCGGAACGCCCGCAGGACGCGGGGCGCGTCGTCGGCGCGCTTTCTGTCGTCCCGGCGCTCCGCGCCTTGCTGCTGCGGCGCGACGGTGGATACGACGGTCGCCATCACTTCACCTCGGTCTCGTAGAACACCCAGCGGCGGGTGGTGCGGAAGGCCACCAGGGTGAACACCATGATCACGGCGAACAGCAGCCACGAGATCGCCGACGCGTAACCCATGTGGTAGTAGGAGAACGCCTGGTCGAAGAGGTACGGCACCGTGGTCTGGCTCGCGTTGTAGGTGCCGGGTTGCTGCGCCTTCGGGGTGAGGATGTACACCTGCGAGAAGACCTGGAACGCCGCGATCAGCCCCATCACCAGGTTGAAGAAGATGACCGGCGTCAGCTGCGGCACCGTGATGCTCCAGAACTGCCGCACCGGGCCGGCCCCGTCGATCTCGGCCGCCTCGTACAGCTCCCGCGGAATGCCCTTCATGGCGGCGAGCAGCAGGACGGTGGCGCTCCCCGCGCTCCACACCGACAGCAGGATCAGCGCGTACTTCACCCAGCTCGGGTCAAGTAGCCACTGCGGCCCGGAGATTCCGACCCACCCGAGCACGTCGTTGAGCGGACCCGACGGGGCGAGCACCACCCGGAACGCCATCGACGCGGCGACCAGCGGCACCAGCGTCGGCAGGTAGATCAGGGTGCGGAACAATTTGCGGGCGCGGACCTGCTTGTTGAGCAGGTTCGCCAGCCACAGCCCGATCAGCAGCCCGAGCGGGACGGAGATCGCCGCGTAGTGGAAGGTGTTCCCGAGAGCCTTCCAGAACACGGGGTCCTCGGTCAGGAGCTTGACGTAGTTGTCCAGACCGACCCACTTGGGCGGGGTGAAGGAGTCCCAGTCCGTCATCGAGAGGTAGATCGACGAGATCATCGGTCCGAGCAGGAACGCGAGGAACCCGATCACCCACGGCGAGACGAACAGGTAGAACGAGAGCGCCTCACGGCGCTGTAGCTTCGTCATGGCCATCGCGGGTCATCCCGCGGGCTTGATGATGGACTCAAGGTTCTTCTGGAGCGCGGTGAGTGCCTTCTTGGCGCTCTTCTCCTTGCCGAGCCAGAAGTCGGCGGTCGCGGTGTCGATCGCCGAGAGCATCTCGTTCCACTCGGGGATGAACGGCGCCTTGAAGAGGAACTCGCTGGACTCGGCGAACACGCCCATGTCCACCTTCGTCTTCATCCACGCCGGCTTGAGGAACGCCTCGCTCTTCTGTACCTCGAGGTTGGCCGGCACGTCCTCGGCGGCTGCGATGATCTGCTGCTGGGCCGTCGGCGAGGTGAGGAAGTCGATCGCCTTGAAGGCGTTGTCCGGGTTCTTCGCGGTGCGGGAGATGGCGAGTCCGCTGCCGAAGGAGGACACGGCCTGCTTCTTGCCGCGCCACATCGGCGCGATGTCCCACTCGAACTTGGACTGCGCCTGGCCGGCGATGGCCCAGAACCCGGTGGCGTTGACCGCTACCGTGCCGGCCGCGAAGGCCTGGTCGCCACCGACGTCCGTGCCCATGTCGGCGTACTGCGCCTTCGTCGGCACCACGCCGTGCTTGAAGGTCAGGTCACCGACCCACTGCAGGGCCTCGACGACCTCGTCGCTGTCCGCCGTCGGCTTCCCGTTCGCGTCGATGATGGCGCCACCGTTCTGGTACGCCAGGCTCCACCACTGGGGCCACCAGCCCGCGCCGCCGTAGCCCCACGTCTTGCCCTTGGTCGTCAGCTCCTTGAACGCGTCGAGCGCGTCGTCCCACGTCCACTCGGCCGTCGGCGCCTTGATGCCCTTGGAGTCGAACAGGGTCTTGTTGTAGTAGACGATCATCGCGCCGGACCGGTCCGGTATCGCGTAGACCTTGTCCTGGTACGAGTAGAGCGACCCGATCGTCCCGAACCGCTGCGTCAGGTCCAGCCCCGCGCTCTTGGCGAGGTCGTCGAGCGGCCTGAGCTGGTTCTTGCTCGAGTAGACGTTGACGTTCTCGGCGACCTGCATGATGTCCGGGCCCTTGCCGCCCGCGATCATCGTCTGCACCTTCTGCGGGTACGAGTCCACCGGGATGAGCTGGAGCTTGACCTTCAGGTCGGGGTACTTCTTCACCAGCAGGTTGATGCGCTTCTGGTACGTGGCCCGGTCGGTCTCCCCGCCCCACACCGTCATCACCAGGGGGTCGTCGCTCGACCCCGCGCCGGAGCCGCACGCCGTGAGCGTGATGACGCCCGCCGCGACTCCTAGGCCGAGAAAACCCCGTCGCGAAAACCGCGCTCTGTCAAGCGTCATGGCACTGCCTTTCCGTGAAGCACGCACACGCCCTGAGGGGGCCCGGCGATCACGCCGGACTTCGAATGGCGGTTAAACTAACCCTCGTTTTAAGCCAGCGACAAGCCCTTGTTTCCCACAGGTTTCAGCCGACGCTCCGGTGGTGGGACACCGCAAAAGCGGTCATCTTCGGTGTCCTCGCAGGTGGGGTGCCGGTGCGGGGAGCACCCCCACGAGGAGCCGGTTGCCGGCAAGAGTGTCGGCCGGGGGGCCGCGCCCTCGTTCCGACACCGGGCGGCGGTCGGCAGGCGCCTGGTGTCGCATGACGAACCCGCGGTCGCGAGGTGTGTACGGCGGCCGTGACGGCACATGGCGACAGGGGGACGCGCGCTCCGGCCGTCACGACCGGGCGCCCACCTGCGAGTTGGGGCGCCGCTCTTGACATCGGTGCGACGCGTGGGGGATTTTGTGTCGCGATCAGACACACCACGTCGGCGTATGTGCCGGTGCGCCGCTGCGCATACGGCGGTTTCCGGCCGCCTGCCGGAGCGGACAGACGTGGCTGACAACCGACGATGCCGACGCCCGGATCGGTGTCGGGCACGCATGGTCCGACGTCTCGCCGGTCGCTTCAACCTGGGCCGATCTGACGGCTGTTGACGATTCCTCAGGCGCCTGCGGACAGCTGCGACGACTTCGATGACGTGCCCCTCCAGGCGGGGTCGAGCCGCCGACCACGCTCCACCGCGCATGCCGACGCGCAGGTGTACGGCCCGTCGCGACAGCCGGTCGCGGGATATGCACGAGGTCGGGGAATCTGTGCAGGAGCCTCACACGGGCTGCACTTGGCCTTTCGAAAGCCTGGATAGCGTGACTGCCGTTCCATCCTCGTACGCACGTGTCGGACCGGGACCCGAGCGGGTCACCCGGCCAGTCAACCCAGGAAGACCCAGATGGACTACTGCTCCTCGTGTCGTCGGCATCTCAACGGCGCCCTGGTGTGCCCCGGGTGTGGCGCCTATGCCCCCGACATCGCTCCGCCCGCCGCCAGTGGCCCGGCCGGCCTGGCCCCGGGCTCGTGGGCGATGACGGGCGAGGCGACCGACACGGCACACGCAGCAGGGTCCGCGGCCTCCGGCCACTGGTACGACGAGACCGCGCGGGACGGGGCAGAGCTCGGGACCGGTGCGAAGGAGTTGGGGACCGGTGCGCACACGGCTCCGTACGCCGCCCCGTCCACCGACATCGAGGACGCGCCGACCGGCGGGGAAGGGCGGGCGGCCCGCCGCCGCCAACGGGCTCGCTGGAAGAAGAACCAGCGCCGGGCCGTGGTCGCGACCGCCGTCGCACTCGTCGGGGGCGGCCTGACCATCAGCACGATGAACCGGGGCTCCACCGACCGGACCCAGGCGGCCACCGCCCCCGACGACCGGACCATGGGCGCCGCGGAGAAGCCGACGTCCTTCCACGTCGTTCCGAAGTCGACGCCGCCCACTCTTCACCGGTCGTCACGCACCACTCCCGAGGCGCAGCCGCCGGCCACCAAGGAGCAGCGGCAGCAGTCCGCCCTCTCGACCCCTGCCCGCACGAGCCGGTCGGCCGACCGGTCCGCCGCCGCGCCGCCCCGCCCGGCCGCCACATCGGCCCCGCCGACGCTGAGCAGCGCCCTGTCCCCCGACACCGCGGCCCCCGCCACCACGGACACCGTCGAGACGGCGACACAGCAGCCGTCGACGACCCCGTCCGCCGCGGGCACGGGCTCGGAATCGGGCACGGGATCGGGATCGGGGTCCTCACAGTCCCATCCCGCCCCGGAATCCACATCGCCGACGCAGCTCTGCCTGCTCGTGGTGTGCATCGGCTGACCGTGGCGGGCGATGGATGACGGGCCTGGGGGTTTTCCTGCTCACCCCCGGGCCCCCGGCCGACTCCGAGCGCCCGCTCATCCGCCAATCTCCCCGGTGCCGGCCCTCGGAGCCGCTGGGCTCGAAGCCACCTTGGCACCGCACCTCTTCGGCACTCCCCCGCCGCGCCCGCGCGCTCATGGTGGCGAGCCGCCCTGCCCCGGCTGCGGCGCGCAGATCGTCGGCGCGTCCTCGGGCGTGGGCTCCGGCCTCGCGCGTGGGCGACGGCACGCCGTTCCGCTCCCCCGGCGCCTCCCGGCGCGCCACCGGACACCCAGCCGCGGCCTTCCGTCCTGAAGGCGGTACCGGTACGGGCCTGAGGCCGTGGACGGTCCGGTGTCTCGCGCGCCGAACCGTCCCGGAGTTCCGTCCGGCCCGGCCTCCGCGTTCGGCGGCTCAGGCCGCGGTGTATCCGAGCTGCCGTCTCATGTACGGAGTCAGCAGGGTCTTGGCCTTGCCGAGGGTGCTGGTGCGGGAGCCGAGGACGGCGGTCTCCCCGCCGGGCACGGGCATCATGGTCACTCCGTCGGCGGGCCCGAACGGCACGATGAGCGGGGTGCGGTGGATGGGCCGGTAGAGGCGCGGCTCCTTGCGATGTCTTCCGGAACCCTGCAGGCAGGCACGGATGTTCCAGGCAGCGAGGTCGGCCTGGGCGAGCGCGACGGGAGTGATCTTGAGTTCGGTGGCGTCGTTGACGTCACCGACCGCGAACACGTCCTGCCGCCCCGCGACCCGGAGGGTCCGGTCGACCTTCACGTGCCCGCTCGGGTTCAGCCAGTCGCCGTGCCCGGCCAGGCGCAGCCAGAGCGTGTTGGGGGTGGTGCCCGTCGCCCAGAACGAGACGTCGGCCTCGATGACGTTCCCGCGGGCGTCGCGGTACGTACCGAACTCGGTGCCCTGGGACATGAAGGTGTCGAGCCGCACGTCCACGTCGTGGGACTCCAGCCAGGATCGTGCCCTCTTCCCGGCCCGCGCGTTGCCCATGACGTCGAGGAGGGCGGGCCCGGCGTGAGCGAGGGTGACACGGGCGTTCGGCCGGGCCAGCCGGATCTCGGCGCTGAGCTCGACACCGGAGGGTCCACCACCGACGACGAGGATGTGCTCGGCGCCGGCGATGCTCCGCTGGTGTCCGGCAAACGACTTGGCCGCCTCCTCGGCGGTGGTGCCGGTGAAGCGGGCCGGTTCGGGGTAGTCGGCGCCGGTGGCGATCACCACCACGTCGTACGGGAGGCGCTCGCCCGTCGCCAGCACCACCTGCCGCTCGTCGGTGTCGACACGGATCGCCTTGCCCGAGACCACCCGGCCGTTGCGCAGCAACCGGTCGTACGGGATGAACGGGGTAGCGGTCCAGTCCGGGCGCACGCCGGCGCGCAGGGACGCGATGCGATGGAAGAAGATCTCCTTGCGATCCACCAGCGTGACCCGCGCCGTCCCGTCCAGTCGTTTCGCCAAACGCACGCCGGCATAGCCGCCGCCGATCACTACCACGTCGCCGTCACGCACGCCGAGCCTCCTGTGGAGCTGTGGGGGGATAGCGAGTGCCGTGATGGAGGCGCCGTCCTGGGCCACTCGACTGCCGGTGAGCGTAACGCTTGAAACCTAAAGTCTCGGGAGGGGTTCGTGCCTCTTGTGTGAAGCGACCGTGCGGATGTGGGCCCACGGACGGGCCGACGCCCTCGGCTCGGCCGAGCCGCCTCAGGGTTACGGGAGGTCGCATCCGCAGGACCGTGCTGGAACTGCTGCGGTCCCTGGTGGACGAGCAGGGGCAGACCACGATCA
>NZ_JBEXRA010000120.1:0-6471 GCF_040612855.1 Streptomyces sp. NPDC006332
GGGGGGGGGGGGGGTGGGGGGGTGGGGGGGGGGGGGGGGGGGGGGGGGGCTGTGGGGCTGAGGGGCTGAGGGGCTGAGGGGCTGAGGGGCTGCGGGACCCGGCCGTACCGGGCCCCGCAGCCCGGTCACAGCTGGGTCGGCTGGCGCTCGGTCAGGCCGTACTGCTTCGCGATCGCGTTCCACAGTTTCGCCGCCCTGACCTTCTCGGTGCTGGCGGTGCCGCTCGCCCGGTTGGCGGCCTGGGTCTGGCCGGTGACCCGGGCCTGGCCCTTCTTGCAGCCCTTCTTGCCCGCGGTCTGGTCCGCCCACGCCGCGTAGTGGTTGTCGGCCGACGCGGACGCCTGCCACGCCTTGGTGAGGGCGTCGGTCAGCTCGGCGTGGTCGGGCAGCTTGTCGACCTCGAGCTTCGACAGCTGGGTCACCAGCCCGCTGCGCTGCTGGGCCGCGCCCCGCAGGTCCTTGGCCGCCTGGGCCAGGCTGTCGCAGGACTTCACGTCCTCCACGGCGTTGATCACCGTCGTGCGGCTGCCGCCGCTGTCCGCGAGCAGCTTGTCCAGGGCGATGGCCTGCTGTTCGGCCGGATCGGCGGACGGCGAGGCGGAAGGGGACGCGGATGCCGTCGCGGCCACGGTCTGGTTCTTCTCGTCCGCCTTCTTGCCGTCGTCCCCGCCACCGGCGAGCAGCGCGCCCGCCCCGATGCCGAGGACGGCGATGCCGATACCGACGGCGGCGATCACCGGCACCCGTGAACCGCGCCGACCACCGCGACCGTCGTCCCCGTCGTCGTACGTGCCGCCGCGTCCACCGCCGCCGGGCGGGGCGTACGACGGCTGCGGGGACTGTCCGTACGGCGGCTGGGCGCCGAAGCCGGCCTCGGGCTGCTGGAGGCGGGGCATCTGCTGGGTCGCGCCGGCCGGCTCGTCGGCCGGGCCGCCGCGGAAGAGGTTGTCGAACTCGGCGGGCGGCTGCCGATCCGCGCCCTGCGGTCCGCCGTAGGGCGCGGCCTGCGGCTGCTGTCCGGGCACCGGAGCGATGAACTGCGTGGCCTCGGCGTCGGGTCCGGCGGCGGGCGGCAGCGGTCCGGCTCCCGGCCGGGCGCCGCCCTGGGGTGCGCGGCCGAGGAACTGGGTCGCCTCGGCGGACGGCGCCGACCCCGCCTCGGGCGGCAGCGCCCCGGGCCCGACCGACGGCAGGTACTGGGTCGCGCCCTCACTCGCGGCTGCCGGGGGCTGCCCGGGATACCCCGTCGCACCGTCCCCGGTCCCGGGCGCGACCGGCGGGATGTACTGGGTGGCGCCCTCGTCGGCCGGCGGAAGGGGAGCGGCGCCGGGGGCGGTGCGGCGCGCGGGCGGCTGGGCGGAGCCGGGAGCGTCCGGCGCCGCGGGCGGCAGGGGTGCGGCGGCGGGTGAGCCGTAGGCGTCCGCGGAGGGCGGCTGGGTGTTCTGGCCGACGGGCGGCAGGTAGTAGGAGGTGGGCGGATCCTGGGCGGCGCCCGCGGGCTGCGCGGAGGCGGCCGCCCCGGGGGAGCCGTAGGCATCGCCGTGGCCCGAGGGCTGCCCGCCCTCCGGAGGAAGATTCGGGGACGCGGCCTGGCCGGGCGCCTGGGGCGTTCCCCAGTCGGCGGGCGGTGCCGGGTGGCCGGAGTCGGAGGTGCTCCAGGGCTGGGCGGGCGGAGCGGACCAGCCCTGTTGCGGCGGCGCGGCAGGGGCCTGCGCCCCGGCCTGGTCCGGCCCCCACGGGGTGCCCCAGGCCTGACCACCGGCCGGCGCCGATCCCGGACCGGGACCCTGCCCCGGCGTCTGCCCCGGTATCTGACCGTGGCCCTGCTCGTGCGGCTGCCCGTAGCTCTGCCCGTATGTCTGGCCGTACGACTGGCCGTATGCCTGGTCGTTCGGCTGCCCGTACGCCGATCCGGGCCGCTGTCCGTACGCCGATCCCGCGTCCTGCCCGTACGCCTGTCCTGGCGCCTGTCCTGGCGCCTGTCCTGGCGCCTGCCCGCGCTCCGGTCCGGGCGCCGAGCCCGGTGCCTGGTCGTACGGTTCACCGGACGTCCGGCCGTACGCCGTGCCGGATCCCGGAGCCGCCGGGTTCGGTCGGCCGCCGCCGTACCCGCCTGTCATGCCCGGCAGCAGGGGTTCCCCGCCGTCGGAGGGCAGCACGATGCCTTCACGCGCTTCGCGCGCTTCGGGCTCCTCGCCCTGTCCACTCTGCGTCACCGGGACTCCTACGAATGGGGGACTTGCGGAATCGTCGGCTCACGCTACCGGGTCCTCAGAGCACGGTGCTACGCAGCTCAGGCCGTGACCTGGGTCCCTGTGACCGCCGTAACAGATCCACGCACACGTCCTGATGTCCGTGGTGCCGTAAACCTGCCCCCATCCGCCGTATTCAGCCCCCTTTCCCCACCCGCTCCTTCTTTTTCCGACCTGTTACACCCTCGTACGGCCGTGTCTCACGCAGCCACCTGCAGATCCAGGCGCGCCCCGAACTCCCTCACCACCGGCTCGTCCCGGAACGGCTCCAGGCGTTGCTGGAAGTCGTCCAGATACTCGGCGCCCCGGTTGGAGCGGAGGGTCTCCAGCAACTCCACCGCCTTCAGGCCGGTGTTGCACGCCTGCTCCACCTCCCGCTGCTGCACCTGCGCGGTGGCCAGCAGCACATAGCCGATCGCCCGGCGGCGGGCCCGCGACTCGGGATGCCCGGCCAGGGACTCCCGCGCACACCGCTCCGCCGCCTCGGCCTGTCCCAGGTCCCGGTGGCAGTGCGCCAACTCGTCGGCCAGGTAGGCCTCGTCGAAGTGCGCGATCCACACCGGGTCGTCCCCGGTGGACGGATCGGCCTGCTCCAGCGCGTTCACCGCGCGCCCGGACGCCGACTGGGCCGACCGCGCGTCACCCAGTAACGCGTGCCCGCGCGCCTCGGCCGCGTGGAACATCGCCTCCGCGCGCGGGGTCACGCGTCCACGCGCCCCCTCCTGCGCCGCCCGCGCCAACTGCGCGATCTCCCGCGGGTTTCCGAGCTGCGCGGCGAGGTGACTCATCGACGCGGCGAGGATGTAGCCGCCGTAGCCGCGGTCACCGGCCGCCTGCGCGAGGCGCAGCGCTTGGATGTAGTACCGCTGCGCGAGGCCCGGTTGGCCGGTGTCGACGGCCATGTAGCCGGCGAGTTCGGTGAGTCGGGCCACCGCGGCGAACAGGTCCCGGCCGACCGCCTCCCGGTACGAGCCCGCCAGCAGCCCGGACACCACGCTGTTGAGGTAGTGCACCACCACCGGACGCACGTGCCCGCTGCCGTACTGGTGGTCCAGGTCGACCAGCGCCTGGGTCATCGCCCGCACCGCCGCGACGTCGGACTGCCCCACCCGGGGCCCGGCGGCGCGGGATACCTGCGAGTCGGGCGCGGAGATCAGCCAGTCGCGGCTGGGCTCGACGAGCGCCGACGCGGCGACGGAGGAGCCGGACAGGAAGTCCCGGCGGCCCACGTCACTGCGCCACAGCTCACACACCTGCTCGATCGCCCCCAGCACCGTCGGCGAGAACTGCAGGCCGACGCCCGAGGCGAGGTTCTTGCCGTTGGCCATGCCGATCTCGTCGATCGTGACCGTACGGCCGAGTTTGCGGCCCAGTGCCTCCGCGATGATCGCCGGAGCGCGTCCGCGTGGCTGCTGTCCGCGCAGCCAGCGCGCCACGGACGTCTTGTCGTAGCGCAGGTCGAGTCCGTGCTCCGCGCCGCACATGTTGACCCGGCGGGCCAGCCCGGCGTTCGAGCAGCCCGCTTCCTGGATGAGCGCCTGCAGCCGTTCGTTCGGCTGCCGCGCGACGAGAGGCCTTGCGGCCATGGCGTACCCCCTGTGGCTGCGGTGCCTGCCCACGCACCGAGTTGACGTGTCTTGCACGGACGGACTCCTGAACTCGCTGCTCTCATCAGCTCTCGTCAGGTCTCGTGGAACGAAAAGATCCGGCCGTGAAGATCAATGCCCCACAAACACGGCGAAAATGCGAGGCATGTGAGGATTGCCGGGGTAAGTGCAGTCGCCGCCCCCGTACCTGGCTACCCACGTCACGCTTCCATTCCTCCTACGCGCCCCCGCACATGCCCCCATGCGCCCCGGACGCGGAATCGATGCTCCTCCCCCGCGCACGCCCCCGGCTCAGGCCCGGCCGTAACTCCAGGTGGACGCGGGAGTTGAGTGGAACGTGGAAGAGACGATCGTGAGTACCGAAGCCGCTCAGATTCCGAAGCAGCGCGGGGAATCGCTGCTGGAGACCGCCGTACGTTACGCCGAGGAACGTCACTGGGACGTCTTCCCCGGGACCTGGCTGGAAGCCGTCGAGGGGGAGCAGCGCTGCTCGTGCGAGGACATCGCGTGCGCCGCCCCCGGGGCGCATCCGGCGCGCGCGGACTGGGCGTCGCAGGCCACGGGCAGTGCGACCGTCGCGCGCCGGATGTGGCAGAAGCAGCCGACGGCGTCGATCCTGCTGCCGACGGGGCGGACGTTCGACGCCGTCTCGGTACCGGAGACGGCCGGGTTCCTGGCGCTGGCCCGGATGGAACGGATGGAACTGACCCTGGGACCGGTGACGCTGACGCCCGACCGGCGGATGCAGTTCTTCGTGCTGCCCGGGGCGTCGGCGAAGGTACCGGACCTGGTCCGCAAACTGGGCTGGTCCCCGTCCTCACTCGACCTCGTCGCCCTGGGCGAAGGGGCGTACGTCGCCGGACCGCCCACTCGGTTCGGCTCCTGGGGGGCCGTGCAGTGGGCCTGCCGGCCCACGGCGGCGAACCGCTGGCTGCCGGATGTGGAGGAGTTGATCTCGCCGCTGGCGTATGCGTGCGGGCGGGATCGGTAGGGCGGGGGCGGCGGCTGCTTGTCCACTGGCTCGGCCTCGAACAGCCCATCCCCGCCACGGATACCGTGATCCTTCCGTACCTACGATCATCAACCGGAGGCGGGTGTCCGCGTCGGATAATCCGAGTGTGATCCGGTCGTCCCGCGTGATACCCCTCCTTGCTATGGGTGATCTAGTGACGGCGCGACTCGTACTTCATCCGATGACCGTCAGCGAGGCTGAGCGAGTGGTGGCGGGCGAGTCTCGTGGCAGTGCCCGATGGGCGCCCGGATATCCCACTGATGGAGACGTGTCCGCCGCCAGGCGCTTCCTGGGCACCTGCGCGAACACCGGTGATCCCCAGCCGTTCGGTAACTACGAGATCCGTCTCCGCGAGGACGGTCAGGCGATCGGCGGCCTGGGATTCCACGGACCCGCGGACGAGAACGGCAGCGTCACGATCGGCTACGGCCTCATCCCGTCGGCACGAGGCCAGGGATTCGCCTCCGAAGCCCTCCGCGAACTACTGCTGTTCGCGCGGGCACGCGGCGTCACCTGCGTGAAAGGCGCCGCCGACCACGACAACATCGCGTCCCAGCACGTCATGATGGCAGTCGGCATGCGGCCGACGGGAGAAGACGAACGCGTCAAGTACTTCGAGATCGCCTGGACCGACACGACGAAGTAAACGCGTCGAGGCCTACGCCGAGATGAAGCTGACTGCTCTCCTGCCTATCGCCCATGTCCTGGATGTCTCTCGCTGATCCGCTACCAGGGGAGTAGCCCGCCACCCGTCATGGGCGATCCGGGTACAGGACTGTCAGGCT
The DNA here is from genome assembly GCF_040612855.1 of Streptomyces sp. NPDC006332. Taxonomy (NCBI): domain Bacteria; kingdom Bacillati; phylum Actinomycetota; class Actinomycetes; order Kitasatosporales; family Streptomycetaceae; genus Streptomyces; species Streptomyces sp. NPDC006332. The sequence continues at coordinate 5,657 of NZ_JBEXRA010000120.1, forward strand.
CGCGCTCGGACGATGAGGGTGCCGATCGTCCGATTACCGGGCGGGGCGGCCAGGACCGTGGCGTCAACGTCGGTGAAGCCGTGCTCCTTCAGGAGTCGCTCCCACGCGTCGGGCTCGTAGTCCCACCGCTTCACGACGAGCGGGTCCTCGTCCGGGCCGCGCGGGATGTACGAGGCCTGGCAGCCATAGCAGCCTTCCACTGGGGGGCGCTGGGAGAAGACGAGCCGGCCGCCAGGGCGCAGCCGCTTGCGGATCGCGGGCAGTAGCAGGGCCGGGTCGGTGAACCACACGACGCCGTACACCGAGTACACGGCATCGAAGCCTTCCTGGTCTTCCCGCAGGTAGCCGACTGCCTCCGCCCCGTGCAGCTCCAGCCCCGGCGTCAGCCCCCACCGCTCGCGCGCCGCGGCCAGCTGCCTGGGCGAGACATCGACACCGACGGCGCGCACGCCAACAACAGCCAGGTGCGCGGCGTTGCCGCCCTTCCCACAGCCGAGGTCCAGGACACGGGCGCCGTCGTCCACTTCCAGCAGTTCGATGCCGGGGCCGTGATCCGCGTACTGGGTCCAGTTGAACCAAGTCGTCTCGCCGCGGGCGTTGGTCGGCCGGCGCTCGGGCCGCTGCCGCGAGTAGGTATCCCAGGCGATCACCGTGTCAGTCACAGTCGTGCTCCGCTCATAGGGCCAGCCGCCCGGCTGTGACACCGGACGGCTGGAGTGTCTTAGAAGCCGTATCTCAACCGATCTTGGAGCGTGTGGATCGAACAGAGTTCCTGGTCGGGTGATCTTTCGGCGGTACGCGCATGAAGGCAGGGC
>NZ_JBEXRA010000121.1:0-6209 GCF_040612855.1 Streptomyces sp. NPDC006332
GCCTGGTCCTGCGCGGACTGGAGTCCCTTGCCGGTCATGTCGGGCAGGTTGACGGTCTCGGGCGCCGTAGCGGTAGAAGTCCTGCCGGACGGTCGTCAGCGGCGGGAAGCAGTAGGCCGCCAGGGCGATGTCGTCGACACTCACGATGGACACGTCCTCGGGCACCGACCGGCCGCGCTCGCGCAGGGCGCGGATCACCCCGAAGGCCATCTCGTCACTGGCGGCGAAGACCGCGGTGACCTCCGGGATCATCGCGATGATCTGCCCTTGCCGGTGTCCCGAGTCGGGCGACCAGTCGCCCTCCAGGGCCGGCGGCGCCTCGATCCCGGCCGCGGCCAGGCACTCCTGCCAGCCCTGTCGCCGCTGGCGCGCCTCGATCCACTCGTCGGGCCCGGCGATGTGCCAGACCTGGCGGTGCCCCAGGTCGAGCAGGTGCTGGGTGGCGACACGGCCGGCCTCCTGCTGGTCGATACCGAGCACCCGGGCGCCCGCCGTCCGCGAGCCGTCGAGTGTGACGGTCGGGATGTCGCGGGTGAGGTCCTCCATCTTCGGCGTCACGGAGATGAGCGGCACCGCGATGATCAAGCCGTCGACGCCCTGGTCGGCGAGCTTGGACAGGGATCGCTCCATCAGGCCGGTGTCGAGCGCGGCGATGGTCGCGATGCTCACCGCGTACCCGGCCGCACCCGCGGCGGCCTCGACGCCGGCGGTCACCGCCGAGCGCGAGTAGTACCCGCCGGACGCCAGCAGGACCAGGCCGATGGTGTGGCTGCGCCCGGAGGAGAGCGCTCTGGCGGCGCTGTTGAACCGGTAGCCGACCTGGTCCACGGCGGCGAGCACGCGCCTCTTGGTGTCGGGGTTGACGTTCGGCGAGCCGCGGAGCGCGCGCGAGACGGTCTGCGCCGACACCCCGGCGGTCCGGGCCACGTCGGTCATGCTCGGCTGCCTCGGCCTCGCGGTGCCCTCGGTCATGGTGCTCCTTCCCCCCGCGGCCGGCCCGCGACGTCGTCCTCCCACAGATCCTATCGGTCTTGTTAGCGATGGCATCGATAACATACGCTCGCATCGTGACTGAGCCCCCCACGAGACCCCTCGCTCCGGCCCACACCACGACCGACGCGGCAGCCGGCGTCGCGACCAGCGTGCTCACCTGGCACGGGGGCCGTCTGTACCGGCAGGGCGCCCCCCACCGCATCCTGTCCGGGGCACTGCACTACTTCCGGGTCCACCCCGACCTCTGGCGGGACCGCATCCGCCGACTCGCCGACCTCGGCCTCAACACGGTCGACACCTACGTGCCGTGGAACTTCCATCAGCCCCGGGAGGACGAGGCGCCGCTCTTCGACGGCTGGCGGGACCTCGAAGGGTTCATCCTCACCGTGGGCGAGGAGGGCCTCGACGTCGTCGTCCGCCCCGGCCCGTACATCTGCGCGGAGTGGTCCAACGGCGGCCTGCCGAGCTGGCTGACCGGCCGGGACGTCGCGGTCCGCAGCTCGGATCCGGGGTTCACCTCCGCCGTCGGCCACTGGTTCGACGTCCTGGTCCCGCGCATTGCCGCGCTCCAGGCCGCCGAGGGCGGGCCGGTCGTGGCGGTGCAGGTGGAGAACGAGTTCGGCAGCTTCGGCGACGACCATGCCTACCTGCGCTGGAATCGTCAGGCCCTGACCACACGGGGCATCCGGGAGCTGCTGTTCACGGCCGACGGGCCCACCGAGCTGATGCTGGACGGCGGCACCCTGCCCGAGACCCTGACGGCCGTCACCCTGGGCTCCGAGCCCGCCACCGCCCGGCGGCTCCTCGCGGCACGGCGACCGGGGGAACCGTTCGTGGTCGCCGAGTACTGGAACGGCTGGTTCGACCACTGGGGCAAGCGGCACCACGTCCGCGGGGTGGACAGCGCGGTCCGCACGCTCCGCGGCATCATCGCCGACGGCGGCAGCGTGAGCGTCTACATGGCACACGGCGGCACCAACTTCGGGCTCTGGGCGGGCGCCAACGAGGACGACGGACGCCTCCAACCCGTCGTGACGAGCTACGACTCCGACGCCCCGATCGCCGAAGACGGCACGCTGACCGACAAATTCTTCGCCATGCGCGAGGCCCTAGGCGCCCGTGGGCCGCTCCGCTCCACCCCCCGGATGCCGACGCTCCCGCCGGTCCGCGTCCCGCTCGTCCACCGCGCCGACCTCCTCATTGGCCTGCGTGCCGTACAGGCCCCGACCTCGACCGCCCCACGCCCCGCCACGTTCGAACAGCTCGGGCTCGACGCGGGCATGGTCCTGCACACCGCGCACCCGCGCATCCCGGCGGGCGAGCACCGACTGACCCTCACCGACGTACGCGACCGGGCACTGGTCTTCGCCGACGGCACCCTCCTCGGCGTGGCCGACCCGGCTTCCCCGGAACTCCCCCTCCACGGAACCGGCGACGTCGTACGGCTGGAGGTCCTGGTCGAGAACCTCGGCCGGGTGAACTACGGCCCGGGCATCGGCCGGCCCAAGGGCCTGCTCGGTCCGGTCCTCGTCGACCGGCGCATCGTGCAGGGCTGGGACAGCACGCCGGTCGCGCTGCAGGACTGGTCCTTTGCGGAACTGTCGAGCGCGGTCACCGCCGGTCCCCCGACCACGCAGGCCGGGCCTTCGACCCCGCATTCCGGGCCCTCGACCACGCCCGCCGGGTTCGCCGTCGCGGAGCTGTACGTCGACACGCCCGCGGACACCTTCCTCGCGTTGCCGGGATCCAGCCGTGGCCTCGTCTGGGTCAACGGGTTCCTGCTCGGCCGCTACTGGGAGATCGGGCCACAGGTCACGCTCTACTGCCCGGCACCGCTGCTGCGCGCGGGCGAGAACACCGTGACGGTCCTCGAGCTGGAACGCCTCGGCGCAATTCTGGAGCTACGCGACCGCCCGGAGCTGGGGCCGCCGGAGGAGTACATCGAGGAGTTCGGCTGACCAGGTCCGTACGCGAGCGTGGTGGGCGTGCGGCGAACTATTTGAGGTGCTCGGTGAGGTCGTCCACGGTCCAGTCGGCCTGGCGGAGGATGGAGCGGATGGTGCCGGGCGCGAGGGAGCGGTGCAGGGGCACGATGACGGTGCGGCCGTCCCTGCGGTACTTCGTGTGGCTGCCCCGGGTCGCGATGTGGCCGAAGCCGGCGCGTTCGAGTGCCTTGGCGATCTCGGTGTCGGACAGGCCGTGGGGGACGGTGGGGCTTACGCGACGCGGACCTCGACCGGCGCGGTGATCACGTCGGCGACGACCTCGGGAGCGGGGGCGTCCTCGAAGTACAGCTCCAGCGCCTCGCGGAGGTTGGTCAGGGCCTCTTCGATGCTCGCACCCTGGCTGGTGACCTCGACTTGGAGACAGCGGGCCACGTACCACTCGTCCTCACGGGTGACCGCAGCGGTCAGGTGCAGTGCGCGCGTCATAGATGAAAGTGTGGCATGCCGGGCGACGCCGTCAGAGGTTGTCCGGCCGCGGACCACCGGCATGCGGTGAGTCTCCGGCGACGTGCGGTCGGGGGCGACTCCCCGCCGGAGGCGACGCAGGAGGGAGGTCCCGGTCAGGACGTGGCTCGGCGCCTGTTGATCGCCGTCAGGTCGATCTCGATGTCGAACGGCACCGACACCTTGAGCCGGTCGTGGAAGATGCCGGTGAGGCCGTAGGACTTCGTGGCCGGATCCAGTTCGTAGACGTAGACGACGGGGAGACCCTTCTCGTCGTCCTGCTCCACACGCCAGAAGTGCGGCACACCTGCCGCCGCGTATTTGCCGGGCTTGACCTCGCGGTCGCGTTCGCGGGAGTCGGCGGAGACGACCTCGAGGGCGAGAATGATGTCCTCTGGCTTGTACCAAGTCTGGTTCGGGCCGGTCACAGCATTGGCCGGAAAGACGACGATGTCCGGCTCGGGGCGGTTCTTCGAGTCCAACTTGACCGTCATCTCACGGTCGACGTCAAGGTGGTCCGGTGCCTGCTCCAGCAGGGCGTTGTCCAGCAGACGCATCGTCCGACTGTGGAAACGTGTCTGCGGACTCATGAAAACGAGACTCCCGTCGATCAACTCCGTGTGCGGTGGGAGGCCCGGAATCCGGTCGAGGTCGTCCGCGGTCCAGCCTTCGGGAGGCGGAATGGGCCAGCGGTACGCCGGCTCGTCGTCCAGCCCGTTGTCGGATGCGGCGCTCATTTGTGCTCCCATGGGACGGAGTCTCGCCTGACGATTCAGCGTACCCAGGGGGAATGACAGCCGCCTCACCTCAACGAGTGATCATCGGACGGTCGCCTCCAAGGAGGTGGCGAGGGTCTCCCCGGCCGACGACCCGATCTCACACCACAGCAGCTTCCCGCCCCGGCCGAAGAGATCGTCCCCGAGCGGATAGCCGCCCCACGCCTCCGCGTAATGGCATACGAGGAACAGCCCACGCCCACCATCCGCCTCCGTCGGCACGGGACAGTGGGGGCTTGATCGCTTGTCGAAAGGAGGCGGGATGTGCGGGTTGGCGTCCCAGACGCTCACCCGCAGCCGCCTGCGGCCGAGACCACGGAGGCGGAGCGTCGCGGGGCCGGTCGAGTGCTGGTAGGCGTTGGTGACCAATTCCGAAGCCAACAGCTTGGCACTGTCCTGAAGTTGGGACATGCCGTGGCCCGCGAGAACGGCACGGAGTGTGACCCGGGCGATGCGCGCGGCGCGCGGATCGTGGGGTAGTTGAAGCGCGTACGCCCAAGTTGGGGACACTTCGCACTCCGACGGGGATACGGTGACCATGAACGGCTCCTGCGGTGCGGGGACTTGGTTCGCTTGATGGCCCGTCGGCGGTGGCAGTGCCGCCCGCTTGAGGTGCGGAGGGTGCGCTTCCGGCTTGTTGGCGGGGCCAGTTGAGGGGCTCGAAACTCACCATAGGGCACGCCATGGACTACATTCCATGAAGAGCGGGGAATGCAGTCCATGCTGCCTTCGTGTGGGTGACCCGAGACGACGTACGTACGAATAGGAAGTCACGGTCGATGCCGCAGCCAAGCCCCCTCCCCACCGCCCGGCGCCGCCGCCTCGGGGTCGAGTTGCGCAGGCTGCGCGAGCGGGCCGATCTGTCCGCCACCCAGGCCGCAGCACTGGTCGGAGCCACACAGTCACGCGTGAGCAACATCGAGGCGGGGCGCTACGGAGTGAGCGCCGACCGCGTCCGCACGATCGCCCGGCACTACGACTGCACCGACGACCCCCTGATCGATGCCCTCACCGCCTTGACCGGCGAGCGCCGACGCGGCTGGTGGGAGGAGTACCGGGACATCCTGTCCCCCCGTGTGCTGGACCTGACCGAAGTCGAACATCACGCCACCGCACTGCGGGTGGCGCATGTGATCAACATCCCCGGCCTGCTGCAGACGGCCGACCACGCCCGCGCTCTGTTCAGCCACACGGTGCCGCCACTGAAGCCGCACGAGATCGAGCACCGCGTCTCACACCGCATCAAACGGCAGGAAATCCTGCACCGCGAAGCGCCCCCGCGCTACACGGCGATCATCCATGAGGCCGCCCTCCGCATGCGCTTCGGCGACCGTGCCACCATCCGGGCCCAGCTCCAGCACCTCAACGCGATCAGCGAGCTCGACCACGTCACGATCACCGTCATTCCCTTCCACAGGGGCCCGTTCCACACCTCGGGCCAGGGCATCGACTACTTCCACGGCCCGGTACAACAACTGGACACAGTCCAGCTCGACACCGACCACGGCGCAGAACTCATCGACTCTCCGGCGCAGTTGGAGCGCTACCGACTGATCCTGGACCAGACCACGCAAGCAGCGCTCCCCGCGGCCGAATCCCGCGACTTCATCTCCCAGCTCACCCAGGACCTCTGAAGGAGCCCTCCGTGCCCGAACTGCACTGGCAGAAATCCACGTACAGCCAGGAGGCCTCCGCCTGCGTCTACCTCGCCACTGCCCCCGCGGGAACGATCCTCCTGCGCGAGAGCGACGAGCCTGAGGCGATCATTGCCACCGGACCCCGCCAGTTGGACGCTCTGATATGCAGCCTAAGGTCTGCGCGTGCTCCCCAGAGCCGACCGACGACGAACGCGAAGACCCACCCGCCGCAGCCGTCGTCCGCTGACGTTGCCGCTGAGAAGCCGTATCTCAACCGATCTTGGAGCGTGTGGATCGAACAGAGTTCCTGGTCGGGTGATCTTTCGGCGGTACGCGCATGAAGGCAGGGCCTC
>NZ_JBEXRA010000122.1:0-5909 GCF_040612855.1 Streptomyces sp. NPDC006332
CCCGAGAGACTCTCTCGTGGCTTTCCTCCGGGCGCTTCCCTTCGGTCTTGCGTTTCCGACTCTATCAGATCTTTTTCTCGACCCGATTTCCTCGGTGCTTTCCAGGTTTCCGCTTCCGCGTTTCCCTTTTCGGCGGTTCCGACTCTATCAGATCCTTTCGGTCCTGATCCCCGGTCAGCGGGGGTTGTCTTCGCGGCTGTTGGGCCGTTCCGACGAGTGAGACTTTAGCGGATTCCCTGCTCCCGACGCTAATCGGGGGCTGCGTCCTTTCGAACGCGGATTCCTCATTCGCAAATACCCGTGCCAATGACACGACAACAGAACGACTCATCGTCGTGTGTTGGTTGGTCCTGCGGAATGGTTGTCCGGGGACCGACCGGAGTCGGCGCTCACGTCGGACAACTCGGAGAACACTACGTATCGGGTCGGGGCGTGTCAACTTCGGTCCTGACGCCGCTTGGGAGGCGTAGCCTGGGCCGCATGACTACGCGTACGTGCTCCCAACTGTGGTGGGCCGCCTGACGGCGGCCGGTCTCACGTATGCACTCGACGGCCGCCTTCTCGGCGGCCGTTTCTGTATCTCCCTCCGCACTCCAGAGGGGCAGCCTGCCGGCCGAGGCGGGCGGCCCGGCCAGGAGGAGAGGGACAGATGACAGAGATGACACGGGTATTCAGCGGGATCAAGCCGACCGGGCACCTGACGCTGGGGAACTACCTGGGCGCCATGCGGCGGTGGGCAGCCGCGGATCAGCACCAGTCCGACGCACTGTTCTGCGTCGTCGATCTGCACGCGCTGACCGTGGATCATGATCCGGCGCGAGTACGACGACTGAGTCGGCAGGCGGCGACGCTGCTGTTGGCGGCGGGTCTCGATCCCGAGCTGTGCACCGTGTTCGTACAGAGTCATGTGGATGAACATGCGCGGCTGTCGTACGTGCTGGAGTGCGTTGCCACGGACGGCGAGATGCGGCGGATGATCCAGTACAAGGAGAAGGCCGCGCGGGAGCGGGAGCGGGGCGGGAGTGTGCGGCTGTCGCTGCTGACGTATCCGGTGCTGATGGCGGCGGACATCCTGGCGTACCGCAGTGACGCGGTGCCGGTCGGGGACGACCAGACGCAGCATGTGGAACTGGCCCGGGATCTGGCGGTGCGGTTCAACCAGCGGTACGGGCACACGTTCGTGGTGCCTCGGGCGACGTCTCCGGGGGTGGCGGCCCGGGTGATGAATCTGCAGGAGCCGACGGCCAAGATGGGGAAGAGCGACGACTCCGGGCCCGGGATCGTCTATCTGCTCGATGAGCCGGACGTGGTGCGGAAGAAGGTCATGCGGGCCGTGACCGACAGTGGGCGAGAGGTCGTCTACGACCGTCAGGCGCGGCCGGGCCTCGCCAATCTGCTGGAGATTCTCGCCGGGTGCACGGGTGGGGACCCGGCGGATCTGAGTGGTGAGTACACGTCGTACGGCGCCTTGAAGAAGGACACCGCGGAGGCCGTGGTGGAGGTTCTCAGGCCCGTGCAGGACAGGCATCGGGAGCTGTGCGCGGATCCTGGCTTTGTGGAGGGGGTTCTGAGCGGGGGCGCGGAGAGGGCGCGGGCGATGGCGCGGCCTACCGTGGATGCCGCTTATCGCGCGATCGGGTTGTTGCCGGCCTCGTCCGATGCCGGGGTGCGCGCGGCTCGGTAGGCGTGTGGTGCCGCCCCCGGATGTCGTGGGGCTGGGGGCGGCACGGGGTCAGCCGTTGTTGCCGGAGGCCAGTTCGCGGCTGCGGTCGCGGGCGGCTTCGAGGGCGGCGATGAGGGCGGCTCGTACGCCGTGGTTCTCGAGTTCGCGGATGGCGTTGATGGTCGTGCCCGCGGGTGAGGTGACGTTCTCGCGGAGCTTGACCGGGTGTTCGCCGCTGTCGCGGAGCATGGTCGCCGCGCCGATCGCGGACTGGACGATCAGGTCGTGGGCCTTGTCGCGGGGCAGGCCGAGGAGGATTCCGGCGTCCGTCATGGCTTCGACCAGGTAGAAGAAGTACGCCGGGCCGGAGCCGGAGAGGGCGGTGCAGGCGTCCTGCTGGGACTCGGGGACTCGGAGTGTCTTGCCCACGGCGCCGAAGATCTCCTCGGTGTGGGCGAGGTGGTCGGCGGTGGCGTGGGTGCCGGCGGAGATGACGGACATGGCCTCGTCGACCAGGGCGGGCGTGTTCGTCATGACGCGGACGACAGGGGTGCCGGTGGCGAGGCGCTCCTCGAAGAAGGCGGTGGGGATGCCTGCCGCGCCGCTGATGACCAGGCGGTCGGCGGGCACGTGGGGGGCGAGTTCGTCGAGGAGGGTGCCCATGTCCTGCGGTTTGACCGTGAGGATCAGGGTGTCGGCGGTCTTGGCGGCTTCCGGGTTGGTGACCGGGGTGACTCCGTGGCGGGTGCGGAGTTCTTCGGCTCGCTCGGGGCGGCGGGCGGTGACCAGAAGGTCGGTGGGGGCCCAGCCGGCGCGGATCATTCCGCTGAGCAGGGCTTCGCCGATCTTTCCGGTGCCGAGGACTGCGACTTTCTGGGTCATGGCTGGGGTGCCCTCCGGGGGGTGCGTCGTCCATGTTCATCCTCGCATCGGGGGGACGGGCGCGGCTCGGGTGTCCGGTGGGCGGGATGTCGGGGGCCGTGGCGTGTCACGCCGTCCGGCGTCGGAGCGTCGCCGCGCCCAGGCCGAGTACCAGGAGCGCGCATCCCGCCACGATCAGGGCGTCTCGTACGAAGGTGGCTGTCATGTCCGTGTGGGTGAGGACCTGGTTCATGCCGTCGACCGCGTAGGACATGGGGAGGACGTCGGAGAGGGCCTCCAGGGCGGGGTGCATGGTGTCGCGAGGGGTGAAGAGGCCGCAGAGCAGGAGCTGGGGGAAGATCACCGCCGGCATGAACTGGACCGCCTGGAACTCCGAGGCCGCGAAGGCCGAGACGAAGAGGCCGAGGGCGGTGCCGAGCAGGGCGTCGAGGAGGGCGACGAGGAGCAGGAGCCAGGGGCTGCCGGTGACGTCCAGGTCGAGGAGCCAGAGCGCGAGGCCCGTGGCGAGGGCGGACTGGATGACGGCGAGCGTGCCGAAGGCGAGGGCGTAGCCCGCGATGAGGTCTCCCTTGCCGAGGGGCATGGCGAGGAGGCGTTCGAGGGTGCCGGAGGTGCGTTCGCGCAGGGTGGCGATGGAGGTGACCAGGAACATCGTGATCAGGGGGAAGATCCCGAGGAGGGAGGCGCCGATGCTGTCGAAGGTGCGCGGGCTGCCGTCGAAGACGTAGCGCAGCAGGAACAGCATCACGCAGGGGATGAGGATCAACATCGCGATGGTGCGCGGGTCGTGGCCGAGCTGGCGCAGGACGCGGGCGGTGGTGGCGGTGGTCCGGGAGGCGTTCAGGGCCCGGGGTGGGGCGGGTGCCGCTGTGGTGCGCGGGGTGTTGGTGGTGTTCGTGCCTGTGCTGCTCGTGGTGCCTGTGTTCGTGGTCATCGTGCGGTCTCCTTCGTGCGGGCGGTGGCGATCGCCTCGTCGACCAGGTGCAGGAAGGCCGCCTCGACCGTCTCCGAGTGGGTGCGGGTGCGCAGGTTGTCGGGGGTGTCGTCGGCGAGGATCTCGCCCTCGCGCATGAGGAGGAGGCGGTGGCAGCGCTCCGCCTCGTCCATGACGTGGGAGGAGATCAGCAGGGTCGCGCCTCGCCGGGTCGCGATGTCGTGGAAGAGGTGCCACAGGTCGCGGCGGAGTACGGGGTCCAGGCCGACGGTGGGTTCGTCGAGGACCAGGAGTTCGGGGGCGCCGAGGAGGGCGACGGCCAGGGAGACGCGGCTGCGTTGGCCGCCGGAGAGGTTGCCGGCGAGGGCGTCGGCGTGGGTGGTCAGGTCCACGTCGGCGATGGCTCGGGTGACGTTCTCGTGGCGGCGGTCGGTGGCGGCGCGGCCCGGGTCGAGGATGGCCGCGAAGTAGTCGAGGTTCTGGCGGACGGTCAGGTCGTCGTAAACGGAGGGCGCCTGGGTGACGTAGCCGACGCGGGTGCGGAGGCCGGGGTGGCCGGCGGGGTCGCCGAGGACGTCGAGCGTGCCGGTGACCTTGGCCTGGGTGCCGACGATCGCGCGCATCAACGTCGACTTGCCGCATCCCGAGGGTCCGAGCAGTCCGGTGATCTGGCCTCGCGGGACGGTGAAGTCGAGACCCCGCAGGACCGTGCGGGGGCCTCGGACGACGGTGAGGTTCTGGGCGCGGACGGCGGGTGCGGCGAGGGTGTCGGGGGCGTCGGAGGTGGTGGTTTTCGCGGGGGGTGTCTCGTCGTCGGGCGGTGGGTCGGGCGCGTAATTCATCATGCGATGAATAGTGCTCCCGGGTAGGGGGTCCGTCAAGCGGGGCGACGGTGTCGGGGAGAGGGAGGTCAGGGGGTGGTGGCGAGGAGCAGGATGACGTCGTAGACCTCTTCGACGATTCCGTCCGGGAAGGTGCGCAGCAGGTGCTTGTGTTCCTCGGCGAGGAAGGCGGCGCCGGCCTCCGGGTCGTGGACCAGGAAGATCGAGTGGGTGCCGAGGTTGGCGAGGTGGGTGTCCAGCGGTACGCGTCGGCTCCAGCGGACCACGCGGGAGGTGAAGTCGAGGCTGCCGGTGGGGTCCGCCGTGCGGGCGTTGACGTTGCGCTTCTCGAGGGCGACGTTCACGCCGAAGAAGCGGCCGGTGCGGTCGGCGGCCTCGGCGATCCAGGGCACGTCGAGGGCGTCCGTGTTCCACCACAGGGCTAGCGCGCCGCCCGCGCGCAGGACCCGGACGGCTTCCGGGACGGCTCGGGCCGGGTCGGTCCAGTGCCAGGCCTGGGCGTAGGTGACGAAGTCGACGGAGGCGGTGGTCAGGGGGAGGGCGTTGCCGTCGCCCCTGACGATCGGGATGTCGGGGTGGGCGCGGCGGAACTGGGCCGCCATGCCGTCGCCGGGTTCCACGGCGATCACGTCGGCGCCGCGGGCGTGCAGGAGAGCGGTCGCTATGCCGGTGCCGGCGCCGATGTCGGCGACGCGGGCACCAGTGAGGGGGCGGCCGGCGAGGTCCTCGACCGCGTCGAAGAGGGCAGGCGGATAGGCGGGGCGGCTGGCGGCGTACTGGGCTGCGGCGCCGTTGAAGGAGTGGGCGCGGGGGGCGTGGGAGGAGGCCGTCATGGGGACCATGGTGGCGGGGGTGGGGGTGAGGGACGACGCGTTTCCGGTGAGAGACCGGTGGCTATGTGCGGGGGCGCTTCTTGGAGGGGTTGCGGGTGCGGCGCGAGGTGCGCTTCTCGTGCTGCCGGCGCGCGGCCTCGTACTCCTCGCGGTGGAGCCTCTCGCCGGGGGCCTCGATGAGGGAGCGGAAGAAGTAAGCGAGCAGCGAGCCGACGAAGCCGATGGCCAGCAGGCCGCGGAGGGAGGCCTGGCGGTCGGGGTCGGGGCGCCTGCTGAAGCCGTCCAGGGTCTGGCGGAAGGCCAGCGCGCTGCAGATGGCGAACATCGCGACGACCAGGACGGCCACGAAGCTGCCGGTATCGGCTATCCGGAGGCCCTGGTAGGCGAAGCGCAGGACGAGGCAGGAGGCGACCACGGCGGCGAGTGAGCCGACGGCTGCCGCGATGCGGCGGGGCGTGTAGCCGTGGTCGTGGTTCAGCCAGGTGGTGCCGAAGAAGCGGAGGGGTTCGGGGCGGGGACCGCCTTCGGAGCCCGCGGGTGCGGTGCCGTGTTCGTCGCTCACGCGTCGATTATGGCGTGATGCAGGGCCGCGGGTTCCGGAGGGATCGGGCGCTGCGAGAGGCGACGAGGCCGTCGCCCCGCGTGTTCAGGTGGCCGCCCGTCCCCTGGTCCTCGAAGAGCCGCGGGGCTCCAGGACCTCCTCCCCGACCTCCACCCGGCCGCTGTCCATGGAGAGGCTGAAGGCGCCCGAGGGC
>NZ_JBEXRA010000123.1:0-5658 GCF_040612855.1 Streptomyces sp. NPDC006332
GCGTGGGACGAGCAGCGCCGGGTGCACGCGGCCCGATTCGCCGACGAGGTCCCCGACACCGTGCTGCTCCTCGAACACCCGCCGGTCTACACAGCCGGCCGGGTCGCGCTCCCAGAGGTAGAAGCGCTGCGCCATGGCGTCCTTCGGGGACCGCCACGTCTCGGGGTCGTACGCGCTGACGTACGCCGACAGGCGCTCACTGACGTCCCGGAACGCGGGATGCCCGGTGACCTTGGCGATGGCCGGGCCGGGCTCGCTCTCGGACTCGACCAGGTGCATGTACACATCGCCGAACTGGAAGAGGCTGCGCCGGACCACACCGACGAGGTGCGGCAGCTCTCCCCGGTCCGACTCCGCGAACACCTTGGCGATGTCGGGAGCCGAACCCGGAGCCATCCGGGCGACGATCAGGGCCTGGTGCATGGGATCCGTCCTCTCCGCTCAGTCGGCCAGGACCGAGGCGGGCTCGTGCCCGGCGGCCGCCTTCTCGATCTTGTCCCGGATCAGGGCCATCTGGACCTTGGAGTTCCGGTTGATGTTGTCGGTCATCCAGTCGTCGTCGACCGGCGCCTCGGGCTTCATCGCGAAGTCCTGGGTCCACACCATCCGGGTGCCGGCGGGAACCTCCTCGTACGCCCAGTGAATGTTCATGTGGTCGAACGGTCCCGTCTCGACCCGGCGGGCCCGGACACTGAGCTTCTCGCGGTCCGGCTCCCGCTCCGAGACCCAGCTCCACACGGTGCCGTTCTCGTCCGGGTGCATGGTCAGCCGGAAGGTGGTCCGGTTCCCCTCCCGGTTCAGGATCTCGACGGAGGCGTACTCGCTGAACAGCTGGGGCCAGTTCGCCAGGTCGTTGGTCATGTCCCAGACCAGGTCCAGCGGCGCCGCGATGGTGATCTCGTTCTGCGTGTGTCCGGCCATGTCACGCTCCCGCCGTCATCAGGGCACCGTTGACCTGGTCGAGGAACTGCCGGGGCGTCTTGCAGCGCTCCGCGTCCGGCGGCATCGGCGTGCCGTACCGGTTCTCCAGCTCGCCCACGATGCCGAGCAGACCCAGCGAGTCGACGCCGAGGGTGTCGAAGCCGGCCTCGTACTGCTGCTGGAGCTCCTGCGGCGGGACGGTGACCCCGGCGCACCTCTTCATGAGCTCGGACAGCTCTTCCACGGTGATGTGTTCACTCATGCGGTTCTTCTCCTTTGTCGCTCAGGGACGCCTCATCACGAGGCGGCGGCCGCGCCGTGCCGCAGCACCAACGCCGAGTTCGACCCCATCAGGCCCCGGCTCAGGACCAGCGCCGTGCGCGTCTCGGCGACACGGGCTCGGGCGGTCACGAGGTCGAGGTCATGGCAGATGTCGAAGACGTTGGGGGTAGGGGGGATCAGGCCGTGCTCCATCGCGAGCACCGCCGCCGCGACGTCCAGGACCGGAGCCGCGCAGTAGCCGCGGCCGATGCCGGTCTTCGGCGCGGTGACCGGCACCCGCCCGCCGTGCGCGCCGAGGGCGTCGGCGATCGCCAGCGCCTCGGCACGGTCCGCCTCCGGTACGCCGAGCGCGTCCGCGAAGACCACGTCGATCTCCTCGGGGGCGCAGCCGGCCTCGTCCAGGGCACCGCGGATCGCCTGCGCGAGCCCCTCGCGGGACTGCTCCCAACGGGAGGCGCCGGTGAACGTCGCCGCGTGGCCGGCGACGGTGGCCCGCACCCGCGCGCCCCGCTCCCGGGCCGAGGACTCCGCCTCAACGACCAGCATGGCGCCGCCCTCAGCGGGCACGAAACCGCATGCTCCGTCGGTGAACGGGCGGTAGGCGCGCGTCGGTTCGTCGGCGGTGCTCAGCTCCTCGTAGCCCAGTTGGCAGACCACCGAGTAGGGGGCGAGCGGCGCCTCGGTCGCGCCCGCCATGATCACATCGGTGCCGCGCCGCACGGCCCGCGCCGCGTGCGCGACGGCGTCCAGGCCGCCGGCCTCGTCGGAGGCGATCACCCCGCAGGGGCCCTTGAACCCTCGGCGGATGGAGATCTGGCCGGTGCTGGCGGCGTAGAACCAGGCGATGGACTGGTACGGGCCGACGAAGCGGGGGCCCTTCCCCCACAGTTGCTGCAGTTCCCGCTGCCCGAACTCACCGCCGCCGGAACCGGCCGCGGTGATCACGCCCACCGAGAACGGTTCCTCGCAGGTGTCGGCCTGGCCGATGCGGGCGTCTTCCAGCGCGAGGTCCGCCGCGGCCATCCCGAAGTGCGTGAACCGGTCGGTCTGGACGAGGAAGCGCTCCTCGACCGCCGCCGACGGTTCGAAGTCGCGGACCTCGCCCGCCACCCGCAGCGGCAGGTGCTCGCAGCCCTCGCGAGTGACCCGGTCGAGGACGCTGATGCCTTCCTGGGTGGACTTCCAGAAGGACTCCGTGCTGGTTCCGTTGGGCGCGACCACGCCGATTCCGGTGACGGCGGCACGCCGTGCATGCGGTTCGCTCATGGTGTCCTCTCCCTCGGCCGGGTCAGGACCACCGCGGACTGGAAGCCGCCGAACCCGCTGCCCACGGAGAGCACGCCGTTCAGTCTCCGTTCGCGAGCGACGCGCGGGACGTAGTCCAGATCGCACTCGGGGTCCGGTGTCTCGTAGTTCGCGGTGGGCGGTACCACCTGGTGGGACAGGGCCAGCACACAGGCGACGACCTCGATCGCGCCGATCGCGCCGAGCGAGTGCCCCACCATGGACTTGATGGAGCTCATGGGCGTGTCGTACGCGTGCTGCCCCAGGGCCAGCTTCACGGCGGCGGTCTCGTGACGGTCGTTCTGCTGGGTGCCCGACCCGTGCGCGTTGACGTAGTCGATCGCCGTGCCGTCGAGCCGGGCGTGGTCGAGGGCGTCCTTGATGGCCCGGGCCATCTCCAGGCCCTCGCTGGTCAGACCGGTCATGTGGTAGGCGTTGCCGAAGGTCGCGTAGCCGCTGAGTTCGCAGTACACGTGAGCGCCGCGGGCCCGGGCGTGTTCGAGTTCCTCCAGGACCAGTACGGCGCCGCCCTCGCCCATGACGAACCCGTTGCGGTCGGCGTCGAACGGGCGCGAGGCGTGGGCGGGGTCGTCGTTGTTGGGGGACGTGGCCTTGATCGCGTCGAAGCAGGCCATGGTGATCGGTGAGATGGGCGAGTCCGAGGCGCCCGCTATGCACACGTCGGCCCTGCCCTCCTCGATCGTGTGGAAGGCGTACCCGACCGCGTCGAGCCCCGACGTGCAGCCCGTGGAGACGGTCTGCACCGGTCCGCGCGCCTCGAACCGCTCCGCCACCGTCGAGGCGAGGGTGCTGGGCGAGAACGCGCGGTGCAGGTGCGGCCTGGCCTCCCGGTGGTCCACGTCCCAGCGCTGTCCGCCGCTGCTGACCAGGACGTAGTCGGACTCCAGGCGGGTGGTGCCGCCGACCGCGGTGCCCAGGGAGACCCCGATGCGCCACGGGTCCTCGCGACCGAGGTCGAGGCCGGAGTCCCGTACCGCCTCCTCCCCGGCGACCAGGGCGAACTGGATGTACCGGTCGCACCGGGCGATCTGTTCCGGCTCCAGGCCACAGGCCGCCGGGTCGAAGTCGCACTCGGCGGCGATCCGTGAACGCAGGCCGCTCGGGTCGAAGAAGGTGATGCCGCGCGTCGCCGTGCGCCCCTGGGAGAGCAGATCCCAGAACGCCGGCACGCCGACGCCTCCCGGGGCGACGATGCCTATGCCGGTGACCGCCACCCGCCTGGTCATGACCGGACCTGACGTCGTTCGGCCGCCCGGCCGGCGCCCGCGGGAACTTCCTCCACCCGTGCCGGGGCGGCGTCGGTCTCCTCGGTGTCGACGTGGCCGAGCGGCGGGCTCGGAGCCAGCGGACCGAGGTGGAAGACGAGACGGGCCTCCACGTTGCCGACGTTGCGGAAGCGGTGGCGCATGTGGGCGGGGATCATCAGCCCCTGCTCGGGCTGCAGCGGTTGCGGCTCGCCGTCCAGGTCTACCTCCAACTGGCCGCAGACGACGTAGATGAACTCCTCGGAGTAGGGGTGGTAGTGCTCGGCGATGCGGTCGCCGGGCTGCACGATGGCCACGCCCATGAAGCCGCTGGTGGAGCCGACGGTGTTGGGGGTGAGCATGGCGCGCAGATCGCCGCCACGCCGGGTGTTGGGCTCCACCTCGCGGAGATCCACGATTCTGGGACGGGGTTTGGTCACGACGTTGCTCCGATCGTGTGCTGTGTCGACAGGGGGCCGTGGCCGCCGCGATGCGCGGACCGGACGGATCAGGCGTCGGGTGAACGGCGGTCGGTGACGAGTTCCATGCGGGCGAGCTTGAGCAGGCGCCGCAGGTCACCTTCGCCCGGTGCGGAAGCGGCCGCGCCGGTGGCGTCGTCCAGGAACGTGGTCAGCTCGGCGACCTGCTCGGGGTCCGGGAGGCCCAGGAGCAGCTCGGGGTCACCGGCGTCGAGTCCGCCGCGCACGTCGACCAGCCGTACCACCACGTCGTCGCGCTGGAAGATCGTGCTGCGCAGGACCGGGCTGCGCGGATCGCCCGCGGCTGCCTCGTCCCGCTGCGCGAGCACTTCGGCCAGCCGCATGCCGCGGCCGGGCCGGGCGGGGTAGTGCAACGCGTGCCGTTCCGCCGCCGGGTCGTCCTGCTCCGCCGTCACATGGTGGACGGCGGGCAGCGCCGCCCGGGTGAAGAACACCCGCGCGGACTCCGGATCGTTGAGGTCCCGGTCCTGCTCCAGATACGGGTTGATGGCCTCCTCGACGGCCCGTACCTCGGGCTGCCGGGCGACGTGGCGCAGCGCGGCGAGCAGGTCGCCCCGCACCTCGATGGCTCGCACCACGCGGTTGCCGTGCATGAACAGCGAGGTGCGGCACAGCCGGGTGGTGTCGTCGACCTGCGGCTGCGGAGAGGCGTAGTCGGAGAGGATCTTCGCGACGGTCGCCTCCTTGCCCGGCTTGACCGTGAAGGTGAGCGCGTGACGGATCAGGCCGTCACCGATCCGCGGTGACGCCTGGAGGCTGCGTTCACCGGCCCGGGCGTCCGCGGCGGGGCCGCCGGTCTCACGGACGACATGGAAGCGAAGCGACCTGGTGTCCCGGACACAGCTGTGCAGCGGCTCCACCATCCGCACGTGCTCCTCGCTGTTCACCCAGGTGAGGAAGGGGGGCGCGCTCTCCCACTCGCTGGTGATGAGCCACTGGGAGGGGTTCTCGATCGACTGGCACAGCTGGTCGCTGACATGCCCGGGCACGGACGCGACCTGGTTGCAGAGTTGCTCGTACGCCTCCAGGAACTGCCGCTGGGCACCGTCGTGGACGTCCACCAGCAGGACGACCCGGAGCCTTGAGCCGTCGAACACGGACTGGGACACACGCTGTGCCCCCTGCGGCGACAGCGGTGATGAAGCGGGGGCAGACGTGGTGGTCATCCTGGGCACATCTCCTTCGCGGGAGGGAAAGCGAACCCCGGGCGCGGTGATCCGCAGCGAGCGTGATTCGATCCTGGGCCGGTCCCCACCGGCGCGCGATTCGTATGGACTACGTGGGTGACCCGACCGGGTCCCGGACGACCTGTCACGCCGCGCTTTCACACAGGACGCGTCGGCCCACCGGGGATGCTGACCGGCCACGCGTGCGACCCGGTCGGGGCTGTGAGAGCGCGGGAGGAC
>NZ_JBEXRA010000124.1:0-5089 GCF_040612855.1 Streptomyces sp. NPDC006332
CGCGGATCGTGCGGCGGATGACCGACTCGCCGGCTTGCGGAGCGAGGGCACGGGCGAGGAGCCGGGCGTCGTCGTCGCCCAGTTCCCTGACCTCCTTCGCCGGCAGTTTCTCCCAGGGGCCCTCAACGGGGCCGTCGTGTCCGGTGAAGAGCATGACCACGGGCTCGTTGCGCAGCCGGCGCGCGGCGAAGGCCAGGCACTGCGCGGATGGCTCGTCCAGCCACTGGGCGTCGTCGGCGACGATGAGCACCGGCCGTTTTTTGGCCAGTTCGCCGACGAGCGTCAGTACGGCCACGCCGATCAGAAACCGGTCCGCCACATCGGTGCTGGTACCGAGCGCCCCGTTCAGGGCCTTGGCCTGCGGCTCCGGGAGCGTGCTGATCCGCTCCGTTACCGGCCACAACAGTTCGTGCAGCGCGGCGAAGGCCAGCCCCGACTCAAGGCGAGTGCCTCCGCATCGCAAGACGGTGAAGTCCGCCGCCGCGGACTCGGCCGCGTATTCCAGCAGGGCGGTCTTGCCGATGCCGGGGTCACCCCACAGCACCAGCGTTGCCCCGTCGCCTTGCCGGGCACCGTCAAGGATCCGGTCAAGGGCTGCCTGCTCCTGGCGCCGTCCGTACAGGTCCATTTGCTTGAAAGCTTAATGGGCTGCGGTCGCCCGGAGCCACTGCCGGCAACCCGAGTTCAACGACACCAGGCCATATCTTGACCGACACGGTGACGGACACGGTGACGGATCCGTTTTCCTCGCTTCCTCCGTAGCGTCGGGCGCGTGACCAGTGAACCCGCGCCCCACCGCAGGAGAAGGACATGGCGACGGCGATCCGAGGTCGGGAGCGTCGGCAGGACAGTGGCTCAGCGTTCGTCGTGACGGACGCCGATATCGCCACGGCGGTCACGGACCCGAAACCGAGGCTGCGCTACCCGCCGTCCCGACCGTCGACCGCGTCAGCACGTTATGCCGCCACGCCCCGCCCTGGGCCAGCAGCGCCGCGCCCCCAGCCGGCCGGCTGACCCGCTCGTCCGTCGGGCGGATCGGGGCATCGAGGCAACAGCAAGGAGAAGCACGACATGGCCACGCGTCTGCGAGACCTGGTTCTGGGCGTCGCCTCTGCCAGTTCACGGCACCCCGGCGAACACGCATCCCTGACCAACTGTCACCCTTGGAGCGAACGATGACGCAACCCAGCACGATCAGCGTGGAGCGGCTGACACCAGGAATTCGCAAGATCACATTCTCGAATCCACCGGTGAATCTCATCGTTGGGGAGACCGTGTCCCGACTGGTTGAGGTCGTCACGGAGCTGAGCGAGGACCCGCAGGTTCACGTTGTCGTCTTCACCAGCAGTACACCCGGCTACTTCTTCAACCACTTCGATCTCGACCGGGTTGCCGACTTCATGCCGTCCGATCCCGAGGCGACGCCGGCGTGGATCGATCTCGTGGTACGGCTGTCCACAGCTCCGTTCATCAGCATCGCGTCCGTCCGCGGACGGACCCGGGGTGGCGGGGACGAACTGGCCCTGGCCTGCGATCTGCGCTACGCCAGCCGCGAGCACGCGGTGTTCGGCCAGCCCGAGGTCGGCGGCGGGATCCTTCCCGGCGGCGGGGGCACGGAACGCCTGCCCCGACTCATCGGACGGGACCGGGCACTCGAAGTCATCCTCAGCAGCAATGACTACGACGCCGACACGGCAGAACGCTACGGATGGGTGACCCGCACCCTTCCCGACGCCGAACTGGACGGCTTCGTGGACGGTGCGGCAACCCGGCTGGCGTCATTCGACAAGACGGCGCTGGCAGCCGCCAAGGCCCAGGTCAACCGGGCGACGCTCCCGCCCGATGCCGACCTGCGAGCGGCCTACACGGAATTCCTCAGCTCCTTGACCTGGCCAGGGGTCCAGGCATTCCTGCCCCGGTTCGAGAAGCTCGCCGCCGAAAAGGGTCCCGAAGAGCTGGAGCTCCGCTTGGGCCACTACCTCGGCATCGCACGTCAGGAGAGCCGGTGAACACCGACTGCGAGGCTCCGCTCGCGACCAGTGGATGACGCCTGCGGGATCCCCTCCAAAGTCACGCTCACCACAGCCTCCACCTGTTCGACAACGACGACCGGCGGCCGGGCCGAGGCTCGTCGACCGGGCCGTCCGGCCGCTCAGCAGGACCCGGACCCACGGACGGACCGTGTCCGCCGATATGCGCAGGTGCCCGGTGACCTCGACGATGGATGGAACCTCAAGGCAGGCCCATACACGCCGGACACCGCGCAACCGCACCCTCAGAGCCTGGGCGCGGTTCACCGGCCGAGGCCAGCGCTCCACCACAGCTCGCCCGCCCTCACCCACCGTGCGAGGCCACACCCACTCCCCGATCCACCGCCTGACGAAGAACCCCGGCACTCGTCGAGAGGGGGGCGGTCACCGCCGTCCTCAACCACCCGGATGCGGGCCGGTGCGACCTTGCCGGACCGCAGCCAACCTGCGGGTTGCGGTAGCGGGCTCTGGGATGGCCAAGTCCGAAGTGGTGCGTGAGGACGGCACCGAGGCCGCCGTCGACGAGTGCGGCGGGTCCCGCGAGGACCGGCCGTCTCGGATCCCTGCTGCGTCACCCACTCGTGGCCTTTCCTGTGCCGCGCCCCACGTTTCCCCGACTTTCTGGGATCGCCGGACCTGAGCCCTTGCCACCGACCGACGATCGGCATATGGTCGTACGAACGTAAGTCATACGGACGTAATACAAACCCAGGGATACGTGATGGCGACAACTCGACCGGTGGCACTCGTGACGGGTGCCACATCAGGGATCGGCAAGGAGGCGGCCCGCGCCTTCGTCGCGGCGGGTTTCGAGGTGATCGGAACCGGCCGCAAGACCTCCGGGCTCACCCCGCCCGCAGGTGTGACCTACCTCGATCTCGACGTGGCCAGTGACGACTCGTCCACCGCCGCGGTCGCGGAGGTGATCGACCGGTTCGGACGCATCGACGTCCTGGTCAACAACGCGGGCCTCGGCTCGGCGGGCGCCGTCGAGGAGAACTCCGTCAGCCAGGCCCAGAGCGTCCTGAACGTCAACGTCCTCGGCGTCATCCGTATGACGAAGGCCGTCCTGCCGCACATGCGCACCCAGGGTGGCGGACGCGTCATCAACATCTCGTCCGTCCTCGGGGTCGCCCCCCAGCCCTTCATGGCCCTCTACGTCGCGTCGAAGCACGCCGTCGAGGGCTTCTCCGAGTCGCTGGACCACGAGGTACGCGAGCACGGCGTCCGGGTCCTCCTCGTCCAGCCCGCCTACACCAAGACCAGCTTCGACACCAACGCCGCGCAGCCCGACACCCCGCTGCCCCTGTACGCGGAGCGGCGCCGCGTCTTCGACGAGGTGATCGCGGACGCGATGAAGGCCGGCGACGACCCCACCGTCGTCGCCAAAACGATCGTCACCGCGGCCACCGACAAGAAGCCGAAGCTGCGCTACACCGCCGGCCCGCTGGCCTCACGCGTCACCAAGGCGCGCCGCCTCGTCCCCGCCGGAACGTTCGACAAGCAGATCCGTAAGAACAACCGGCTGCCCGGCTGACACCCCGGTCCGGCTTCAAGGGTGCCAGATCCGCCCGAATGTCTCCGATAACCCGGCATCACGGACATCCCTGATGTCGCCGGAAGTCCATCGATCTGCCACTCGTTGATTTGCCAAGGAGTCTCAATGACGAAGTCAAACCGCCTGCGCGACCGGCGGGACGGAGGTGAACACCCGGTTGTCGCGCAGGAGCGCCCACAGCACGCTGGCCCGTCGTCGTGCCAGAGCGATGACGGCCTGGACGTGTTTGCAGCCCTCGCCGCGCTTCTTGAGGTAGAAGTCCCGGTTCGGACCGTGACGGATGATGCTGGTCTGCGCGGACATGTAGAACACCCGGCGCAGGCGGCGGCTGTAGCGCTTGGGCCGGTGCAGGTTGCCGGTCCGGCGTCCGGAGTCGTGCGGGACGGGTACCAGGCCGGCCGCCGAGGCCAGGTGGCCGGCGTCGGCATAGGCCGTGAGGTCGCCGGCAGCGACGACGAACTCGGCTCCGAGTATGGGGCCCATGCCGGGCAGGGACTCGATGATCTGTGCCTGCGGGTGGCTGCGGAACGTCTGACGGATCTGCTTGTCGATCTGCTTCAGCCGGTTGTCCAAGGCCAGGATCTGCACGGCCAGGTCGGCCACGATCTGGGCGGCGAGGTCCTCACCGGGCAGCGCGGTCTGCTGGGCCTGGCGGCCTCCAGCGCCGTCGCAGCGACGGCGTCGGCACCGCGCACACCGCGGTTGGCCAGCCAGGCCGTCAGCCTCGCCCTGCCGCGGCGGCGGAGAGCCGCCGGGGTCTGGTAGCCCGTCAGCAGGACCAGCGCGCCCTTTTGCGAGCTGTAGTCGCCGGCCCTCCCGGGCCGCCTAACAACTTACGGAGAGTCATGCAGCAGCAACGCCAGCACACAGCCCGGCACAGTGCATCCACCGCAAGGCGTTTTCTGAAGAAGAAGGTCGGGATCGCGCTGGCGGTCACCGCGACGGCGGCCGTCCTGGGATCGGCGCCGTCCGCGTCCGCATGGACGGGAGGCTCGTCCAGCGGGTCCGTTGTCACCGACGTGACGACCGCGGCGACGTTCGACTTCGCAGCCGGCGAGATCCCCGAGAACATCACCGCCAACCTCGACGGCTCAGTGACCCTGTCCATGCTCGGCAGCTGCGCGGTGTGCCAGCGCACCCACGGTCCGGAGCTGATGCGCATCTCCGCCTCCGGAGAGCGCACGGTGCTCGTCACCGGGCAGGTGGGTGAGGCGATCAGCGGTAACGCCCGTGGCAATGACGGCACCGTCTACTACGCGTTGTGGGCCCCGGGCAACGCGGACCGCAACGGCGTGTACAAGCTGCGCGCGGACGGTACCCCACAGCGCGTCGCCGCGCTGCCCGCCGACTCGGGCCCCAACGGGCTGGCCGTCACCGGACGCACCCTCTACATCGCGGACAGCCTGAAGGGCACCATCTGGTCCGTTCCGGTCTCGGGCGGATCGGTGACGCCGTGGCTGACCGATCCTGCTCTCGCGCCGGTACCCACCGAAGCCCTGCC
>NZ_JBEXRA010000125.1:0-4661 GCF_040612855.1 Streptomyces sp. NPDC006332
CCCCAGCAACCCATGAGCAACCCGGTTGGCGAACGCGTTCAACTCCCCATAACTGACCCGCTCCTCGCCAAAGACCAACGCACAAGCACCCGGCGTCGCAGCAACCCGCTCCTCAAACCGCTCATGCAACGTGCCAGGACCACCCACCTCAACAACCGTGTCATTCCACTCCCCCAACAGCCGACGCCGCTCACCCGGCAGCAGGAGCGGCAGGTCGGGGATCTCTGAGTCCGGACTGTCGGCGAAGGCGGCGAGGAACTCGACGAAGCGGCTCTGATGGGAGGCGAGTTCGGCCTCGCTGTACCGGCTGGGGTTCGCGGTGAGCTGGAGCTGGAGGCCGCCTTCGCCAGGCACCGGGTAGACCGCGAATTCCATGTCCTCGATGGGGCCCGCGGTGAGTCGGTGTGCCGTGCCGGGGCTGTCGGCGAAGGAGACGTTCAGGTCGAAGCCCAGGACGTTCACGACGGGGCCGAACTGCCGCCCGGCGCGCGTGGAGCCGACGCCTCCGGAAGGGGAGGCCTCCCGGAGATCGCGCATTATCTCCTCGTACCGATACTGCTGGTGACGCAGTGTCCCGCGGGTCGCGTCCAGGGCCCGGCGGATGAGGGAGCGGACGGTCGTGCCCTGGCTCGCCTCGACGCGTACCGGAAGGATGTTGGCCGTCATGCCCGGAGTCTGCTTCTCCACGGCGGTGGCGCGGTTGGCGACGGGCAGGCTGAACAGGATGTCGTCCTGTCCGGTCATCCGCTGCAGATAGGCGACGACGGCGGCGATGAGGCCGGTCGACCAGTTGGTACGGGCAAGGCGGGCCGTCGCGGTGAGGCGGTCCAGGGTCTCCTGCGGGATACGACCGGCACAGCGCAGCGGGTTGTACCCGGCTGCCTGTACCGCGTGTGCGCCGAGGCTCAGGGTGGAGGCTTCAGGCAGGTCCACGAGCCGTTCGGCCCAGTGAGCGCGGTCGGCGGCGTACCGCTCGGAGGCCCGGTACGCGGCCTCGGCGGAGTGCAGCTCGGCGAGACTGGGCAGCGCACCTTCGGCAGGGTCCCGTCCTTCGCGCAGGGCCGTGTAGATCTCCGCGGTCCGGCGCAGCACGAGGACGCCGCTGTGTCCGTCGACCGTGAGGTGATGGGCGCGCTGATAGAAGAAGTGGCGCTCCGGCGAGAGCGCTATCAGCGCGTGGGTGAAGAGCGGGTCTCGGATGACATCCGTGGCGCGGGCGAGGTCGGCGCGCATCCAGGCCTGGGCCGCCTCCTCGTCCGCCGCTTCGATCACGGGCAGCGTCCAGTCGTTGTCCAGATCCCCGATCTGCTGTGTCGGCCCGCTCTCGTCATCGTCCGCAACGAACCGGACCCGGAGCGCCTCGGTCTCGGCCACGGCCATGCGGGCGGCCGTACGGAAGTCCCGGAGATCCAGCGGGCCACGGATGTCGGTGTAGAGGCTGACGTAGTACTGCTGCCCGGCGGCGCCCAGCTGCAGGTCGAACCAGATTCCGGACTGCCCGGCGAGGAGCGGGAGACGACGTGCTGTGTCAGACGGAGTCGTTACGGGCGCGAGGTCGGGGCTGGACATCGGTCACTCCATCCAGGAACGGGGTTTGGGAAGGCGGACACATGTCGGTTCAGGGCGACTGGCGGCGAGCGCGCTGAGCCGGAAGCGGGAGAGGGGTGAAAGGTGGGCGCGGCTGAGCTGAGCGGCCTCGCCTGTCCTGCGGGTGGAGTCGACGTGGAGCCGCCGAGGGGCCGGAGCTCGAGACACGGCCTTCGGGGTACGCCCGGCGCGCAGGCACCGGGGGCGGGTGTCGTGCGCGTCTGCTCGAGACGACCCGGGGCCCTCGTGCGTCGGGAAGGCGGGCCAGTTCCGGCGTGGTCCTGTGGCTCTGCGGCGCGGGCCGTGTCAGTAAGGGGCCGCCCGCCCGATGCGCCATGCGGTGGCGGCAACCGGCATCGCGGGGTGGCGGAGCATGGACCTCCAATGGCGAGCGGTCATGGACGACGAACACCCACCAAGATTCAGGACCGACCTATATCCCACCTCTAACGAGATCCCTAACTTTGCAGGCGTGGACCGGCGGACCCGGAGGGGTGCGAGACGGGCGGGCCGGTTCGGCCGTCCGTGTGTTCAGCCGCAACGGCGTACGGCCGAGCAGCGCCGACACCACGAGGTCGTCAAAAGCATCCACAAGGTCGTCGAAACGTCTTCCCTAGATCGCCGATGCTCTGGGTCTTCGGCGCGGAGGGGCCGGACGGCGGGCTACTGGATGCCCCTCCAAAGGGTTGCAGAAGGCCCGGTGGCGGGCATGTCGCCTGTACGGGTGGGGTGTTGAAGGCCGAGCCGGTGTGGGTGGAGACGTTCACCGGGTTGCCGATGGGGCGCTTCGAGGAGCTGCTTCGGGTGGTGCGGGAGCGGGGCGGCAACGGTCAGCATCATGCTGGCAAGAACGCCGACGGCCGAGATCAGAGCACTGATGCGGTCGGTCTGTCGGCTGAGTTTCGTGCCACACCGCCTCCCCAGAAGAGGTGGTCCAGCCTGCTCACCGAGTCCACACCCGCTGGAAATCTTCAGCCGGAATGGCCTCCAGCGAATCCTCCGCAGGATCGATCGCTTGGTCTGTCAGGCCTCCGTGCTCATCCTCCAGGTGCTCCCAGCTGTACCGGTGCAGCTGGCCGGCCGAGGTCAGCTCGGCCTGCTTGAGGACGATCAACTCGCCACGGTCCGGTACCGCCTCGACGTACCAGAGGCCACCGTCCTCGTCGGCATGGCGGAAGTGTTGCCGCAGAGTGGAGCCCTCGTCGAGCGCTCGATAGTAGGCCGCGATCCCTGCGATACGTTCCCGGTCAACCACGAGTCCATCGTGCCAGCGAGCGCACACGCTCGTACCGTTCTGAAACCACGAGTGACATCAAGAGTTGGCGTCAAGCCATCGTGATGCGGACCATGAAAACCACCAGGGCGGCAGCCCACAGCGTTGCAGCGGCCGGCGACCAGGTGGGACGCCAGCGGAGTGTCAGATCTGGTCGTCGGATCGCACGTCGAGGGCGTCGTCGGGCGGTCGGGCTCCGGCGACGATCTGCCACTCGGTGCCGTCGTCGGTGCGCTGCACGATCAGCCACTGCCCCGGTACGGAGCGGGGGAGACGGACCCAGGCCAGTTCACGGGCCTGCTCGGGAGTGAGCCTCCAGGGGAGCCGGATCGCGATCGCCTGCTCCGGGTCTGCCAGGGCGACCGTCCTGCCCCTGGGCGCATCCGGTTCGTCCGAGGCGGCGGCCCCGTCCGACCGGCGGCGTGCGAACACCTCCTGGATCTTGGCGTACACATCGTCGCCGAGCCTGGTGGCGAGGGCCTGGACGAAGGGGCTGAGGGCCGAACCGACCAGCGCACCCATCAGGAGCATCCCGCCGTCCCGCTCGGCGCCAGTGCCCGGCGCGGGTTCTCCCGCGAACTGTCGCATAGTCAAAATACTGGCACAGACAGCGAGTTGGTGTGAACCTACGAGCATGGGACTGTTCGGGGGATCAGGCCGGCAAGACGAATGCGATGCTTCCACCGCTTCGGCAGCGGACCGGGCGCGACAGGTGCCCGCTGAAGCGGGGGACCCTTCGGAGCCGGTGGACGCCGCGGTGATCGAGGAGTTCCGCGGACTGCTGGCCGACCCGACACTGTGCGAGGAGAAGGCACGCGCCCGGGTGGCGGCCGAGTTGGGCTACTTACTCAAGGAGCGGTTCATCCAACAGCTTCCCAGCGCGGACACGGCGGACATCGACGAGGCGATCGAGGCGTACGAACACGCCCTCGAAGTGCACAAACGTGTCGACGCTGGGTGCCGGAAACCGATGGCGCGGTACACCATTCTGGGCAACCTGGCCCAGGCCCACTACGCAAAGGCGGTGGTCCGTCTTCGGTCCGATACCCGGCCGATCGAACAGGCCGTACGACTGCACGGCGAGGCGATGCGGATTCTGCCGGCCGGTGATCCCGAGCTCGTGACGGCACTGGACTTGCTCGCCTCCGCCGTCAAGGCGCTGGTGCAGCTGGGCGGTGACCGCCGTGTGCTGGACGACATCGCGGTGATCTGTATGGGTGCGGTGATGGGCATCCCGGCCGGGGCGGCCCACGACCGGGACGCCTCCGTGGCATGCGCACGGCTCCTCAATCTGATCAGTTGGACGGGTGGCAAGGAAGGGGCCGACGGGGCCGCGGCGAAGCTGGAGTTATGGGCGTGGATGCGCGCCTGCCCCAGGATGACGCTGACGGACCCCGCCACGCGTACGGCGTACTACAGGGTTGGCGAATTGTCCCTGGACGCGTTCCACCGGGAAGGCTCGCGGTCGTATCTCGACCACGCGGTCGATGCCCTGGACCTGGCCGTCATGCTCGGCGACGTGCCCGCGGCTCTCGGAACCGCCGCTCCCGTCGGTCTGGGCGTCGGCGATCTCGGCCTCCTGGGGCTGGCGTTGCGGCTGCGCTTCGAGACGGCCGACGACATCGCCGACCTGGACCGGGCCATCAGCGTGTTCCGGGGTGTAGTGGGTGCCCGCGCAGGGAGGAAAGCACCCAGTGACGAGGAATGGGCCGCGGCTGTCGGGCAGTTGTGTGACCTGCTCATCCAGCGCTTCGACCACGCCGGGGACCTCACCGACCTCGACGAGGTCATCAGCCTCCAC
>NZ_JBEXRA010000126.1:0-4608 GCF_040612855.1 Streptomyces sp. NPDC006332
GGTGTTGGTCGTCAGGGGCACCAACGTGACCACACCTCGCCCGGTCCGCTCCACCGCCGCGTTGGCACCGTCCTCCCCTCCGGCGTTTGAGGAGCGGGGTCTGGGGCGGAGCCCCAGAAGGATGGGACGGGTAGGGGCGGCGGGGGCGAGAAAAAACCCCCGCGCATCCCGCCCCCGTCAGCCCAGCCTCGACTCCAGTTCCGCCACGATCTCGTTCACGCCGATCGCCGTCTGCTCGCCGGACTCCATGTCCTTGAGCTGGACGACGCCCTCGGCGAGGTCGCGCTCGCCGGCGACGACCGTGTAGCGGGCCCCGCTGCGGTTGGCGTTCTTCATCGCGCCCTTGAGACCCTTGGCGCCGTAGGAGAAGTCCGCCGCGACGCCCACCTTGCGCAATTCGGTGACCTTCGCGAACAGCACCCGGCGGGCCTCCTCACCCAGCGGGACCGCGAACACGCTGGTCGTGGAGGGGAGTTCGAGCTCGACGCCCTCCGCCTCCAGGGCGAGGACCGTACGGTCGACGCCCAGCGCCCAGCCGACGGACGGCAGCGCGGGACCGCCGATCATCTCGGACAGACCGTCGTACCGGCCGCCCCCGCCCACCGCCGACTGGGAGCCCAGACCGTCGTGGACGAACTCGAACGTCGTACGGGTGTAGTAGTCCAGGCCGCGCACCAGCTTCGGGTCGTCCTCGAAGACGACGCCCGCCGCCGTGATCAGCTCACGGACCTCCTCGTGGTACGCCTTGCAGGCGTCGCAGAGGTAGTCACGCAGCAGCGGGGCGTCGGTCAGCTGCTTCTGGACGTCGGGGCGCTTGTCGTCCAGTACCCGCAGCGGGTTGATGTCCGCGCGGCGCAGCGTGTCCTCGTCCAGGTCCAGGCCGCGCAGGAAGGTCTGCAGCGCCTCCCGGTACACCGGCCGGCACTCCTTGTCGCCCAGGGAGTTCAGCAGGATGCGGAAGTTCCTGAGGCCCAGCGAGCGGTACGCCTGGTCGGCCAGGATGATCAGCTCGGCGTCCAGCGCCGGGTCCTCGGCGCCGATCGCCTCGGCGCCCACCTGGGAGAAGTGGCGGTAACGGCCCTTCTGGGGGCGCTCGTAGCGGTAGTACGAGCCGGAGTACCAGAGCTTGACCGGGAGGTTGCCCGCCTTGTGCAGGTTGGCTTCCAGCGCGGCGCGCAGCACGGACGCGGTGCCCTCGGGGCGCAGGGCGAGCCGGTCGCCGCCCTTGGTCTCGAAGGCGTACATCTCCTTCGTGACGATGTCGGTCGACTCACCGACGCCGCGGGCGAAGAGCTCCACGTTCTCGAAGCCCGGCGTCTCGATGTAGCCGTAGCCGGAGTTGCGCAGCGGCGCGGCGATGGCCTCGCGGACGGCCAGGTACGTCGCGGAGTCCGGCGGAATCAGGTCGTAGGTGCCCTTGGGGGCCTTGAAGGTGCTCACGGAAGGTCTCTCGTCACATTCCTCGTCGGGGAGCGTCCACATCCGCGCCGTGGTCTCGGCCTGCGGCCGCTTGCCGCAGATACGGGTTGGTGGCGCGCTCCTGACCGATGGTCGTCTGGGGGCCGTGGCCGGACAGCACCACGGTCGAGTCGTCGAGCGGCAGGCACACGCGGGCCAGCGAGTCGATCATCTCGGCCATGTCACCGCCGGGCAGGTCGGTGCGTCCGATGGAGCCGGCGAAGAGCAGGTCGCCCGAGAAGAAGACCGGCGGGATGTCCGCCGCCTCGGGCAGCTCGAAGGTCACCGACCCCTTGGTATGGCCCGGCGCGTGCGCGACGGACAGCTCCAGACCCGCCAGCTCCAGCCGCGCGCCGTCGGTGAGCTCGTGAACGTCGTCCGGCTCGCCCACGGTCAGCTCGCCCATCAGCGGCATCCCGATGGAACGCCCGAGCGCCTTCTCGGGGTCGCTCATCATGAACCGGTCCTCGGGGTGGATCCAGGCCGGCACGTCGTGCGCGCCGCACACCGGGACGACCGAGGCCACATGGTCGATGTGGCCGTGAGTGAGGACGACGGCGACGGGCTTGAGCCGATGCTTCTTCAGCGTTTCCTCGACGCCTTGGGCGGCCTGGTGGCCGGGGTCGATGATCACGCACTCCTCACCGGCGGCGGGGGCGACGAGATAACAGTTCGTCCCCCAGGCCCCGGCGGGGAACCCGGCAATGAGCACGATCGTCCTTCGTTGTGTCGATTCGGGTGGGCATCAGGACGGTTACGCCTGTGGTCAGAGCCTACCGGCGCTGCCGATTCCTCAGCGAACCCATATACGGTACGGGGCACACGCAGGCAGTCGGCTCACACGACGCACGCGCCCCAGTCGACGTACGGACGCATGAGGAGAGAACCCGGTGGTCACCCAGGAACAGCGGAAGCGTCAGCTCGCCCGGGAGAAGTTCTTGCGGCAGCAGCAGCGGCGCACGGCCGCCCGGCGCAAGGCGCGCATGCGCAACTCGGTGATCGCGTCGGTGCTCGGCGTGGTCCTGGTGGGCAGCCTGGCCCTGTACACGTCCGGGGTCCTCAAGGAGGACGACAAGGCGAGCGCGAGCTCCGACACCACGCCGAGCGCCGCGCCGACCAGCAAGGCGCCGGACCCGTGTGAGAAGCCCGCGGCCGGCAAGGTGAAGAAGGCGACCTGGAAGAAGGAGCCGGCGGTCACCATCGACAAGTCGGCCCCGTACACGATGAAGCTCGCGACGACGTGCGGCGAGATAGACCTCGAGCTGAAGACGTCGGCGGCGCCGCACACCGTGAACTCGTTCGCCTTCCTCGCGGGCAAGGGCTTCTTCGACCACACCAAGTGCCACCGGCTGACCACCCAGGACATCTACGTGCTGCAGTGCGGCGACCCGACGGGCACCGGCAGCGGCGGTCCCGGTTACACGATCCCGGACGAGAACCTGAAGGACAAAAGCCTCAAGAACAACATCTACCCGGCGGGCACGGTCGCGATGGCGAACACCGGGCAGCCGCACTCCGGCGGCAGCCAGTTCTTCCTCGTCTACCAGGACAGCCAGCTCCCGCCGAGCTACACACCGTTCGGTACCGTGTCCGCGTCCGGCATGAAGGTCCTCAAGAAGATCGCCGCCGCGGGAGCGCAGCCCGCGGACCCCACGACGCAGAACACGGCACCCAACGCGACGGTCGTGATCAACAAGGCAACCGTCACCAAATCCTGACCTTCAGCTGCGAAATTTCGGTCGCGCGGGATGCGGACAGGCAACCCGCCGGTCGCCTATGTTGGCCGTGACGAAACTGTGGACGATGCCCGGGGGTGCTGAGGCCCTCCGCAGGCATCATGTGGAGGAGGCGCTGTGAGCAGCGACCCGTGGGGCCGCGTCGACGAGACGGGGACCGTGTACGTGCGTACGGCCGACGGCGAGCAGGTCGTCGGTTCCTGGCAGGCAGGCTCCCCCGAGGAAGCACTGGCCTACTTCGAGCGCAAGTACGAAGGCCTGGTTGTCGAGATCGGCCTCCTCGAAAAGCGAGTGAAGACCACCGACCTGTCGGCGAAGGACGCGCAGGCCGCCATCGATCACATCCGTGAGCAGGTCGACGCGCATCACGCGGTCGGCGACCTGGGCGCCCTGCGGGTCCGGCTGGACAAGCTGGTGGAAACGGTCGAGAAGCGTCGCGAGGAGCGCAAGCAGCAGCGCGCGAAACAGTCGGACGAGGCCCGGCACTCCAAGGAGGCGCTGGTCGCCGAGGCCGAGGAGCTCGCGCAGTCCGACCAGTGGCGGGCGGCGGGTGAGCGGCTGCGTTCCCTGGTGGACACCTGGAAGGGGCTGCCGCGCCTGGACCGCAAGTCGGACGACGAACTGTGGCACCGCTTCTCGCACGCCCGCTCGGCGTTCTCCAAGCGCCGCAAGGCCCACTTCGCGTCGCTGGACGCGCAGCGCGAGGAGGCCCGCAAGACCAAGGAACGCCTGGTCGCGGAGGCCGAGTCGCTGTCCGGCTCGACGGACTGGGGCCCCACGGCCGCCCGCTACCGCGACCTGATGTCCGAGTGGAAGGCGGCCGGCCGCGCCCAGCGCGAGCACGAGGACGACCTGTGGAACCGCTTCCGTGGTGCCCAGGACGTCTTCTTCGCCGCCCGCAGCTCGGTCTTCGCGGAGCGGGACGCCGAGCAGTCGGAGAACCTGAAACTGAAGGAGGAGCTCGCCGAGGAGGCCGAGAAGCTCCTGCCGATCGGGGAGCTGAAGGCCGCCCGGGCCACGTTCCGCTCGATCAACGAGCGCTGGGAGGCCATCGGCCATGTGCCGCGGGACGCCCGGCCGAAGGTCGAGGGCCGGATGCACGCCGTCGAGCGGGCCATCCAGGAGGCCGAGGAGACGGAGTGGCGCCGGACGAACCCGGAGGCACGCGCACGTGCCGAGGGTCTGACGGGCCAGCTCCAGGCGGCCGTGGACAAGCTGACGGGCCAGATCGAGCAGGCGCGCGCCCAGGGCAACAACGCCAGGGCCGACAAGCTCCAGCGTGAGCTGGAGGGCCGCCAGGCTCTTCTGGACCAGGCGCTGAAGGGCCTGCACGACTCGGACATCGCCGCCTTCACGCACTGCGCCGCCGCCCTGGACCGTACCCTCCCGGTGATCGCCGCCTCCGACGGACTCC
>NZ_JBEXRA010000127.1:0-4469 GCF_040612855.1 Streptomyces sp. NPDC006332
TCTGGGGATACGTCGTCAGCCTGGGGGCCGCCGGCTGGGTGGTGAACCGACTGGGGCCGAAGCGCACCATCGTCACGGCCCTCCTGGTGTTCGGCAATCCGCCCCCGGTCCTGGGACCGGGGGCGGATTGCGTTCTTCTTACGGCCTTCTTACGGTCAGGCGTCAGCCCTCGTCGGCAACGCTGGAGACGGACCGGGTCGGCTGCTGCTCGGCCGCCACGGTCTTCTTCGACGTCGCCTTCTTCGCGGCCGTCTTGGCGGTGGTGGTCTTCGCCGCCTTCTTGGCCGTCGTCTTCTTGGCGACCGTCTTCTTGGCCGCGGTCTTCTTGGTGGCGGCCTTCTTCGCCGTGGCCTTCTTGGCCGTCTTGCGGGCCGTCTTCTTGGCCGGTACGGCTTCCTCGGCAGCGGCTTCCTCGACGCTGCCCTGCGTACCCGCTTCCGCACCGGCGTCGGTGCCGGTCTCCGCGGCGGCCGGGACGACCACCACGGCCGCCTCCTCGGACGCGGTCGGCGCGGTGGCCTTGCGCACGGCGCGGCGTCGCGGCCGGGCCGGGGCGCCGCTCTCGGCGGGCGCGTCGGCCGCAGCCTCGGGCTGCTCGGCGGGCTCGGCGACCGGCTCCTGCGCCTCGGCGACCGGCGCGGTCTCGGCGACCGTCACCACGGCCGCCTCGGAACCCGCGGGGGAACCGGCCGGCGCGGACACCTTGCGGGTGGCGCGGCGACGGGTACGGCCCTTGGGCGCGGCCTCCTCGACGTCCGGCGTCTCGACCGGAGCCTCGACGACCGGGTCCTCGGCGGCCGCGGGCACGGCCTGCGCGACGGCGGCCTCCTGCGGGCGCACCGGACGCTCGGCCTCTTCCTCGGCCGTCACGTCCTGAGCCGTCGGAACCTCGGCCCGCACGTCGGCCCTGGCTTCGGCCCTGGCCTCGGCCCGGCGGTTCGCGCGCCGGTCCTCGCGGTTCTCACCGCGCGTCTCGTCACGGTGGTCGCCGCGGCTCTCGCCGCGCTTGTCGTCCCGCTTGTCGTCGCGGTTCGGCGCGCCCGCCGGAGCCGACGCCCGTCGGCTCGCCCGGCGCCGCGTACGGCCCCGGCCGGCTGCGGCCTCCGCCTCGGCGACGCTGCTGTACAACTCCTCGTCCGGCACGAACTCGGGCTCGGCCAGCGCCACCGGCTCGGCGACCTCCGCGGCGACCTCGGCCTCGGTCTCGCTCTCCTCCAGCACCTCGGCCGTGTCCACGGCCGCCTCGTGCTCGTGGGTGTGCCCGTCACCGCCGCGCCCGCGCTTGCGGCGCTTGCCGCCGCCACCGGCGGAGCTCGGCTGCTCCATGTGCACGATGACTCCGCGGCCGTTGCAGTGGACGCAGGTCTCGGAGAACGACTCCAGCAGCCCCTGGCCGACCCGCTTGCGGGTCATCTGTACGAGCCCCAGCGAGGTCACCTCGGCGACCTGGTGCTTCGTACGGTCCCGGCCGAGGCATTCGAGGAGGCGCCGCAGGACAAGATCCCGGTTGGACTCCAGGACCATGTCGATGAAGTCGATGACGATGATGCCGCCGAGGTCGCGCAGCCTGAGCTGACGCACGATCTCCTCGGCCGCCTCCAGGTTGTTCCTGGTGACCGTCTCCTCCAGGTTGCCGCCCTGGCCGGTGAACTTGCCGGTGTTGACGTCGACGACGATCATCGCCTCGGTCCGGTCGATCACCAGCGAACCGCCGCTGGGCAGCCAGACCTTGCGGTCCAGCGCCTTGGCGAGCTGCTCGTCGATCCGGTACGTGGCGAAGACGTCGACCTCGGAGGTCCACCTCGACAGCCGGTCCGCCAGGTCGGGCGCGACGTGCGAGACGTACCCGTGGATGGTCGACCAGGCCTCGTCGCCGCTGACGACGACCTTGGAGAAGTCCTCGTTGAAGATGTCCCGCACGACCCGGACGGTCATGTCCGGCTCGCCGTACAGCAACGTCGGCGCATTGCCGCCGTTCTTGGACTTCTTCTGGATGTCCTCCCACTGCCCCTGCAGCCGCTCGACGTCACGGCGCAGCTCGTCCTCGCTCGCGCCCTCGGCGGCGGTGCGCACGATGACGCCCGCGTCCTCGGGGACGATCTTCTTGAGGATGGTCTTCAGGCGGGCCCGCTCGGTGTCGGGCAGCTTGCGGCTGATGCCGGTCATCGAGCCCTCGGGCACATACACGAGGTAGCGGCCCGGCAGGGAGACCTGACTGGTCAGACGGGCGCCCTTGTGCCCGATCGGGTCCTTCGTCACCTGGACGAGCACGGACTGACCGGACTTGAGGGCGGCCTCGATACGGCGCGGCCCGTTGGCCATGCCGAGCGCCTCGAAGTTGACCTCACCGGCGTAGAGCACCGCGTTGCGGCCCTTGCCGATGTCGATGAAGGCGGCCTCCATCGACGGCAGCACGTTCTGGACCTTGCCCAGGTAGACGTTGCCGACGTACGAGGTGGCCTGCTCCTTGTTGACGTAGTGCTCGACGAGCACGTCGTCTTCCAGGACGCCGATCTGCGTGCGCTCACCGCTCTGCCGGACGACCATCACCCGCTCGACGGCCTCACGGCGGGCCAGGAACTCGGCCTCGGTGATGATCGGGACGCGGCGGCGGCCCTGCTCACGGCCTTCCCGGCGGCGCTGCTTCTTCGCCTCCAGACGGGTCGAGCCCTTGATGGACTGCACCTCGTCGGACGGCTCGGAGGGCTTGCGCGGCTCACGGACCTTGACGACCGTGCGCTCCGGGTCGCCGTCGCCCGGCTCGACGTCGGTGGAGGAGTCACCGGCCCGCCGACGGCGGCGCCGGCGACGGCGGCTGCTGCTGGAGCCGGCGCCGCCGGAGTCCTCGCGGTCCTCGGCGTCCTCGTCGTCGTCCTCGGCCTGCTCGGCGGTGTCCTCGGTGTCCTGCGCGGCCTGCGTGCCGGCCAGGTCGTCCGCGTCGGAGTCCTGACCGTCGCCGGACTCGGCGTCGGCGGAGTCGCCCCGACGGCGACGGCGGCCACCCCGGCGCCGACGGCGGCGCGAGCCGGTCTCCTCGCCGTCGTCCCCGTCGACGCCGTCCTCGGCGGACTCCTCGGGCTCCTCCGGCTCCTCCTCCACGGCGGTGTCGGGGGCGGTCCGGTCCTCGGACTCCGGCGCGGAGCCGGAGCCGGAGCCCCGGCGGCGTCGCCGGCGCCGTCCCCCGCCCTGCTCCTCGGCGACCTCCTCGGCGGGCTGCTCGGTGTACTGCTCGCTCTCCTCGGCCGCGTCGGACTCCACCACGGCGGCTGCCTCGGCGGCGGCCCGCTGCGGGGTCTGGAACTGCGGCTCGGTGAACACGGGCGCCTGGAACACGGCGACGGCCGGGCGCCCCGGCCGACGCGGGGAGTCGTCCTCGGCGTTCTCGGCGGCCTTGCCCGCGGCGGACTGCGCGGGCGCGGCGAACCCGGTCGCGGCCTTGCGGACAGCGCGACGGCGTCGACGCGGCGCGGCGTCCTCGACGGGTGCCTCGTCGGCTGCGGGAGCCTGGCTCGCCTCGGCCCGCCCGCTCTCGACGGCGGCGGTCTCCGGCTCGGGCGCGGCGGCGCTCGCCGCGGCCTGCTCGGCCTCGGCGCTCTCGGGCGCGGACACCCTGCGGGTGGCCCGACGACGGGAACGACGCGGAGCGGCCTCCTCGGCCTCGGCGGCGGTGTCGCCGTCCGTCGTCTCCGTCGTCTCCGTGGTCTGCGTCGCCTCCGTCACGTCCGAGAGGTTCACCGGCTCCCCGGCGCTCTCGGCGGTCTCGACGGCCAGCGCCACCTCGGCACTCCCGGCGCTCTCGGCACTGTCAGCGGCCTCGGCCGCCTTCGGCGCCCCGGCGGGCGCAGAAGCCCGGCGCGTGGCCCGTCGGCGCGTACGCCCGGCAGGCGCGGCGTCCTCCGCCACGGGCTCGTGGACGACGGTCTCCTCGGCCACGTCCGACGTCGCGGCGTCCGAAGCCCCGGCGTCACCGGCGTCTCCGGTCACAGCCTCGGCGGCGGCCGGCGCCGCCTCGGGCGCGGACACCCGGCGGGTGGCCCGACGACGGGAACGACGCGGAGCGGCCTCCTCGGCCTCGGCGACAACCGGGCTCTCCTGCACCGTGTCCTCGGCGGACCCGGCGTTCGCGGGCTGCTCGGCGGTCACGGGTACGACGGTCTCGGCGGCCTCCGCGGACGCGGGCGCCCCGGCGGGCGCCGAGGCCCGGCGCGTGGCACGCCTGCGGGTCCGCCCGGCGGGCGCGGCCTCGTCAGCCACAGCCGCTGTCTCCTCGGCCTCTGCCGCCTCAGCCGCCTCAGCAGTCTCGATGCCCTCGGCGGTCTGCTCGTCCTCGCTGGCCACGAGGTCCTCGGCCTGCGCGGCCGGTACGGCCGGCTCGACCGTCTCCACCGGGGTCTCGGCGGCGGCGGCACGCCGGCAAGGTCGGCGCGGGCCACTTCGCGAAGATGGTCCACAACGGCATCGAGTACGCG
>NZ_JBEXRA010000128.1:0-3278 GCF_040612855.1 Streptomyces sp. NPDC006332
CAGCGGCTTGAGCTTCGCCTTGTAGCCGAGCTGGGTGAGCAGGCTCTGCAGATACTGCCCGATCGACTTGTTGACGTCATCGTCCTGGACGACGACGCCGACCTCCTGCCCCGCCGTACCGGACTGCTCCACCAACGCCTTGGCCCAGGAGTTCCCACACCTCGTCCGACACCGCGTACCCCGCCGGACCGGCGCCTCCGCCCGCCCCGTCGCCTTCGCCTTCGTCCGCTCCAGCCAGCGCCAGACCGTACGCTCCGAAACACCCACCGTCTCGGCGACCACACGCACATGCCGCGTCGACAACCTCGCTGCCTGCTGCCTCTCCAGCAGACGACGCACCACCAACGCCCTCGGCAGCACAGCCCCACGGCCGGCTCCTACACCTTGATCCACCCCACGATCGCACCTGCCCAGCCCACCCCACCGCATCAGAACTCACGAACCTGAGACAGCATCAGCTGCCATGCGACAAAACCCCATGACAGTGGTCCCGTCCATCAATCTCTTACCTCATGACAGCGACCTACCCCACCCCAACCTCCGCTGACCAGCTCCGTAATAGCCCACCCCAGAACATCACCACCGACTCTCACCACCACCGACACGAAGCCGAGAGAGCGCACGAGGACATCGCCGAAGCCGCGGCCTTCCTCGCCAGCGAGGCCGCCGGCAACATCACCAGCGTCGTCCTCGACGTGGACGGCGGTATCTCCATCGGATCCTCGATCCGATAACGCTCCGACAGCGGGCGGTGACCGTGGGATAGCCGTCCGGAACTGCCACGGCCGAGGGTACGTCGAGCGGTTCTCTGATACCGCTTCGTAGGACTCGGCCTTCCGGCCCTGACGACCACCCGCCGCTTCCGGCGAAGACGCCCAGGGCAGACTGCTGCGGTGACGGCCCCAACCGACTCGCATGACCGACGCCCGCGCCGAACGGTACGCAGACGGGTCGTCGATTCGTCGGAACGGGCGGCATCGTGGATTCGATGCCGCCCGTTCCGTTATGCCCGTGTGCCCGCGCGCGGAGTTCTGTGAGGAACTTGACTGGCGGCTGTCGCTCGGGGAGCGTTACGCGGCGAAGCGTTCTGCGAATTCCTTGGCCTTGGTGGCCGCGTCCTGGAGGGCGCGGTCACGGGAGGACTCGAAGAGCGGGACGAGTTCGGACATCGCCGGGTTCTGCGGGGCCATCGTGAGTTCCGGGACGATGAAGTGGACGTCCAGGGCGAGGGCGTCGGTGAGGGTCGCCGCCAGATAGTTCTGTACGTACTCGTAGCCCTCGCGCGGGGTGCCCGGCGCGTAGGAGCCGCCGCGGCTGGCGACGACGGTGACCGGGGTGCCCTTGATCTTCGAGTCCACGTTCATGGCGGTACGGCCCATGAGGATCACGTTGTCGAGCCAGGCCTTGAGGGTGGACGGGATCGAGAAGTTGTACATCGGGGCACCGATCAACACCGTGTCCGCCTGCTCCAGCTCCTCGATCAGCCGGACGCGATCGGCGAATGCCGCCGCCTGCTCCGGGGTGTGGGTGGCGGGATCGGCGAAGCCGGCGGCGTGGGCGTCGGCGCTTATGTGCGGAACCGGGTTCGCGGCGAGGTCGCGGTAGATCACCGTGCCCTCGGGGTGCTGCTCCTCCCAGGTGCGGCGGAAGACGTCCGTGACGGCGCGGGACGCGGAGGCGTCGGCGGGGAACACGGAGGAGTCGATGTGCAGCAGTGTTGCCATGGGGATCTCCATAGGAGTGGTGGACGGGCGGGCGCGAAGGGCCCGACGGAGGAGTCGAGGGATGGGGCGACGGACATGATGCGACGGGCGGAGCCGCCGCTTTCAGGGACCGCTCATTCGTACTCGACTATAGATAGCATAGTCACTTACTTTTTTTCACTCCCCACGGGTGAGGGCGGTACCCTGAGTGCATGACGGCCGAGCAGAATCACGACCTGGCGGCGTGCAAGCGTGTCGACGGGGGTATCACGCGGGTGTTCCAGTTGCTCGGAAAGCGCTGGACCGGCCCGATCGTGTCCGTCCTGATCACCGGGCCCGCCTACTTCGTGGACCTGCGCCGGGCCGTCCCCGGCATCAGCGAGCGCATGCTCTCCGACCGGCTCACCGAACTCGGCGCCGGGCGACTGGTCGTGCGCGAGGTCGACGAGGGTCCTCCGCTGCGGGTGTCGTACCGGCTCACGGAGGCCGGGGCGGCGCTCGAACCCGCCCTGAAGCTGCTCGCGGAGTGGGCGAAGGAGTATCTGCCGGAGGGGAAGCGGCCGCCGGAGTGCTGAGCCTGCTGCGCAGGTGGCGGTTCGGCGGAGTGAGGAGCCCGCGGAGGGCGGTCCGGCGGAGGTTCCACAGTTTGGAGTTGTCCACAGGGCGTGACCTGTTTCGGCGGCCTGGCCTCGATCGGCGCTCTGCCGCTGACGGTGGCCCGCGACACGGGCTGCCGGGTCGCCTATCTGCCGGGCCTGTCGTTGCGGCGGATCGCTGACCTCTACCCGGGAGAGGCGAAGACCGACGCCCGCGACGCGGCCGTCATCGCGGACGCCGCACGCACCATTGCCGTACACCTTGCGCACCGGATTTCCCCCACCCCGCAGCACCATGTGACGGAGGTGTGGTCGGGGTGAAGGAGTCAACGTGTTGAGGCGCAACTCCTTCCGGCTGCTCCGGCATCCCGCGTCCGTCGGCCTCGCCTGGCACCGGGTCAGGGACCATCTCGTCGCCTGGGGACACGCCGACGGCGACGCCGCCCTGGAGGACGCCGTGCTCCTCGTCTCCGAGCTGGCGACCAACGTAGTGCGCCACGGGCCTTTGCTGGGGCGGGAGTCCGAGGTCGCGGTGACCGCACTCGCCGGCGGGTCCTGCTTCATAGAGGTCTCCGACGAGGGCGTGGTGCCGCCCCGGTTGAGGGAGGCCGGTGAGTGGGACGAGTCCGGGCGAGGGCTGTTCCTGGTACGGCACATCGCTTCCGCGTGGGAGGTGTGGAGCCGGGGGCGGCATGGGCAGACGGTGTGGGTGCTTGTCGCTCCGCTCGGGGCGGGGTGACGCCTACGGCGGTGGTGGGTTCTCGTGGGTTCGCGGGTGCGGGTTGGTGGTGGTCGCTCGCGCCCACGCGGCGGAGCCGCACATCGACTCAGCCCCGCGCCCCTGGGTGAGGGAGTGTGACCGTTGCCTTCAAGCCCTTGCCCGGAGTCGTGTGTACCTCCACTTCGCCACCGTGGGCTCGTACGACCCCCTGCACGATCGCCATCCCCAAACCGCTGCCCCCGCCGCCTCCCGCGCGGA
>NZ_JBEXRA010000129.1:0-3203 GCF_040612855.1 Streptomyces sp. NPDC006332
AGCGTCGTGTACGTGATCTACACCTCGGGCTCGACGGGACGCCCGAAGGGCGTCGTACTCGGACACGCCCACGTGGTGCGGCTGTTCGAAACTGCACAGGCGCAGTTCAACTTCGGCCCGTCCGACGTGTGGACGTTGTTCCACTCCTACGCCTTCGACTTCTCCGTGTGGGAGATCTTCGGGGCGCTGCTGCACGGCGGCCGGCTGGTGGTGGTGCCGGAGATGACCGCTCGCGAGCCGAGCCAATTCCACGAGCTGCTCGTACGCGAGGGCGTGACGGTACTGAACCAGACACCGTCCGCCTTCACACAACTCATCGAAGAAGACCGCACCCGCAACAACAGCGGCCAACTCGCCCTGCGCACAGTCGTCTTCGGTGGTGCGGCCCTCGACTGTGGGGCTCTTCAGGGCTGGGTGGCACGTCACGGTCTGGAGTCGCCGCGGCTGGTGAACATGTACGGCATCACCGAGACAACGGTGCATGTCACGTACTACCCGGTCGGCGAGGAAGACGTCGCCGCCGGTGGATCGGCGAGCCCGATCGGCCGTCCGCTGAACGACCTGAGCCTCCACCTCCTGGACGCGCGCGGCGAGCTGGTGCCGGTCGGAGTCCCCGGAGAGATCTACGTCGGCGGCCCCGGCGTGGCCCGCGGCTACCTCAACCGGCCCGAACTCACCGCGGAACGCTTCGTTCCCGACCCCTTCGGCCCCGCCGGCTCACGCCTCTACCGCAGCGGCGACCTCGCCCGCAGACGTGCCGACGGAAGCCTGGAGTTCCTCGGACGCGCCGACGACCAGGTCAAGGTACGCGGCTACCGCATCGAACCCGGCGAGATCAGCGCCCGACTGTCGGAGCACCCGGCCGTGCGCGAAGCAGTCGTCATCGTCCGCGACGAACGCCTCGTCGCCTACCTCGTCATCGACGCCGAACTTCCCTCCACGGCCGAGCTACGCGCTTTCGTGGCGGGTGCGCTGCCCGAGTACATGGTGCCGGCGGCCTTCGTCGAACTGGAGCGCATCCCGCTCACCGTGAACGGCAAACTCGACCGCCGCGCCCTGCCCGAGCCCGACGCCTCCGTCGAAACCGGTCACACCTTCGTCGCTCCCCGCACTCCCACGGAGGAGCGGGTGGCCGAGGTCTGGCAAGAGGTCCTCGGCGTCGAGCGCGTCGGTGTCGAAGACGGATTCTTCGAACTCGGCGGTGACTCCATCCGTGCCGTCGCCCTCGTGGGCGCGCTGCGAGCGGCCGGGTTCGACGTGGCCGTGCGAGACGTCTTCGAGCACCGCACGGTCGCCGGCCTCGGTGAACTGATCACCGGTCTGCCCGCTCCGCAACCGGAGCAGTTGTCCGTCGAGCCCTTCTCCCTCATCGGGGAGGAGGACCGGACGCAGCTCCCGCAGGACGTCGTGGACGCCTACCCGCTGTCCCAGGTCCAGCTCGGCATGATCGCCGAGCAGTTCGCCGACGACCGCCGGAACAACTACCACAACGTCAGCCTCTTCAGAGTCCGCGACGGTCGCCCCTTCGACGCCGAGGCACTGCGTGAGGCTGTCGACATCCTCGTGCAGCGGCATGAGGTGCTGCGTACCTCCGTGCACGTCGACGGGTTCGCGGTGCCGCTGCAGATCGTCCGCCGGAC
Organism: Streptomyces sp. NPDC006332; assembly: GCF_040612855.1. Lineage (NCBI taxonomy): Bacteria > Bacillati > Actinomycetota > Actinomycetes > Kitasatosporales > Streptomycetaceae > Streptomyces > Streptomyces sp. NPDC006332. Next base: position 1,641 of record NZ_JBEXRA010000129.1, read on the forward strand.
CGCGCAGGCCCCGGTGTCCGTGCACGACCTGCGCACGGTGGAGGACGCCGACGCGCGCGAGCATGCGCTGCGGAGCTTCGTCGCCACGGAGCGCCGGCAGGTGTTCGACCTGACGGCTGCCCCGCTGCTGCGCGTCTCCGCGCACCTGGAGAGCGACGAGGCCTGGTGGCTGGGCCTCACGGAGTCCCATGTCCTCCTCGAGGGCTGGAGCGTGAACTCGCTCTACAGCGAATTGCTGGAGGTCTACGGCTCGCTGCGCGACGGCGCCCGCCCGGAACCCCACCAGGCGCCCCCTGTACGGTTCGCCGACGCCATCGCCGCGGAACTGCGGGCGCTGGAGTCGAAGGAGGACCGCGCGTACTGGCGTGACGTGGTCACCGAGCACACCAAGTTCGTCCTCCCGGCGGGCTGGCACGGCGACCTGTCCGCACCGGCCGAACCCGTGGGTACGGCATTCCGCCTGAACGACCTCGAACCGGGTCTGCGCGCGCTGGCTTCGGCGGCCCAGGCCTCGATGAAGAGCGTGCTGCTGGCGGCGCACCTGAAGGTGATGAGCCAGCTCACCGACGAGGACGCCTTCCACACCGGTGTCGTCCACCACACCCGCCCCGAAGCCCCGGGCGCCGACCGGGTGCTCGGCATGCACCTCAACACCCTGCCGTTCCCTGCCGACCGGTCCGCCCGCACCTGGCGCGAGCTGGTCCAGCAGGTCTTCGCACGGGAGATGGCCAACTGGTCCCATCGCCACTTCCCGATGCCGGCGATCCAGCGGGAGACCGGCAGCGGCAGCCGACTCGTCGACGTCTTCTTCAACTACCTCGACTTCCACCAGGTCGACGGTGAACTGGTCGACGAGTCAGCGGAGATGGGCGAGAACCCGAACGAGTTCTCCCTCGCGGTGACGGCGATCAGCGGCGTGCTCGGCGTGCGCGGCGACTCCCACGTCATCAGCCACGCCAACATCGAGCGCCTGGTCGCGATGTACCGGGCCGTCCTGGAGTCGATGGCGGCGGATGCCGAGGGCGACGCGCGTGCCGTGTACCTGCCCGCCGGTGAGCGGGAGACGGTGCTCGGCGCGGTCCCGTCGGATCCGTCGGCTGCGGTGGAGCGGTGTGTGCATGAGATCTTCGCGGAGCGTGCCGCGGCGACGCCGGACGCGGTCGCGGTGATCGCCGGCGACGTGGAGCTGACGTACGCGGAGCTCGACGCGCGTGCCAACCGTCTGGCGCACCACCTGCGGGACCTGGGCGTGGGCCCGGAGTCCCTGGTGGGTGTGTGTCTGGAGCGCGGCCCCGACCTGATGCCGACCCTGCTGGGCGTGCTGAAGGCGGGTGCCGGATACCTGCCGCTGGACCCGGCGAACCCGGCGGAACGGCTCGGGTTCGTGCTCGCGGACGCCGGTGCACGGGTCGTGGTCACCTCCGGCGAACTGGTCACGGTCCTGGACGAGGTCTTCGACGGTGAACTGGTCGTGCTGGACCGGGACGCGGAGACGATCGCCTCCCGCCCGCAGACCGCACCCGAGACACCGGTCGCACCGGACAACATCGTCTACGTCATCTA
>NZ_JBEXRA010000130.1:0-3164 GCF_040612855.1 Streptomyces sp. NPDC006332
CTGGTCGGCTACGTCGTACCCGCCCACGGCCCCGGCACCGCACCCGGCGACGAACTGAGCACCTACCTGACCCAGTCGCTGCCCGAGTACATGGTGCCCTCGGTGTTCGTCGAACTCGACACGATGCCCTTGAACGCCAACGGCAAGGTCGACCGCAAAGCCCTGCCCACCCCCACCCACCACACCGACCAGGCCGGGCGGGTCGCGCCGCGCAACGGCGTGGAGGAGCGGATCGCCGAGCTGTGGGAGGACGTCCTCGGCACATCTGGGTTCGGCGTTAACGACAGCTTCTTCAAGGTCGGCGGCAACTCCATCCTCGCCATCCGCCTGATCGCCGCCCTGCGCGGCGAGTACGAGATCGACCTCCCGGTCCGTGCCCTCTTCGAAGGGCCGACCATCGCCGCGCTCGCCGACTCGGTCGAGACCTGCATCAGAACCGAAATCGACATGATGTCCGACCGAGACGTGGCGGACTCGATGCTGCCGAAGGAGCAGAACCGATGAGCAACGGGGGCCACGAATCCAAGGCCGTTCCTTCCGCCGCGGGAACCGACCGTGAGGAACTGCTGCGCCGACGACTGGCCGGCCGTCGGACGGGCGGCCGCCGCTCGGTGATCCAGAAGGCCGACCGCAGCGCGCCCCTGCCGCTGGCCGCCGGGCAGCAGCAGATGTGGTTCCTCAGCCGCCTCGACCCGGACAGCACCGAGTACCTGATTCCCCTCGTGGTGCGCCTGCACGGCGCACTGGACGCCTCCGCGCTCAGGCGCGCCCTGGGCGAGATCAGCGCACGGCACGAGGTCCTGCGTACCCGTTACGCGATGACGCCGGACGGACAGCCGGTCCAGATCGTCGACGAGCCCGCCGAGTCGGCCGCCGTCCTGACGGTGGAGCAGGTACCCGGCGGCTCTCCCGCCGAGCGTGAGCGTCGGCTGACCGCGCTGGTCGCGGCGCACACGGCAGCCCCGTTCGACCTGGAGACCGACTGGCCTTTGCGGGCCCGCATGTTCCGCCTCACCGAGAACGACCACGTCCTGTGCCTGGTCTTCCACCACATCGCCTGTGACGCCTGGTCCACCCGCATTCTGCTGACCGAGATCAGCGCCCTGTACGGCGCCTTCACCGCCGGGCGTCCGTCCCCGCTGGAGCCGCTGCCTGTTCAGTACGCGGACTACGCGGCCTGGCAGCGCGAGCAGCTGTCCGGCGATGGCCTCCAGCGGCAGCTCGCGCACTGGCGCACGGCACTGGACGGCGCGGCCCCGACCGAACTGCCCACGGACCGGCCCCGTCCGGCAACGCGGAGCTACGCGGGCGCCGAGGTGCTCTTCGACTTCCCCGCCGAGCTGCCTCAGGCGGTGCGCGAACTCGCCGCCGTGCAGGAGACGACTCCGTTCACGGTCATGATGGCCGCCTTCCAGGCGGTCATCGCCCGCAGCACCGGGCAGAGCGACATCTCCGTCGGCACGGTCGTCTCCGGCCGCGCGCGGCCGGAGCTCCAGTCGCTGATCGGCTACGGCATCAACAGTCTGGTCCTGCGCGGGCACTGGGACGAGGACACCGACCCCGCCTTCACCGACCTGCTCGACCGGACGCGTCGCACGGTCCTGGACGCCTTCGACCACCAGGACGTGCCGTTCGCCCAGCTCGTGGACGAACTCCAGCCGGAGCGCGACCTGTCGCGTACGCCGCTGTACCAGATCGCGTTCACGATGCACGAGTCGCGGCTGGACGCCGTCGACCTGCCGGGCCTGCGCGTCGAGCCGTACTACGGTGGCGCACCGGTGGCCAAGTGCGACCTGACCCTGCAGGTCGAGGAGTCGACCGATGGCTCGTTCCACGGGCGTGTCGAGTACGCGAGCGCCCTGTTCGACCGGGAGACCGCACAGCGCACGGCCCGCCATTTCCTGCAGCTCCTCCAGAGCGCCGTGGCCGCTCCGTCCACTCCGATATCCCGGCTGAGCATGCTCGACCCGGCCGAACATGCCATCGTCAGCGGAAGCCTCGACGGACATGTTCCGTCGGCTGCGGTGGAGCGGTGTGTGCATGAGATCTTCGCGGAGCGTGCCGCGGCGACGCCGGACGCGGTCGCGGTGATCGCCGGCGACGTGGAGCTGACGTACGCGGAGCTCGACGCGCGTGCCAACCGGCTGGCGCATCACCTGCGTTCGCTGGGCGTGGGCCCGGAGTCCCTGGTGGGTGTGTGTCTGGAGCGCGGCCCCGACCTGATGCCGACCCTGCTGGGCGTACTGAAGGCGGGTGCCGGATACCTGCCGCTGGACCCGGCGAACCCGGCCGACCGGTTCGGGTTCGTACTGGCGGACGCCGGTGCACGGGTCGTGGTCACCACCGGCGAACTGGTGTCAGTCCTGGACGAGGTCTTCGACGGTGAACTGGTCGTACTGGACCGGGACGCCAAGACGATCGCCTCCCGCCCGCAGACCGCACCCGAGACACCGGCCGCACCGGACAACATCGTCTACGTCATCTACACATCCGGCTCCACCGGCCGCCCCAAGGGCGTCACCCTGACGCACACCCAGGTGGTGCGGCTGCTGCAGACGGCGCAGGAGCACTACGGCTTCGACCAGGGCGATGTGTGGACGATGTTCCACTCCTACGCCTTCGACGTGTCGGTGTTCGAGATGTGGGGTGCCCTGTTCCACGGCGGGACCCTCGTCGTCGTGCCCCGGGAGGTGACACGTTCACCGGAGGACTTCCTGGACCTCCTGGTGGAACACCGGGTCACGGTCCTGTCCCAGACCCCGACCGCGTTCCGCTCGCTGGTGGCGGCCGCGGGCCACAACGACCCCCGCATCGGGCAGTTGTCCCTGCGCGCGGTGATCTTCGCGGGAGAGAAACTCGAGGTCGGTGAGCTGCGTCCGTGGACGGACCGGCTGGGCCTTGACACCCCGCAGCTGGTGAACATGTACGGCATCACCGAAACCACCGTCCACACCACCTACTACCGCATCAGCGACGAGGACTTCGATCCGGCTGCCGCCAACCGCGTCGGCTACCCCCTCAGCGACCTGCGGGTCTACCTGCTGGACCGCTTCGGCGAACTGGTGCCGCTCGGTGTCCCCGGAGAGATCTACGTCGGCGGGCCCGGCGTGGCCCGCGGCTACCTCAACCGGCCCGAACTCACCGCGGAACGCTTCGTTCCCGAC
>NZ_JBEXRA010000131.1:0-2581 GCF_040612855.1 Streptomyces sp. NPDC006332
AGGGCGTTTCAGTAGCACGCTCAAGACCCGAAGCGGAGTGATCTAGCCATGGGCAGGTTGAAGCGGAGGTAAGACTTCGTGGAGGACCGAACCCACCAGGGTTGAAAACCTGGGGGATGACCTGTGGTTAGGGGTGAAAGGCCAATCAAACTCCGTGATAGCTGGTTCTCCCCGAAATGCATTTAGGTGCAGCGTCGTGTGTTTCTTGCCGGAGGTAGAGCACTGGATAGGCGATGGGCCCTACCGGGTTACTGACCTTAGCCAAACTCCGAATGCCGGTAAGTGAGAGCGCGGCAGTGAGACTGTGGGGGATAAGCTCCATGGTCGAGAGGGAAACAGCCCAGAGCATCGACTAAGGCCCCTAAGCGTACGCTAAGTGGGAAAGGATGTGGAGTCGCACAGACAACCAGGAGGTTGGCTTAGAAGCAGCCACCCTTGAAAGAGTGCGTAATAGCTCACTGGTCTAGTGATTCCGCGCCGACAATGTAGCGGGGCTCAAGCGTACCGCCGAAGTCGTGTCATTGCAGCAATACGCCCAACGGCGGCTGTGATGGGTAGGGGAGCGTCGTGTGCCGGGTGAAGCCGCCGCGTAAGCGAGTGGTGGACGGTTCACGAGTGAGAATGCAGGCATGAGTAGCGATACACACGTGGGAAACGTGTGCGCCGATTGACTAAGGGTTCCTGGGTCAAGCTGATCTGCCCAGGGTAAGTCGGGACCTAAGGCGAGGCCGACAGGCGTAGTCGATGGATAACCGGTTGATATTCCGGTACCCGCTGTGAAGCGTCAAACATTGAATCAGGCGATGCTAAGTCCGTGAAGCCGTTCCGGACCCTTCGGGGAATGGAAAGTGGTGGAGCCGACGGACCAGACTTGTAGTAGGTGAGTGATGGGGTGACGCAGGAAGGTAGTCCATCCCGGGCGGTGGTTGTCCCGGGGTAAGGGTGTAGGACGTCAGGTAGGTAAATCCGCCTGGCAATAGTCTGAGACCTGATGCCGAGCCGATTGTGGTGAAGTGGATGATCCTATGCTGTCGAGAAAAGCCTCTAGCGAGTTTCATGGCGGCCCGTACCCTAAACCGACTCAGGTGGTCAGGTAGAGAATACCGAGGCGTTCGGGTGAACTATGGTTAAGGAACTCGGCAAAATGCCCCCGTAACTTCGGGAGAAGGGGGGCCATGTCTGGTGATCCGTTTTACACGGTGAGCTGGGTGTGGCCGCAGAGACCAGCGAGAAGCGACTGTTTACTAAAAACACAGGTCCGTGCGAAGCCGTAAGGCGATGTATACGGACTGACGCCTGCCCGGTGCTGGAACGTTAAGGGGACCGGTTAGTCTAGTTTCGACTAGGCGAAGCTGAGAACTTAAGCGCCAGTAAACGGCGGTGGTAACTATAACCATCCTAAGGTAGCGAAATTCCTTGTCGGGTAAGTTCCGACCTGCACGAATGGCGTAACGACTTCTCGACTGTCTCAACCATAGGCCCGGTGAAATTGCACTACGAGTAAAGATGCTCGTTTCGCGCAGCAGGACGGAAAGACCCCGGGACCTTTACTACAGTTTGATATTGGTGTTCGGTTCGGCTTGTGTAGGATAGCTGGGAGACTGTGAAGCTTGGACGCCAGTTCAGGTGGAGTCGTCGTTGAAATACCAGTCTGGTCGTGCTGGATGTCTAACCTGGGTCCGTGATCCGGATCAGGGACAGTGTCTGATGGGTAGTTTAACTGGGGCGGTTGCCTCCTAAAGAGTAACGGAGGCGCCCAAAGGTTCCCTCAGCCTGGTTGGCAATCAGGTGTTGAGTGTAAGTGCACAAGGGAGCTTGACTGTGAGACCGACGGGTCGAGCAGGGACGAAAGTCGGGACTAGTGATCCGGCGGTGGCTTGTGGAAGCGCCGTCGCTCAACGGATAAAAGGTACCCCGGGGATAACAGGCTGATCTTCCCCAAGAGTCCATATCGACGGGATGGTTTGGCACCTCGATGTCGGCTCGTCGCATCCTGGGGCTGGAGTCGGTCCCAAGGGTTGGGCTGTTCGCCCATTAAAGCGGTACGCGAGCTGGGTTTAGAACGTCGTGAGACAGTTCGGTCCCTATCCGCTGCGCGCGTAGGAATATTGAGAAGGGCTGTCCCTAGTACGAGAGGACCGGGACGGACGAACCTCTGGTGTGCCAGTTGTTCTGCCAAGGGCATGGCTGGTTGGCTACGTTCGGGAGGGATAACCGCTGAAAGCATCTAAGCGGGAAGCCTGCTTCGAGATGAGTATTCCCACCCCCTTTGAGGGGTTAAGGCTCCCAGTAGACGACTGGGTTGATAGGCCGGATCTGGAAGCACGGTAACGTGTGGAGGTGACCGGTACTAATAGGCCGAGGGCTTGTCCTCAGTTGCTCGCGTCCACTGTGTTGGTTCTGAAACCACGAACAGCCCCATACCAAGGCCACGGTGTGGTGCGGCAGTTCAGTTTCATAGTGTTTCGGTGGTTATAGCGTGAGGGAAACGCCCGGTTACATTTCGAACCCGGAAGCTAAGCCTTACAGCGCCGATGGTACTGCAGGGGGGACCCTGTGGGAGAGTAGGACGCCGCCGAAC
>NZ_JBEXRA010000132.1:0-2390 GCF_040612855.1 Streptomyces sp. NPDC006332
GCTCGCGAGCCGAGCCAATTCCACGAGCTGCTCGTACGCGAGGGCGTGACGGTACTGAACCAGACACCGTCCGCCTTCACACAACTCATCGAAGAGGACCGCACCCGCAACAACAGCGGCCGACTCGCCCTGCGCACAGTCGTCTTCGGTGGTGCGGCCCTCGACTGTGGGGCTCTTCAGGGCTGGGTGGCACGCCATGGTCTGGAGTCGCCGCAGCTGGTGAACATGTACGGCATCACCGAGACGACGGTACATGTCACGTACTACCCGGTCGGCGAGGAAGACGTCGCCGCCGGTGGATCGGCGAGCCCGATCGGCCGTCCGCTGAACGATCTGACCCTCCACCTCCTGGACGCGCGCGGCGAGCTGGTGCCGGTCGGTGTCCCCGGAGAGATCTACGTCGGCGGGCCCGGCGTGGCCCGCGGCTACCTCAACCGGCCCGAACTCACCGCGGAACGCTTCGTTCCCGACCCCTTCGGCCCCGCCGGCTCACGCCTCTACCGCAGCGGCGACCTCGCCCGCCGACGTACCGACGGAAGCCTGGAGTTCCTCGGACGCGCCGACGACCAGGTCAAGGTCCGCGGCTACCGCATCGAACCCGGCGAAATCAGCGCCCGCCTCAGTTCCCACCCCGCGATCCGCGACGCCGTGGTGATCGTCCGCGACGAACGCCTGGTCGCCTACCTCGTCCCGGACGGCGAGCTGCCGCCGACGGCCGACCTGCGCGCTTTCGTGGGTAAGACCTTGCCGGAATACATGGTGCCGGCGGCCTTCGTGGTGTTGGAGCGGCTGCCGTTGACGGTGAACGGCAAGGTGGATCGGCGGGCGTTGCCGGCGCCGGAGTTCACCTCCGGTGCCGGCCGTGAGCCACGCCCGGGTGCGGAGCGGGTGTTGTGCTCCTTGTTCGCCGAGGTGCTGGGCCTGGACGAAGTGGGGGTGGAGGACTCCTTCTTCGATTGTGGTGGCGACAGCATCATGGCGATTCAGCTGGTGTCGCGTGCGCGTCGGGCGGGCTGGGTGCTCTCGGCGCGGGATGTGTTCCAGCACCCTTCGGTCGAACGGCTGGCCCAGGCCGCGGTACCGGTGGGCGCCGACAGTGCGGTGACGGAGCCTGCCGGTGCCGGGCTCGGTACGGTGCCGCTGACTCCGGTCATGGGTTGGCTGCGCGGGCTGGGCGGGCCTGTGGAGGGGTTCCACCAGCATGTGGTGGTGTCCCTGCCGGATGCGGTGAACCGTGCCGGCCTGGTCAGGGCGTTGCAGGCAGTGGTCGATCGGCACGACATGCTGCGTTCACGTCTGGTGCGTGAGGGCAGTGCCTGGTCGTTGGAGGTGGCAGCGCCGGGGGCTGTGGACGCGGGCGGCATGCTGGAGCACGCCGCGGTCGACGACCTCGACGAAGCGGCCGCGCTGACCGCCATCGACGATCGGGCCGAGGCCGAGCGCCGACGGCTCGATCCCGACGCCGGTGTCGTCTTGCGCGCCGTGTGGTTCGAGCCGGGCCGGCTGTTGCTGGTGGCGCATCACCTGGTGGTGGACGGTGTGTCGTGGCGGATCCTGCTGGAGGATCTGAAAGCGGCCTGGGAGGGCCGCGAGCCGGAGCCCGTGCCGTCGTCGTTCCGGAGCTGGGCACGACGGTTGCACGAGCAGGCCGACCAGGGTACGTACGCTGCCCAGTTGGACCTCTGGCGTCGCATCGCCGGCGAGCCTGCGCAACCGCTGGGGTCGCGGCCACTGGACGCGGCGAAGGACACAGTGGTCACCCGCCGGGTGCTGGACCTGTCTCTCCCTGCGGAGCTGACGGAGGCGCTGCTGACGCGGGTACCAGCGTTGTTCCGTGGCGGGGTGAACGATGTGCTGCTGGCGGGTCTGACACCGGCGGTACAGGAGTGGCAGCGGCGGCGTGGCCGGGTGTCGGACGCGGGTGTACTGCTGGACCTTGAGGGTCATGGCCGTGTGGAAGGCGCGGGAATCGATCTGTCGCGGACGGTGGGGTGGTTCACGTCCATCCATCCGGTGCGTCTCGACGCGGGCGAGGTGTCCTGGGACGAGGTGTGTGCCGGTGGTGCGGCTGCCGGGCAGGTGGTGAAGCGGGTCAAGGAGCAGATGCGGGCCGTCCCCGACGACGGCATCGGCTACGGCGTCCTGCGCCACCTCGACCCGGCCGCCGGGGCCGAACTCGCCACGTGCGGCCAGGCCGAGGTGGGCTTCAACTACCTCGGCCGGTTCACCAACGGTGGCGGCGGCGCATGGGAGTTGAGTGCCCGCGCCGGCATGGTCGGTGGAGGTGCCGACGCCGGGCTGCCGTTGGCGCACGCGCTGGAGCTGAATGCGGTGACGTACGACCTGGCCGAGGGGCCGTGTCTGCACGCGAGCTGGGCATGGGCCGACGG
>NZ_JBEXRA010000133.1:0-2353 GCF_040612855.1 Streptomyces sp. NPDC006332
GGGCAGACGTGCTCTTCGCGATGCTCCGCGACGGCACCTTCTACCAACCACCAACCCCGATCACTTCTTGACCAAAGTCATAGGGGCACCCCCCCATCCTCAGCCCTTCCTCCCAACCGCCGCATACACATTGATGTCCGCGTCCGTGACGTCGTTGATGTCGGCGTAGCGGACCTTCTCGATGTCGTCGAGGGTGGCCAGGTAGGACGCCTCCGGCTGCTTGGGCACGGGCGCCGCGTGATCCGGCCGCCAGTGATGAGCGGGAACGACACCCGGCGCGCCGAGTTCCAGGGAGTTCTCGGTGAAGAACCGCTCCACGTCCCCCGCGGACCGCAGCACGAAGGTGAACCCGCGCTCGGTGTACGTCCGCTGGACCGCGCGGATGTTCTCGGGATTGAGGTCCTCCGTCAGATGGCTGAGGACGAGCCGACTGCCGGAGGGCAGCGCCTCCAGCAGCTCCCGCACGATCGGGTACGCCTCCTCGTCCTCGACGAAGTGCAGGAGCGCGACCAGGCACAGCGCGACGGGCTGATCGAAGTCCAGCGTCTTCGCGGCCTGTTCGAGTATCTGCGCCGGGTCCCTGAAGTCGGCGTCGATGTAGTCGGTGAGTCCGTCGGGCCCGCTGGTCAGCAACGCGCGCGCGTGCGCGAGCACGACGGGGTCGTTGTCGACGTAGACGACCCGTGCGTCCGGGGTGATGCGCTGGGCGATCTGGTGGACGTTCTCCGCGGTGGGCAGCCCGGTGCCGATGTCGAGGAACTGCCGGACACCGTCCCGCTGGGCCAGCTCCGTGACGGCCCGGCGCAGGAAGTCGCGGTTGTGCCGTACGTCGAGGTAGCCGCGCGGATTGGCGGCGAGCGCGGCCGCGGCCGCGGCCCGGTCGACGGGGTAGTTGTCCTTGCCGCCGAGGAAAACGTCGTAGACGCGGGCCGGGTGCGCCTTGGTGGTGTCGATCCTCCTTCTCAGCTCGGAGGGATCGTGGCTGAGGGCGTCACCGGACATCGGCGTCTCCAGTCATTCACAAGACAGGTCAACCACCTAACGCCCAGCACCACTTGAAGGTGCCCACACCCCTCACCCGGCCCCCGGCCCCCGGCCCCCGGCCCCGGCCCCCGGCACCACTCGCAGCGCCGCCCGGCCGCCTAACCCAGCTTCTGCGCGACCTCGGTGGCCCAGTACGTCAGGATGTTCTGCGCGCCCGCCCGCTTGATGCCGGTGAGGGACTCCAGGATGGCCCGGTCCCGGTCGATCCAGCCCTTCTCTGCGGCGGCCTCGATCATCGAGTACTCGCCGGAGATCTGGTAGGCGACGACCGGCACGTCCGCAACGTCCGCGACCCGCGCCAGGATGTCCAGGTAGGGCCCGGCTGGCTTGACCATCACCATGTCGGCCCCCTCCTCCAGATCCAGGGCCAGCTCCCGCAAGGACTCCCGCGCATTCGCCGGGTCCTGCTGATACGTCTTCCGGTCACCCTTCAACGACGAGGCGACGGCCTCCCGGAAGGGCCCGTAGAACGCCGACGCGTACTTGGCCGTATAGGCCAGGATCGCCACGTCCTCCCGCCCGACCTGATCCAGGGCGTCCCGAACGACCCCGATCTGCCCGTCCATCATCCCGCTGGGCCCCACCACATGGGCCCCGGCGTCGGCCTGCACCTGGGCCATCTCGGCGTACCGCTCCAAAGTCGCGTCGTTGTCGACACGCCCTTCCGAGTCCAGCACCCCGCAGTGCCCGTGATCGGTGGTCTCGTCGAGACACAGATCAGACATGACCAGCAGATCGTCCCCGACCTCGGCCCGCACATCGCGAAGTGCGACCTGCAGAATCCCGTCGGGGTCGGTCCCCGGCGTACCGACCGCGTCCTTCTTCGACTCCTCCGGCACACCGAACAGCATGATCCCGGAGACCCCGGCGGCCACGGCCTCGGCGGCGGCCTTCTTCAGTGTGTCCCGGGTGTGCTGAACGACACCGGGCATCGTAGGAATCGGCACCGGCTCCGCGGCACCCTCGACCACGAAGGCCGGGAGGATGAAGTCGGCCGGATGCAGCCGGGTCTCAGCGACCATGCGCCGCATGACGGGAGTGGTCCGCAGCCGACGCGGCCGCGTGCCGGGAAAGGATCCGTAGGTCGTCATGCCACCACGCTACGCCCGCCCCAGCACCCCCTTTGCCGACGAGCCGTCGGAGCACAGAACCACAACGACGGGCAAGCCCGCGCACGGCGGAAAGCGGAAGGGCCCGGGTCGCCGCACCCGCGTACGGCGCGAAGGGGACGGGTCGGGGGTGTCCGCCCGCAGCGGTTGTCGCGTCAACACCGCCAAGTTGGTGAGAAACCGATTCCGCGACGTTCCGA
>NZ_JBEXRA010000134.1:0-2172 GCF_040612855.1 Streptomyces sp. NPDC006332
GGGCGGTCGGGCTGCTGGGCGCGCAGGTCCTCGGCGGCGTCGCGGACCAGGCGGGTCAGGTCGACGTTGCGGAAGCGGAGTTCGGGGCTCTGGTCCAGGCGGGCGAGGGTGAGCAGCTCGTCGACGAGGCGGCCCATGCGGTCGGCCTCCCCGGTCATCCGGTCCCAGGCGCGCTTGCGCTCGGCCGGTTCGCGCAGCATCCCCTTGTCGTGCAGCTGGAGGTAGCCCCGGATCGCGGACAGCGGTGTGCGCAGCTCGTGCGAGGCGTCGGCGACGAAACGGCGCAGCTGGGCGGCGCTGCGCTCGCGCGTCCGGTACGCCGACTCGACCTGCTGGAGCATGGAGTTGAGGGCGAGCCGGAGCTGTTCGACCTCCTGCGCCGGGTGGCTGCTGGAAGGCACGCGCCGCGTCAGGTCGCCCTCGGCGATCGCCGACGAGGTCTCCACCATGTACTCCAGCGGCCGCAACCGGCGGCTCACACCGAGCATCGTCAGGCAGCCGAGCAGAGCCAGCAGCAGCGCGCCGAAGGCGAGGCCGAGTTTGAGGGCTTTGGTGAGGACGTCGTGCAGCGGCCCGGTCGAAGTGGCGAGCAGCACGGTCGTACCGTCGTCGAGCCGGGCCGCCGTGACCCGGTAGGGGGAGCCCGCCACCCTGACGTCGTGCGGTTCGTCGTCCTTGACCAGTGCGGCCGGGTCGTCGACGGCGCCGGCGAGCGCGCGCTGCTGGGCGGTCGGCGTGAAACCGCCGACGGCCAGCGGCTTCCCCTTCTCGTCCAGGGCCGCGAAGATCGCGTGCCGCACGAGGGAGTCGGCGTCCTCGGCCGAGGAGGGGGGCGAGTTCTTGTCCCGGACGGCGACCAGGGCGCCCAGCGAGTCGGCCTGCACCATGCCGATCCGCGCCTCGCCCATCGAGCCGCGCATCGACATCAGCTCCGTGTCGACACTGTCGAGCAGGAACATCCGCATGCCCATCACGCCCACGATGGTCGCGACCGCGATGCCCAGGGCGAGCATGGCCACGTTCATCACGGTGAGCTTGCCGCACAGGGAGTGGAAGCCGCGACGGCAGCGGAAGCGACCGCGGAAACGGGCGACGAAGCGGGCGCGGCCTTCGCTCATGCCAGTCCGTATCCCACGCCCCGCCGGGTAGTGATCACCGGCGACCCGAGCGTGTCGAGCTTGCGGCGCAGATAGCTGATGTACGTCTCGACCACGGTCGACTCGGCCGGCGCGTGCTCGTACCGCCAGACGTGGCGCAGAAGTTGCTCCTTCGACACGATGCGGCCGCGGTTGCGCACCAGGAATCTCAGCAGCACGTACTCGGTGGGCGTCAGCTCCACCGTGCGGCCGGCGCGGTGCACCGAGTACGTCGTCTCGTCCAGCTCCAGGTCGCCGTACGTCAGCGGCGGGCGCTGCGGCAGCACATCGGCCGGACGCGTACGGCGCAGGACGGCCGTGATCCGGGCGACCACCTCGTCGATGTTGAACGGCTTGGTGATGTAGTCGTCGCCGAAGCCGAGGGCGCCCACGATCTCCGCGGGCGAGTCGCGCGCGGTGAGGAAGACGAGCGCCAGGTCGGACCGGTCGGTGCGCAGTCGCTTGCCCAGGGCGCGGCCGTCGCCGTCCGGGAGCATCACGTCGAGCAGCGCCACGTCGGGCCGGGTGCGCTCGGCGAGTGCGAGCGCCTCGCGGACGGTGCCCGCCGTCATCACCTCGAAACGGTGGTACCGCAGGGCTATGGCGAGGACGTCCGCGATGCTCTCCTCGTCCTCCACGACCAGCACGGTGCCAGGAGCCTTCGTCATGGCTCCAGTATCCGCGCGGTCGCTGACAGCGGGCCTTTTCCAGCATTGGAGTTTCTTGAGAGTCGTCGGCATGACCTTTCCCCGCGTGCGTGCCGCCGCCGAATCTGTTGCCCAGGACCTGAGGGACCAACCGACCGATTCTTGACTACAGACCTTTGAGGAGTACGAACGTGGTGGCATTGGCACGATGGTGCTATCGGCACCGGCTGGTGGTCCTGCTGCTGTGGGTGGGTGCGCTGCTCGGACTGGGCGCGGCGGGTACGGCCGCCGGGACGACCTACACGAATGTCTTCTCCCTTCCGAACACGGACTCCCAGCACGCGACCGACCTGATGATGAAGGCGTTCCCGCGGAGCTCCGGGGACACC
>NZ_JBEXRA010000135.1:0-2113 GCF_040612855.1 Streptomyces sp. NPDC006332
CGCCGGACTCCGTCTACGGGGCGGCACCATGGACAGTCAGGCATTTCGGGCCAACGCCCCCCCGGGTCACAGCCAACCGACCCGGCTCGCGATCCCGGACGGGTCTCCATCGGACGGGTCTGCACCGGACCACTCTGCATCGGACCGGTCGTCCGACGCCCAACCCCAGTCTCCGACGCCCAATCCCCGTCGTCCGTTGTCCGACACCTACCGCCCGGCACCCATCGTCCGACACCCGTCGTCCCGTATGCGTCGGCCGTCGTCCGTCGTCCGTCGTCCGTTGGGTGTCAGGCGAGGGACCGTCCGTCCGGTGTCCCCACCCCCTGCGGCGGCGCTCAACGGAGGGGCTCGTCCGTCAGCGGCCCCGACCGCCTGCGATGGCGTTGGACGGCGGGGCCCGCCCGTCCGCTGCCGCCACCCGCCTGCGGCGGCGCTCGATGGCGGGGTCTGGGGCGGAGCCCCAGGGCGAGGTCCGCTTCTTGTTCTGCCGAGTCGGGTGGGTGTGGTGGGCGAGAACGGGGGTCTGGGGGCGGAGCCCCCAGGCACGCGCTCGCGTCGGCGGGGGGCTTCCGAGGACCGGACGTCGCGATGTCCACCCCGGCCCAAAAGACTTGCGTACGCTCGGCCGAGCGAACCGCACCCCGCCCGCTCCAGGAGCACCGTGACCACAAGCCGCCTCCTCACCGAGCTCACGATCCGAGCCAAGGCCAAGGCGCACGCGGCGACTTCGGCCTGCCCCTGCGGAGCAACCCGCACGCTCGCCGACCGCCCCGACGCCACCGTCGTCCGCCACGACCACACCGTCGCCAAGGCTCACGCCCCGGACACGGCCGCACCGGACCTGGCCTCCCGCCTCACCACCGCCGCCCACCTGCCCGGCATCCTCCTTCCCCCGCTCAGCCCGACGCCCGTCGCCCTGCACGGCAGACTCGTCACGTTCTGGCCGTACGGCACCCCCGTGGACCCGGAGAACCCGAACGCCGCCCCCTGGGAGGACGCCGCCACCCTCCTCGCCCGGCTCCACCGCACCCAGCCACCGACCCCGCTACCTCCCATGCGCGGTCCCGCGAAGGCCGCCCTCGCCGTCGCCCGCCTCCGCGCCGCCGGCCCGCACTCCGCGACGGCCCCGGTGCTGCGGGCCTGGTCCACGCTCCCGGCCTGGGCCCGCGCCGAGAGCCCGATGCCGGACACCGCCACCCTCTGCCACGGCGACCTCCACCTCGGCCAACTCGTCCGCCACCCGGTCCCCGACGGACCGTGGCTGCTCATCGACGTCGACGACCTCGGCCTCGGCGTCCCTGCCTGGGACCTCGCCCGCCCGGCCGCCTGGTTCGCCTGCGGACTGCTCGCGCCTGACGACTGGACCCGCTTCCTCACGGCGTACCGAGCGGCGGGCGGCCCGGCCCTTGCGGCGGACGGCGACCCGTGGCCCGTACTGGACGTCCCGGCCCGCGCCCTCACCGTGCAGACCGCCGCCCGTTCGATCGCCAAGGCGATCGCGGCGGACCGCGCCCTGGACGACGTGGAGCAGGCTCTGGTCGACGCCTGCGCCCGCATGGGTTCCGCCCCACCCGACCTGGTGTGAGGTTTCCCGACGTAGGGTGCAACCGACGGGCCGCCGGACGGAGTCTGTCCAGGCGAAACACGAAGCAGGACCAACGGGCGAGGAGTTGAGCCGACATGCAGTGTCCGAAGTGCCATGCGCCGATGCACACGTACAACCGCAACGGCGTTCAGATCGAGCAGTGCAGCGGCTGCCGCGGCATCTTTCTCGACTACGGCGAGCTTGAGGCGCTGACCCGCCTGGAGTCCCAGTGGGGCGGCGGCCCCGCTGTTCCGCCGCCTCCGGCCGCCCCGCAGTACCCGGCCGCACCCACCGCTCCCGCCTGGGGCGCCCCGCACGGCGGTCATCACGGAGGCCATCACGGCGGTCACCACGGTGGCCACCACAACCGGGGCTTCGGTCACATGCTGTTCTCCAGCTGACAGCGGCCGCACGGCAAGAAGCCCCTGGCGGTGGGCGGATTCTCGGGGTCCTCGCAACACCTGATGGCTTACGCGGCTGTCAGTAGATCACGCAGGCGCTCGGCTGGGGTTCTCCAGCCGAGCGTTT
>NZ_JBEXRA010000136.1:0-2029 GCF_040612855.1 Streptomyces sp. NPDC006332
ACTTGGAGCGCTGACGGGCAGCTGCGGTATCTCGGTCGGGCCGATGACCAGGTCAAGATCCGTGGTCAGCGTGTTGAGCTCGGGGAGATCCAGACCCGTCTTGCCGAGTTGCCCGGTGTCGCTCAGGCCGCGGTCGTGATCCGGGAGGACCGCCTCACCGCCTACTACGTCGCCGAACCCGACGCCGTACCAGACTTCCTCCTCCTTCGTACGCACCTGCCCGAGCACATGGTCCCCTCTGCCTATGTCGAGCTGGAGGCGCTTCCCCTCACCCCGAACGGCAAACTCGACCGCAAAGCCCTGCCCGCCCCGGACGTCACTTCCACCACGACCCGCCCTCCACGCGACCCGCGCGAAGAACTCCTGTGCACCCTCTTCGGCCAGGTCCTCGGCATCGACACCGCCATCGGTATCGACGACAACTTCTTCGCCCTGGGCGGGCACTCCCTGCTTGCCACGCGCCTGGCCAGTCGTATCCGTACCGTCCTGGGCGCCGAACTGCCCCTGCGCACGATCTTCCAGGCCCCCACGGTGGCCTTGCTGGCCCAACACATGGACGGTGACATCGAGCACCGGTCGTCCCTCACCGCCCAGAACCCCCGGCCCGACCGCATCCCCCTCTCCCACGCCCAGCGACGCCTGTGGTTCCTCGACAAGATGGAGGGCGGCAGCCCCACCTACCACATGCCCCTCGCCGTCCGCCTCAACGGCGACCTGGACACCCACGCACTCCAACAAGCCCTCACCGACGTCATCCACCGGCACGAAACCCTCCGCACCGTCTTCGAAGAACACGACGGCGAACCCATACAGAAAGTGCTGCCCTGCACCGAGGCAATACCCACGCTTGGACGGGTGCCGGCCTCCGAGGAGCAGCTCACAGATCTGCTGACATCCGCCGCGGCACAGCCATTCAGCCTGAAGGCCGATATACCCCTACGGGCAACGCTGTTCACCGTCAGTCCGGCTGAGCACGTGCTGCTCCTGGTCGTGCACCACATCGCGGCCGACGGCTGGTCCTTGACGCCGCTGGCCCAAGACTTGTCCGCCGCCTACCGGGCCCGGGCCCAGGGCGAGGCACCGGAGTGGGCGCCCCTTCCGGTCCAATATGCCGACTACACCCTCTGGCAACACGAGCTTCTCGGGGACGAACACGACCCCGCCAGCCGGGCCGCCCGCCAACTCGCTTACTGGCGAACCGAACTCGACGGGTTGCCCGCCGAGCTTGCGCTGCCCTACGACAGCCCGCGTCCACGCCACCCCAGTCACCGGGGCGGCAGCGTGGCGTGGGAGCTCCCCGCCGCCGTACACCAAAAGCTGGAGGCGCTCGCACGGGAGTCCGGGGCCAGCCTCTTCCTGCTCGTCCATGCCATGCTCGCCGGCCTCCTCACACGGCTCGGGGCAGGCCACGACATCCCCCTTGGCGCACCCATCGCCGGACGCACCGACGAGGCCCTTCACCACCAGATCGGGTTCTTCGTCAACACCCTCGTCCTGCGCACCGACACCAGCGGCGATCCCACCTTCCGCACCCTGCTCCACCGCACCCGGGAAACGGGGCTTCACGCCTACAGTCACCAGGACCTCCCCTTCGAGCGAATTGTCGAAGAGCTCAACCCTGTGCGCTCGGCTGGTCGGCACCCTCTGTTCCAGGTCATGCTGAACCTTGAGGACGATCTGGCGGCCTCCCCCTTCGAATTGCCCGGCATTGAGGTGAGCGCCGAGGCAGTCGCGGTGGACGCGGCCAAGTTCGACCTCATGTTCAACGTGGTCACCGCTGCCGACGGCGCGCTGCGTGGCAGCGTCGACTTCGCGACCGACCTGTTTGATCACGCGACCGTGCAGGGCATGGCCGAGCAGTTCATCAGGCTCTGCGAGGCTGTCGCCGCCGACCCTGACCGTCCGCTGGCCGACTACGTACTTCTCACTCACGATGAGCGGCGTCGGCTGTTGGGGGAGTGGAATGACACGGTTGTTGAGGTGGGTGGTCCTGGCACGTTGCATGAGCGGTTTGAGGAGCGGGTTGCTG
>NZ_JBEXRA010000137.1:0-1838 GCF_040612855.1 Streptomyces sp. NPDC006332
GAGGCGCTTCCCCTCACCCCGAACGGCAAACTCGACCGCAAAGCCCTGCCCACACCCAACCCAGCCCCGGGCTCCGGCACTTATCGCGCCCCACGCAATCCACGCGAAGAACTCCTGTGCACCCTCTTCGGCCAGGTCCTCGGCATCGACACCCCCATCGGCATCGACGACAACTTCTTCGCCCTCGGCGGACACTCCCTGCTGGGCGTCACCCTGGTGGAGCGTCTCCGTGAACGCGGCGTGTCGATCGACGTACGGACCCTGTTCTCCGCCCCGACCGTGGCCAGTCTGGCTGCGGCGGCCGGGCGCGCCACGGTGGCGGTGCCCCCCAACCTCATCCCGACGAACGCGGTGGCGATCACTACCGACATGCTGCCCTTGGTCGACCTGAGCGCGGAGGAGGTGGAGTCGGTCCTCACCCAGATTCCCGGCGGCGTGTCCAACACCGCGGACGTGTACCCGCTGGCGCCTCTGCAGGAAGGCATCCTGTTCCACCACCTCATGACCGCCAGCGGTGGCGACGACGTCTACGTATTGCCGGTGGTGCTTCGCTTCGACTCCCGGAAACGGTTCGACCGTTTCCGTTCGGCGTTGCAGAAAGTGGTCGACCGGCACGACATCCTGCGCACCGCCGTCCTCTGGGAAGGAATCGCAGAGCCCGTCCAGGTTGTGCTGCGTCACGCCGAGATCCCCGTCATCACCCTCCGGCCGGAGCCTGGCGGAACCGTGGTGGAGCGGTTGTTGGCGGCCTGTCCCTCCGTGATGGACCTGCGTACGGCGCCTCTGGTGCGCCTGCACGTCACCGAACCGGACGAAGGACAGCAGCTGCATGCCGTTCTTCAGTTCCACCACATGATCCAGGACCACACCGCACTCTCCGTCGTACTGGAGGAAGTGCGCGCGATACTCGACGGCAGGGAGAACGAGCTGCCTGCGCCGCTGCCGTTCCGCGAAGTGGTCGCCCAGGCGCATCTGGGCGTGCCGCAGGAGGAACACGAGGCCTACTTCGCCTCCCTCTTGGGTGACGTGACCGAGCCCTCCGCTCCGTACGGCGTCCTCGAGGTCCATGGCGACGGCTCCGGCGTCGCCCAGGCGTCGCTGCCGCTGGACTCCGCACTCTCCGGCCGCCTGCGGGAACAGGCTCGGCGCCACGGCACCAGCCCGGCCACGCTGTTCCACGTCATATGGAGCCGTGTGACGGCTGCGACGTCCGGACGGGACGACGTCGTCTTCGGCACCGTCCTGTTCGGCCGTATGCACGCCGGAGCCGGAGCAGACCGCATACCCGGCCTGTTCATCAACACCTTGCCGGTACGGGTGCGCGGTGGTTCGGCCACCGTGGCCGAAGCCGTCTCCGGCGTGCGGGACCAGTTGGCCGACCTCGTCGTCCACGAACACGCCCCGCTCTCCCTGGCCCAACAGCTCAGTGGCGTGCCGGCTCGCACACCTCTGTTCACCTCACTGCTGAACTACCGGCACAGTCAGGACTTCGACGAGGCTTCCAGCGCGGGTACGGTGCTGGAAGGCATCGAGTTGGTGCACGCCCATGAGCGCACCAACTACCCGGTCACCGTCTCCGTCGACGACACCGGCGGCGCGTTCACGATCACCGCCCAGACCGCGGCCTCGATCGATCCACAGGCGATGTGCGAACTCGTGCGCGTGACAGCCGAGCACATGGTCGTAGCACTCGAATCAGCCCCCGGCACCCTGCTCCACCGGGTGGAGGTCCTGGACGAGACCGAGCGGCGTCGGCTGTTGGGGGAGTGGAATGACACGGTTGTTGAGGTGGGTGGTCCTGGCACGTTGCATGAGCGGTTTGAGGAGCGGGTTGCTGC
>NZ_JBEXRA010000138.1:0-1665 GCF_040612855.1 Streptomyces sp. NPDC006332
AGAAGCCGTATCTCAACCGAACGTGATCCCTTGATTCCTGCTGGTCAGGCATGGTTTCGCTCGGGTTGAGGGAGGCATCGCGACGTCTTGTGTCCGCTTCATGGTCGAGGGGTGCGCGGTGGCGTCGGTGCTGGGAATGCTGGAGGAGCGAGAGGCGGCTGCTCGCGTGCGGGTGGAGGGCTTGCGGGAGGAAGTCGCGCGGTTGGCTGCGGTGTTGGAGGCCGCGGAGATCGAGCTGGACCGGCGGGTGATCGCGCGGGAGGAACTGCTCGAGGCCCTGGCAGTTGCTGCGGCCGAGTCCACTGCCGTGACCACGACCGAGGCGCAGGAGGAAGCGGCGCCGTCGCTCGCGCCGGTGCCAGGCTCGACGGTGCCGCCCTGGCGGGAAGGGCTGCCGGTGACGGTTCTGGCGCCGGACTATCAGCGGATTCTGGGCGTGCTGGAACAGCAGCGGTCCACGGGGCAGGGGCCGCTTCGAGCCAAGGAGATCGCGGTGGAGCTGGGCCTTGACGCGACGCCGGCGAAGGTCGAGGGGCTGCGGTCGAAAGCCCGGCGCCTGGCGGAGCGCGGGTGGCTTCTCCTGGAGGCGTCGGGGGCATTCAGTGCCGGCCGGCGGCCCGTGGCCGTGCCAGACGCCGGCTCATCCGCGTGACCATCGACCACCGGATCATCGCCTCGCTGGTGGCGGGCAGGGTCTCGTAGTCCCGGGCCAGACGGCGGGAGTTCATCAACCACGCGAACGTGCGCTCTGCCACCCAGCGCCTGGGCAGCACCACGAACCCTGTCATGTCGTCGGTGCGCTTGACGATCTCCAAGGTCAGAGCGAGTTTGTCCCGGCACCAGCCGACGAGGCCGCCGGTGTAGCCGCCGTCGGCCCAGACGAGGGTGATGTCGCGGTGCAGGCGGCGCAGCCGGGTCAGCAGGCCCGCCGCGGCGTCGCGGTCGCCGATGTTCGCGGCGGTGACCGCGACGACCAGGAGCAGACCGAGTGTGTCGGTCACGATGTGCCGTTTGCGGCCCGGCACCTTCTTCCCGCCGTCGTAGCCGCGTGAGGAGGCCGGCACCGTCGCGGCGGCCCGCACCGACTGCGCGTCGATGATCCCCGCCGTGGGCTCGGCCTCGCGGCCCTCGCGTTCACGGACCTTCCCGCGCAGCCGGTCGTGGAACTCGGCGATCAGCCCGTGCTCGCGCCAGCGGCGGAAGAAAGCGTAAACCCGGCCCCAATCGGGGAAGTCCGCGGGCAGCGCCCGCCACGAGATCCCGCCCGCGACCAGATAGCGGACCGCGTCCAGCAGCTGCCGGTGGCAGTAGCCCTCGGGCCGTCCGCCCCGCCCCTGAAGCCAGGCCGGCACCGGCAACAACGGCCGCACGGCCGCCCACTCCGCGTCCGTCATGTCCGACGGATACCGGCGCACCCGATCGGGATGATCGGCCGCGTTGCCGTACACGTGCGCGAGGCAATCGCACGACATGGCGGGCGAGTTGAAGTCAACGGGCTCGGGCGCGTACAACAACGACAACAGGGCCTCCGGGAACCGCTCGGAATGGGGTCGCACCCCCGAGCTACCAGGAGGCCCTGCCTTCATGCGCGTACCGCCGAAAGATCACCCGACCAGGAACTCTGTTCGATCCACACGCTCCAAGATCGGTTGAGATACGGCTTCT
>NZ_JBEXRA010000140.1:0-1536 GCF_040612855.1 Streptomyces sp. NPDC006332
GACGTCTTCGAGCACCGCACGGTCGCCGGCCTGGCCGAGCTGATCACGGGACGTCCCGCGGTGACGGACGCCGACCGGCGGGTCGAGCCGTTCGCCCTGATCGGCGAGGCGGACCGGGCCAAGCTCCCCGAAGGCGTCGACGACGCCTACCCGCTGTCCCAGGTGCAGCTCGGCATGGTCGTCGAAATGCTCGTCGACGACAGCCGGAACAACTACCACAACGTCAGCACGTTCCGCGTGCTGGACGACAAGCCCTTCTCCCTCGACGCTCTTCAGGCCGCCGGCCGGCTGGTCGTCGAGCGGCATGAGGCGCTGCGCACCTCCATCGAGCTCAACGCCTACTCGGTACCCCTGCAGCTGGTCCACGCCACCGCCGAACTCCCGCTCGGCCGGCAGGACCTGCGTGGCCTGGACGCCGAGACGGTGGAGCGGGAACTCCGCGACTTCACCGTGCGCGAGCGCGCCACGCTGTTCGATCTCGGTACGCCGTCCCTCATGCGCTTCTTCGCGCATGTCACCGACGGCGACTGCTGGTGGATCTCGGTCACCGAGTGCCACCCCGTCCTGGAGGGCTGGAGCCATCACTCCCTCCTGATGGAACTCCTGGCCCTCTACCGGCAGCTGCGGGACGGCCTGGAGCCGGAGCCGTACGAGGCCCCCGCCGTGCGCTTCGCCGACTTCGTGGCCGGCGAGCTGGAGTCCCTCGCCTCCACCGAGGACCGCGCCTACTGGCGGGGCGTCGTCGACCGGCACGCCCCCTTCTCTCTCCCCACGGGCTGGGGCGAGCAGCAGGACGGGCCGCGCGAGTTGTACCAGGCCTGGACGCAGTGGGAGGACCTGGAGCGCGACCTGCGCAAGCTGGCGACGGACTCGAAGGTCTCGCTGAAGAGCGTGATGCTGGCGGCGCACCTGAAGGTGATGAGCCAGCTCACCGGTGAGGAGGCCTTCCACACGGGCGTCGTCTGCGACGCACGGCCCGAGGTGCTCGGCGCCGACCGGGTGCTCGGCATGTACCTCAACACGCTGCCGTTCGCGGTGGACCGTAGCGCACGCACCTGGCGGGAGCTGGTCCAGCAGGTCTTCGCCCGCGAGGTCGAGCTCTGGCCGCACCGACGGTTCCCCATGCCGGAGATTCAGCGCGACGCTGCCGGCGGCCGACGGCTGCTGGACGTGATGTTCAACTATCAGGACTTCCGGCAGATGGACGCCACCGTCGTGGACGACCGGGCGGGACTGGACGACAGCCCGACCGAGTTCCCGCTGACGGTCTCCTCCCGTGCCGGGCACGTCATCATCACCGCGGACCCGCGCATGCTCAGCCGCGTCAACGGCGAGCGGCTGGTCGGCATGTACCGCGCCGTCCTTGAGTCCATGGCCGCCGACCCGGACGGTGACGCGCAGGCCGTGTACCTGCCCGTCGGCGAGCGGGACCTGCTGCACTCCGCCGCGGGTCCGGTGGTGCCGTCGGCTCCGGTGGAACGGTGTGTGCACCAGATCTTCGAGGAGCGTGCCGCGGCTTCTCCGGATGCGGTGGCG
>NZ_JBEXRA010000141.1:0-1471 GCF_040612855.1 Streptomyces sp. NPDC006332
GGGGGGGTGCCCCTATGACTTTGGTCAAGAAGTGATCGGGGTTGGTGGTTGGTAGAAGGTGCCGTCGCGGAGCATCGCGAAGAGCACGTCTGCCCGGCGTCGGGCGAGGCAGAGGATGGCCTGGGTGTGGTGCTTTCCCTGCCCGATCTTCTTGTCGTAGTAGCTGCGGGAGGCCGGGTCGGCCAGTGCGGCGAACGCGGAGAGGAAGAAGGCTCGCTTGAGCTGTTTGTTTCCTCTTCGTGAGGGCTGTTCACCGCGGATGGAAGACCCGGAGCTTCGGGTCGCCGGAGCGAGGCCGGCGTAGGCGGCGAGGTGGGCTGCGGACGGGAACGCCGTGCCGTCGCCGACGTCGATGAGGATGCGAGCTCCGGTCCTGATGCCGATGCCGGGCATGGACATCAGGACCTTGGAAAGAGGGTGGGCCTCCAGGAGTTCCTCGATCCGGTGGGCCAGGAGTTTGCGCTGGTCGAGCACTGCCTGGAGCGAGGAGGCGAGGCTGGGCACGATCAGCGCGGCCGCCTCCGTGCCCGGGACGACGACGGTCTGCTCGTCGAGTGCGGTGAACACGTCGTCGATCAGCCGTTCGGCCATCCTGGGCGCTTTCGGACGGATCAGGGCGACGAGCCGTCGGCGTCCGGCCTTGCGGATCTGGGCCGGCGAGCCGAACTGGTCCAGCAGTCTGAGCACCGCCGGGTGCTGCATGCGCGGGCCCAGGACCCGTTCCAGATGCGGATGGATCTGTGTGAACAGGCCGCGGAGCCGGTTGGACAGGCGGGTGGCTTCGGCGGCGAGGTCGTCGTCGAAGCCGACGATCATCTGCAGCTCGGCGATCGTCTCGTCGTCGAGGTCGACCGACCGCAGCGTGTGGGGCATCGCCCGGGCGGCGTCGGCAATGATGAACGCGTCCTTCGCGTCCGTCTTGGCCTCGCCGGGGTAAAGATCGGCGATCCGCCGCATGGTCAGGCCGGGCAGGTAGGCGACGTGGCAGCCGAGCTCGCGGGCGACGGCCAGGGGCAGGGCCCCGATGGAGGCGACCTGGTCGACGATGACGAGCACGGTGCCGTGCTTGGCCTGCAGCTTGGCGAAGACCTCGCGGAGCTTGGGCTCGCTGTTTGGCAGCCGCTTGTCGAATGCCTTCTTTCCGGCCGGAGTGACAGCGGTGGCGTGGTGTTCGCCCTTGCCGACGTCCAGGCCGAGGTAGACGTCGATGTCGCCGGTATCGATCACGTGCGGTGTCCTCCGGTCGTACTCGCCCGGCCCTGCCACGGCACTGATCGCCACATCCACATTACGAAGAGCCTCCCGACCTGCGAAGAAGCCGGTGGTCATGCCCCTAATCAGCGGTCTGTCAGTGCCTTCGGAACTGGTGACACCACCCCCCAGGCCATGCACTCGACAAGGGGAGGTAGTCATGCCAACTCCGAAGGCCGGTAACCCCGTTGCGGGGCTACGAAGACGGTAATGGGGGGGG
>NZ_JBEXRA010000142.1:0-1386 GCF_040612855.1 Streptomyces sp. NPDC006332
AGCAGCAACAGGAAACCGAGAGCGACGATCGCCGCGATGAAGTACGGCAGCCGTTCGCCGGTCACCGCCGCGAAGTCCTTGTAGACCGCCGTGACACCACCCACGTGAGCCTTGACTCCGGCCTGAGGGATCACCTCGTCGCGCAGGCGGTCGATCAGCTGGTCCGTCCTCTCGGACTGCGGTGACGTCGTGGGCACCACCCGGATCACCGAGACGCCGTTCACGGGCGGGAGGGCGGCGACCTGGGCCACGCCCTCGGTCTTCCCGATGGACGACACCAGCGTCGCGGGTGCCGAGCCGTCCACGACCACCTGCAACGGCCCGTTGAAGCCGGGGCCGAACCCCTCGGAGAGCAGGTCGTACGCCTGCCGCGTCGTCGTCGACTCCGCCTGGTTGCCCTGGTCCGAGGTGCCGAGCCGGATCGACAGGACGGGGACGGCGATGGCCGCCATGACGACGAACGCGATCAGCGCGACCGCGCGCGGGCGCCGCTGCACGTACGACGACCAGCGTGCCGCGAGACCGCTTGCCTCCTCCGGCTCGGGGCCGGACGTGGCGAGCCGGCGCCGCTCCCGGCGGCTGAGCACCCGCATGCCGAACATCCCCAGCAGGGCGGGCAGCAGGGTGACGGCGGCCAGGATGCTGAGCAGCACGGTCAACGAGGCCGCGATGACCACCCCGTCCAGGAACCGCATGTTCATCACCAGCATGCCGCCGAGCGCGATGCACACCGTGGCACCCGCGAACAGCACCGCGCGACCGGAGGTGTTCAGGGCCGTGATCGCCGCATCCTCGGGCTTCACCCCGCGCATGATGCCGCGCCGGTGCCGGGTGACGATGAACAGGGCGTAGTCGATACCGACGCCCAGGCCGATCAACGAGCCGACCAGCGGGGCGATCTCGGGCACGTTCGTGAGGTGGCTGAGCAGCGTCGTTGCCATCGTGGCGGTGCCGACCGCGGCGACGGCCACCACGATCGGCAGCAGCATCGCGAAGAGCGAACCGAAGGCGAGGAAGAGGACCACCCCCGCCGCCACGATGCCGACCAGTTCGGACAACCCGGCGGGGGGTCGCTGGACGGTGGCGATGGCCTGGCCTCCCAGCTCCACCCGGAGACCGGCCCGTTCGGCGTTCTGGGCCGTGTCGATGACGTTCTCGACCAGCTCCTTGGGGATGGCGTCGGCCTGATGGGCGAACGTCACCTGGGCGTACGCGGTCCGCCCGTCCCGGCTGATCTGCGGGGCGCCACCCTTCGCGTACGGGCTCGCGACCGCCCCGACGCCCTTCATCCTGCCGATCTCATCGAGCGCGGGCTGGATCCGGGACCGTACGGACTCGTCCCGTACCGATCCCGCCTCCACCTTCCACACCACCGTGTCGGTGTCC
>NZ_JBEXRA010000143.1:0-1052 GCF_040612855.1 Streptomyces sp. NPDC006332
TGTATTGATCACGAGCGTTGTTAACGCTGGCCGGGCTTGATCATGGCGAAGGCCTCCGTGTGTGGTGGAGGTGTCGAATCTTCACCGCACGGAGGCCTTCGTGTTCCACCGTAATGCCCGGCTGACCGTTCACGGCAGGCGGCTGCTGGTCGATCGTGTCCGTTCCGGCCGCCCTGTCGCCCATGTTGCCGCCGAGATGGGCATCTCCCGCGTCACCGCGCACAAGTGGATACGCCGCTGGCAGGCAGAGGGCGAGCAAGGACTGCACGATCGGTCCAGCCGTCCGCGCTCGACGCCGCACCGCACGGCAGGGGCGATCGAGGCGCGCGTGTGCCGTCTTCGCCAGGACCGCAAGCTCGGCCCGGCCCGCATCGGTCCGATCCTGGGCCTGCCCGCCTCGACCGTGCACCGCGTCCTGGTCCGTCATGGCCTCAACCGCCTGGCCTTTTTGGACCGGCCCACCGGCCAGGTCATCCGCCGCTACGAGCGCGACCGCCCCGGCGAACTCATCCACGTGGACGTCAAGAAACTCGGCCGGATCCCGGACGGCGGCGGGCACAAGGTCCTGGGCCGCCAGGCCGGCCGCACCCGGCGCAGCAGCATGGGCTTCGACTTCATCCACTCCGCCGTCGACGACCACTCCCGCCTCGCCTACAGCGAGGTCCATCAGGACGAGAAGGCCGCCACCTGCGCCAGCTTCCTGCGCCGGGCAGCAGCCTTCTTCGCAGCCTCAGGCATCGACCGCATCGAGCGTGTCCTGACCGACAACGCCTGGCCCTACCGCAAAAGCTTCGCCTGGCGCCAAGCCCTGGCCGACCTGGGCGCGGCCGGCAAGCTCACCCGGGCCTACCGGCCGCAGACCAACGGCAAGGTCGAACGCTTCAACCGCACCCTGCTCGACGAATGGGCCTACCTACGGCCCTACACCAGCAACACCGAACGCACCGCAGCCCTGGCAGACTTCCTGCACACCTACAACCACCACCGCTGCCACACCGCACTCGGCGGCCAGCCACCCATCACCCGCGTGAACAACCCTGCGGGTCAATACA
>NZ_JBEXRA010000144.1:0-1028 GCF_040612855.1 Streptomyces sp. NPDC006332
CACTGCAGGCCAGGTTCCTGAGCGTGACCGAGCGGGAGACGATCGCCGACATGCACCGTGTCGGTCACTCGCTGCGGGCGATCGGACTGGCTCTGGGACGGCCGGCGTCCACGATCAAGCGGGAGATCGACGCCCGAGCGGTCGACGGTGTCTACCGGCCGCACCGGGCCCAGCGGGCCTGGGCTGAGAGCCGGACACGGCCCAAGGCCTCGAAGCTCGCCGCAGACGGGCCGCTGCGTCGATACGTTGAGGACAAGCTGCGCGAACGCTGGTCCCCAGAGCAGATCAGTCACGCTGTGGTCATCGAGTTCCCCGACGACGAGAGCATGCGGGTGAGTCCGGAGACGATCTACCAGGCCATCTACGTCCAGGCCCGAGGCGGCCTGCGCCGCGAGATCGCGGTCGCACTGCGCAGCGGTCGCACCCGCCGCAAGCCTCACCGCAGCCCGGAGCAGCGCACTCGCCGCTTCGTCGACGAGATGGTGATGATCTCCGAGCGGCCTGCCGAAGCGGAAGACCGGGCATTTCCCGGCCACTGGGAAGGCGATCTGATCGTCGGCCCCCGCAGCGACAGCGCGATCGTGACCCTGGTCGAGCGATCCACCCGCTACGTCATGCTCGGACATCTGCCCGGCGGACACACTGCCGAGGAAGTCCGCGACGTGCTGGTGCCGCTGATCCAGACTCTGCCCGAGCACCTGCGCGGCTCGCTGACCTGGGACCAGGGCTGCGAGATGGCCGCCCACAAGCAGTTCACCGTCGCCACGGGAGTGCCGGTCTACTTCTGCGATCCACACTCCCCATGGCAACGCGGGTCGAATGAGAACACCAACGGCCTGCTGCGGCAGTACTTCCCCAAGGGCACCGACCTGTCCGCGCACAGCGCCGAAGACCTCGAACACGTCGCCCAACAACTCAACGGCCGGCCACGCAAAACGCTCGGCTGGAGAACCCCAGCCGAGCGCCTGCGTGATCTACTGACAGCCGCGTAAGCCATCAGGTGTTGCGAGGACCCCGAGAATCCGCCC